>JAEWIL010000164.1 GCA_023387085.1 Pseudomonadota bacterium | reverse complement strand
GCGCGAAGCCATGCGCTCTGCGGTCGACCTTTCGTGATCATTCTCGATACGAATGTCCTTTCGGAAGCGCTGAGGCCGCGTCCCGAACCCTCTGTCATTTCGTGGCTGGGAGGTCATGCCAGGGCGTCGCTCTTCGTCACGGCGATCACCGAAGCCGAAATCCTTGCCGGCATTGCCATCCTTGAGCCGGGTCGCCGCCAGCTCGAATTGCAGGCGGCAGTGGGCGCCATGTTCGCGGCAGATTTTGCCGGTCGTATATTGCCTTTCGACAGCGACGGAGCGTCGGCATTTGCCGAGATCGCGACGGATCGCCGCCGGGCAGGTCGCCCGATCAGCCAGTTCGACGCACAGATCGCCGCCATTGCGCGTTCGCGCGGTGCGAGCGTCGCAACACGAAATACCAAGGACTTCGAAGGCTGCGGCATCGGCTTAATCGACCCCTGGGCAACCGCCCGCTGAGCGAGGATCCTGTGCGCCAGGCACAGTTCGGCGTCCCGACGCCGCTCTGAAAGTGTCGGGCTCTTCGTTGGGGCCGCGGAAGCTGTAGCCACCCTTGTCGGCCTGCCTGTCGAACTATCTGCGATGGTTGATCACGGCCACCGTCTCGCATTCCGACGGTCTGTACGCCGACCCTGTCGGGGATGGTTTCCGTTCGTCCATCTCGGGGAAGCCGACTGATCGGCTCCCGGAAGGCAATGCCGACCCGCAAGCCGCGGTCCATTCCCGCTCTCGATCGACGCTATCCCTTGGCCGAGGCCCGGCCTCCCACAGTCAACCCCTTCGGGGTCCCTGCGCAAGCTTGTGCCGCGGCTATGCCGCGATGACTGCGGCCTGTCCCCGTCCGGCGGGGCGCCTGTCGAGCGGGATTGGCCCGCTCGCGTTGCAGGAGCCCCGATATGCCGCTTTCCACCGCCCAATCGCTTGGCTGGAACCTCGCCCGCACGATGATGGTGATTATCGTCTTGGTCCAGACCTCGAACGGCTATGCCGTGATGCCGCTCGACGAATTCGACGGCGATCCGGCGACAATCGTCAGCGAATATGATCCGTTCGGCCGCTGACCCCGAACTCGATCCGGGGTGGACCCAGTTGCGGTTCCACCCTCGGTCGCTTCCGGCTATTTCCGCGGTGCAGATTGCGCTGTGGAGGTGGAGGCGGGCGCGTCCGGTTGGAGGACGCCCGTGACCATCCTACTCATCTTCGGCGGCATAGCCGCACTCTATATGCTCTGGCTCGCCGTTCGCACCGCGATATTCGCGCTGCCAGTCTATGCCGGTATCTCGCTTGCATTCCACCTGCTCGACCGCGGCGTGGGTCATAGCGCCGCGATCCTCTGCGGCTTCGCGTCCGGCATCGGCATAATTTTGGCGGGGCGCATTCTTCCGGCCTTCGCAGGTTCAACGCTCGTCCGGCTGCTCGTCGCGGCGCTGTTCGCCGTTCCTGCCGGGTTCGCGGGCTACCAGCTCGCAAGCGACCTCGGCGGATTATTCGCCGAACCCGGTCCGGTCCTCGGCCTCGCGTCATGGGCCGCAGCGCTGATCACCGCAGCGTCGGCGGCAACCTCCCTTGAAGGCCTGGTTGCCGAGGCGAAGCAGCCCGTTGCCGTCACCGCGCCGGAGATACCGGCGGACTGAGTGCTCGGGCCGGTCCCGGGGCGGGGCCATGACCATGCCGGGCGGCGGGACCGGCCGCATGCGTGCCCGCGCTTGAAGCCCGCTCGCTCCTGCCCCGATCATTCCCCTGGTCCGCACCGTTCCGGCCTCTCGGGATGCGCGATCTGCCGGCAAGCCGCTGCGCTGGTCCGGCTCGCCGCAACGGCGCTTATCCGACTTTCTTCCCCCGGCGTGCCGCCGTTCCTCGCGAGACAAGAAAGACGAACGCGCCGTCCTCCGCATGCGCTCCGGGCCTTCGGCTGCGGCGCCGGACCCTTGCCGGCGGGCGATGCGCATCGAGGCCGCAACGGCGCGGCCCGAGCAAATGGAAAGGACAGGACATGAGCAAGATCGGAAGCTTCAAGCAGGTCGCGGGAGAATATCGCGGCGAAATCGTCACCCTATCGGTTCAGGCCAAGGATGTTCGCATCGTTCCCGAGAAAAGCCCCAGCGGCAATGCACCGAGCCACCGCGTCTTCATCAAGGCGGCGGAGGTGGGCGCGGCCTGGAGCAAGACCACCCAAGACAACCGCCCCTATCTCTCGGTCAAGCTCGACGATCCGACTTTCACCGCCCCCGTCTTCGCGCAGCTCTTCGAGGGCGACGAGGGCGAATATGACCTGGTCTGGAGCCGCCCGCAGCGCCGGAGCGACGGCTAGGTCCGGCGTTTATCGCCCGGCTTCGGCCGGGCGATAATAGCTCCAGATTGAGGACGTCTCCGTGCGAATTGGAACGGATTTTGGGCTAATGTCATCGCTTATGAGCCAGTAACCATGATGGAAAGGCCGGCGCAGAAGCTTCGCATATCCCTATTTTGTCCCCAGTCTCTGTCGTGGGAGTTGCTTATGGGTCGGACGATCGATTGGCAGTCGCCATATTTTCCGAAAATATTCGAGCGATATGATCGCGCGGATTTCGCGCAGGAATTTCTCCGCCGGTCGCCAGTCTATCGCGCCCAATATGCCGCTGCGCTCGGCGGCCCTCGCGCCTCGGGCGCGCTTCGTTTGCTCGCGCGGCACTGGGGGTTGGTCTTTCGCCCTCGATCCACGACATAGCGCAGCCGACGCGCCCGCCCTCTGGCACCCGCGGGCCTGCGCGTTCGTAACGATCGCCGCGCCCGCGCCGCCAGGCTTCGCTGCGGCGCGGCTCGCAGATATCGCCCTTCTTTCCGGCGTTGCCGCCGAGGCGATCGATCCTGTACGCTGGCATCTCGTGCTCGCCGTCGACGGTCGGCGCTACCGTCTTTCTATCGAGCATGGCGGTGCCGATACCGCACTCGCCTATATCTGCGCGGCTGCCGACAACGCCGCGGCGCGGCTGGCTGTCGCCAGCGCGCTTCATCTGGGGCTCAGCGGCGTTCCCGGTGCGCGGCCTGCGGCCTGCGCCGAGCCGGGCCCGACGGAGCGCTGGCGGCTTGTGCAGTGGCTGCGCCTTCTCGACGCGCATGAGGCGGGCGCCTCGCCGCGCGATATCGCGGCAGCGCTGATACCGGGGGCGGCCCGGCGGCTCTCCGCCTCCGAATGGGACGCATCGAGCGAACGGCGGCGCATTGGGCGCTGGCGAAAGCGCGCCCTCGCGATGCGCGACGGCGGCTACCGCGCGCTCCTCGCCGCTTCCTGATCGGGACATTCCGAAGCCCGTCACTTTGTCCGTTCCGAATCCTTGCAGCACTTCTCCATGTGTCGACGCGAGCACGCTCCAGCACGCTGGAGCCCCCGATCGCCGCCAGGAGTTTCCCTATGCCCGAGGTCCCCGAACCGGTCATTCCGCGCTATTTGAGGACGCCGGATGCGGCGCTGCATATCGGGCTGTCGGGCCGAACGCTCGAAAAGCACCGCTATTTCGGTACAGGCCCGATCTATCACAAGGTCGGCGGCCGCGTCGTCTACACCATCGCCGATCTAGACGCGTGGGCCGCGAGCGGCCGGCGCCGGTCTACGAGCCCGGTGGGCGGCGAGGCGATGCCGCCATCGCAGCCGGTGCGCCGCTGATGAGCTCCGCTCCGACACCCCGCCCGGCTTCGCTTCCGTCCCCGGCTTACCCGGCTGCGGCGGGACCGCCGCCGCGCCCGCCGGCCGCGAGCGGCCTGACCGAAGTCGAGATGACATGGATCGAAGGGCGGCTGGAGCAATGGCTGCGCTTCGGACGCGTCGCCGCGGAGACGTTCCTGAACCGGCGGACCCGCGTCGCGGCGTTCCGCCCCGGAGCCCTGTTCGCCTTCGTGCGCTGGACGTCGAATGACTATGGCACCGTCCATTCGACGATCGCCATCGCTGCCGCGGTTGCGCCCGGCGCGGCCTATGCGACGCTGCCGTTCGTCCGTCCGGGCGCCGACCTCCTGCTGCGGGTCGACGGCTGGCCGAAGGTTGCGCTCGTTCTTGGCGCGATCGACGCGGTCGAGGCGGCGGGCGTCGATCCCTGCGATGCGGCGCCCGATCACTGGCGCCACGTCGGCAGCCGCATCGCCGCCGGTCTGCCGTTCCGACCTTACGGAAGCGACAGGCATGCAGCCTGGCTTCGTCGCAAGGCGCTCGAGCAGTGAACCGCCGCTGGCTCGCCGCGACGGTCGGCTTCGCCGCGCTATTCGGTCTTGGCTTCGCCGCGACCGATGCGCTTGCGCCGCATCCGCGCCTCATCTGGAACGCGAGCGCATCGGCGCCGATCGGGCTTTACAGGATCACATCGCGCGACCGCTACGCGGTCGGCGATCTCGTCCTCATCAGCCCCGGCCCGCGTACGGCGCGCTTCCTCGCCGAGCGCCGTTATCTTCCCATGGGCACGCCGCTGCTGAAGCGGATCGCCGCGCTTCCAGGCGACATCGTCTGCCGGGAGGACGATATGGTGCGGATCAACGGCCGCGCGGCCGCTGCCGTGCTGGCGCGCGACCGGTGGGATAGGGCGCTGCCGCAATGGTCGGGCTGCCGCACGCTGCGCGGCGGCGAACTATTTCTCCTCAACACCCCGCCGGCGAGCCTCGACAGTCGCTACTTCGGCCCGATGCCGGCCTCCGGCCTCATCGGTACAGCGCGGCCGCTCCTCACGCGCGATGCACCCGGCGCGCCGCTGCGCTGGCGCCTCGGCGCGCCACCGATGCCCCCTATTCAACACTGAAGGAGAAGCGAAGATGATTATCGGCAGTTTCCAGGAAAGCGCGAACGGCTTCAGCGGCCACCTCTCGACGCTGACGCTCGATGCCATGCTGGCGATCGTGCCGGCGCAGGAAAGCAGCGCCGAGAACGCACCCGGCTGGCGGGTGCTGCTCGGTGACGCGGAGAGCGGCACCGAGGTCGGTGCGGGGTGGAGTCGGACCGGCGAGCGCGCCGGCTCCTACGTCGCGCTGCAGATCGACGACCCCGCGCTCGGCGCTCCGCTGCGCGCCAATCTCATCCGCACCGCGCCCGAAAGCGACAGCTATCATCTGCTCTGGTCGCGTCCCGCGCCGCGCGAGCGGGCCGGAGCCGTGCCGGCC
>JAEWIL010000221.1 GCA_023387085.1 Pseudomonadota bacterium | reverse complement strand
ATCGGCCGCAGGATCGTCGGCGGCTCGATGCCCTCGGGGCTGAACCCGGCCTCGCGTTCGTCGGCGGCCTGGAACAAGGGCAGCGGCGCTTCGCCGAGGCCGCGGACCTTCCAGAGACCCTGCCGGCGGTTCTCGGCTATTGCATGGAAGGCGTCGGCTTCGGCGAGCCGCTCGATCGCGGCGCGCGGCACGCCGGCGCGGCGCCAGACATCTTCGACCGCATCATAGGATATGTCGCCGCGCGCGCCGACGATCGCGGCGCCGTGGAGGTTGGCAAGGCCGCGAACTTGACGAAAACCGAGGCGGACGGCGAGATATCGGCTGTCGGTTTGCTCGAGCGTGCAATCCCAATGGCTGTGGTTGATCGAGACGGGACGCACCTCGACGCCGTGGTTCCGCGCATCGCGGACGATCTGCGCGGGCGCGTAGAAGCCCATCGGCTGCGCGTTGAGGAGCGCCGCGCAAAAGACGTCGGGATGATGATGCTTCATCCAGCAGGACGCGTAGGCGATCTTGGCGAAGGACGCGGCATGGCTCTCGGGGAAGCCGTAGCTGCCGAACCCCTCGATCTGCTTGAAGGTCCGT
Source organism: Pseudomonadota bacterium (assembly GCA_023387085.1). Classification (GTDB taxonomy): domain Bacteria; phylum Pseudomonadota; class Alphaproteobacteria; order Sphingomonadales; family Sphingomonadaceae; genus Sphingopyxis. The sequence goes on along the minus strand of JAEWIL010000221.1, from coordinate 8,611 downwards.
TCGGCGAAATCCTTGGGATATCCGCGCTGGACCATGCCGTTCACGAGCTTGTCGTAGAAATGGCTGACACCCCCCGTCAGCTTGAAGGTCGCCATCGCGCGGCGGAGTTGGTCCGCCTCGGCGGGCGTGAACCCCGCACCGACGATCGCGACCTTCATCGCCTGCTCCTGGAAGAGCGGGACGCCGAGCGTCTTCTCGAGCACCGCGCGGAGTTCGGGCTTGGGATATTCGGGCTTCTCCCTGCCTTCGCGGCGGCGCAGATAGGGATGCACCATGTCGCCCTGGATCGGGCCGGGGCGGACGATGGCAACCTCGATGACGAGATCGTAGAAGCATTTGGGCTTGATCCGCGGCAGCATCGACATTTGCGCGCGGCTCTCGATCTGGAAGACGCCGAGCGTGTCGGCCTTCTGGATCATGCCGAAGACTGCGGGATCGTCGTCCTGCAGGTCGGCCATGCCGATGTCGATTTGCTTGTGGTCGCGCAGCAGGTTGAAGGCGCGGTTCATGCAGCCGAGCATCCCGAGCCCCAGGACGTCGACCTTCATGAACTTCAAGACGTCGATATCGTCCTTGTCCCATTCGATGATCTGGCGATCCTCCATCCGAGCGGGCTCGATCGGTACGAGATCGTCGAGCCGTTCCTCGGTCAGTACGAAGCCGCCGGGATGCTGCGAAAGGTGCCGCGGCGTGCCGATGAGTTGGCGCGCGAGGTCGAGCGTCAGCCGAAGCCGATGATCGTTGGCATTGAGGTTGAGCTTTTCGATTTCCTCGTCGGAGATCCCGTCGACCGACCAGCCCCACACGAGCCCGGTGAGCATCTTGGTGAGGTCGCGCGGCAGGCCGAGCGCCTTGCCCACCTCGGCGACCGCGCCGCGCGTCCGGTAGCGCGTGACGACGGCGGTCAGCGCGCTCCGGTGCCGGCCGTACGTCTCGTAGATCCACTGGATGATTTCTTCGCGCCGCTCATGTTCGAAGTCGACATCGATATCGGGCGGCTCCTTGCGCTCGCCCGAGACGAAGCGCTCGAACAAAAGTTCGTGGCGGATCGGGTCGATCGAGGTGATGCCGAGCATATAGCAGACGCAGCTGTTCGCCGCCGATCCGCGGCCCTGGCAAAGAATGCCGCGCCGCCGGCTCTCGGCGACGATCGCGTTGACGGTCAGGAAATAGGGCGCATAGCCGAGCTCGCCGATGAGCTTGAGCTCGTGATCGATCTGCCGGCGATAGGGTGCGGGCAGGCCGTCCGGGAACATCGTCTTCGCGCCCTCGGCGGTGAGCGCGGCGAGCGCTTCCTGCGCGGTGCGGCCCTCCATCACCTGTTCATAGGGATATTGATATTTGATCTCGCCGAGATCGAAGCGGCATGCGTCCGCGATGTCGGCGCTCGCCTGGATCGCATCGGGGAATAGCGCGAAGCGGCGCTCCATCTCCTGCGGACTTTTGAGGCAACGGTCCATGAAGCGTTCGCGGCGGAAGCCGAGCGCGTCGACCGTCGTCTTCTCGCGGATGGCGGTGACGATATCCTGAAGCGGGCGGCGTTCGGCGGAGTGGTAGAGGACGTCTCCGGTCGCGACGCTGCGCACGCGCGCAGCCTTGGCGAGGTCGTCGAGCGCGCGGAGGCGCTGCCCATCCTCGGGGCGCCTACGGAAGGAAAGCGCGAGATGCGCATCATCCCCGAATATCTCGCGAAGCTCGCCGAGGTCGAGCCGCGCCCGCTCGTCGGGTTCGTCGGGGATCAGGATCGCGACCTGTCCTTCGGCGTGCGCCGCGACATCGGACCAGTCGAGCCAGCAATTGCCCTTGCCGCCGCGCGCCTTGCCGAGGCTGAGCAGCCGGGTGAGCCGCGACCAGGCGGCGCGGTCCTTGGGATAAAGGAGAAGTGCGCGGCCGTCGCGCAGATCGAGCCGCGTGCCGGCAATCATGCGGACGCCGGTCGTCTCCTGTCCGCTGAGCCCCCGCACCATGCCGGCGACGCTGCCGCGATCGGTGAGCCCCAGCGCGCGATGGCCCTGGAGCGCGGCGGCGGCGAACAACTCTTCGGGCGCCGACGCCCCGCGCAGGAACGAGAAGTGGCTCGTCACCTGGAGCTCGACATAGCTCGTCGGGGCGGGCGGCATCAGCCGAACACGCCGTGCATGTACCAGCTTAGATCGCCGGTTTCGGCTTCGACGCCATCGCCGCGGCGGAAGATCCAGAAACGCTCGCCGCTCTCCACTTCGACTTTGAAATAATCCCGCAGCGCCCACATCTCGCGGCCATTCTTCCACCATTCGCCATGGATGCGCTCGGGGCCGTCGCCCGCGACGACGCGATAGGGCCTGCCGCGCCATATGAAACGGCGGGGCGGATGGTCGGGCAGGAGCGCCACGACGCCGTGCAAATGCTCGGGTCGAACGAGAAGGCGGGCGGGCCGCTTCCAGTTCGGCCAGCCTTGCGGCTCGGCGAGCGGCGCCAGCGCGCGGACCGCGCGTTCGGGCACGTCGCTTTCGATGGCGGTCAGGCGGAACAGCGCGGCTTCGCCGACGCGGCCGGCGAGCTGGTCGACGAGCGGGGCGATGTCGGGGGGACGGTCGCCGGCGATCAACTCGCTGGCGATCGCCGTGGCCCCGAGCGGTTCCACCTGCGGCGCGGCGAGCCGCATCGCCTCGATCCCGAGACCGGGCTCGATCCTTTCGATACGAAGCGCGAACATGCGCTTGATGTGCCTGGCGTCGCGCGTTGCGCGCGCGGCGCCGAGCGAAATGATCTGTTCGGCGGCATCGACGCGGACGCATGCGAGCGCCGCGGCGCGCAGGCCAAGGCCGCGTTTTTCGAGCACGCCGACCAAATCGTCGACAAGGTCGCCGACGACCTGCGCGATGGCTTCGGCGGTCGCGACCGGCTCCAGGAGGCGCCGTTCGACGACGGGCGCCTCGAACGGCACAAGCGGCTGGATCGGTTCGGGGGCTAGGCCGCGAGCTTGATCCAGGCGCTCGACGGTCTTGACGCCGAGGCGCCGCGCGAGCGGCCCGCGGGGCATCGGGTAAAGATCGGCGATGCGTTCGATCCCGAAGCGTGCCGCGGTGGCGAGGGCTTCGGGGCCGAGGCGGAGGGCGGCGAGCGGCAGGTCGGCAAGCGCCTGGGTCTCGGTGCCGGGTGCGAGGATCGTCATCCGATTGCCCGAATAGCGCGCGAGCGCGTGCGCGGCCCCCGGCGTGCCGGCGATCGCGATATGCGCGGTGAAGCCGAGGCGGCGCAGGAATCCGATCGCCCGCCGACAGAAGCGATGCTCGCCGCCGAACAGATGCGTGGTGCCGGTGAGATCGAGCCAGAGACTATCTGTGCCCTCTGTCGCCGCGGTCGGAGTCCAGTGGCGCACGGCGTGGTGCGCGAGGCGGTCGAGCCACGCCGCGTCGGCCGATGGCTCGGCGTCGCCGACATCGAGATCGGGAACGAGTGCGCGCGCATGCGCCGCCGCCATGCCGCGCGTCAGCCCCAGATCTTGCGCGAGCGGACAGGCGGCGGTGACGATATCGCGCTGCCCGTCGCGCGCGACGAGAATGCGGGGTTTGAGGCCCCACAGCGGCGGCAGCGCGGGTGGCGGCATGACCGCCGCGCCGGCCTCGTCGCCGCGTGCGGGACGAAAAGGCGAGGGCGCTGCTTCCGAGCGGCGACCCATCTCGCGCATCGTCGGGCGCTGGTGCGTCGGCAAATCCTCTATCGTTCCGTCACGCGCCCACCGTGCACCGGGCCGCCAGCCGCCGCCGCGCGGGACCGAGCAGGCGCCGGGGTTGTCGTCGACGGGCAGGGGCAGGGCGGTCGCCGGAGCGGCGCGGGCGCGGTCAGGCGGCGAATTTGGCCGCTCCATCCTCCGCATTCGCTCGATTGCGAGCTGCGGCAGGAAGAGCGAGGCGACCCTGGTCATCGCACGCCTCCAGTTCGAGGGAGAAGGGCGGTCCGCCGCGCTGGCGGACAAGCTCGACCGACCAGCGCCCGCGTCCGACGCCGGGCGTGGAGATTATCGACGACGGGACGCAGCCGATGCGCCAGCGGGTCATCGCCAGCGAAGGCTCGGCGAGCGGGCAGCGATCCTGCCGCCGGTAGCGGCGATAGAGCAGCATCGGGGTGCGGCCTTCGGAGGCGGCAAGCTGGAGCCGGCGCGTCGCGGCCTGATCTATGACCTTGGCTTCGGCGACGACGCAGGCCAGCGACCCATCGCGGAGGCCATCTTCGGCGAGCGCGAGCACATCCTTGTCGTCCTTGCCTTGCGCATAGAAAATCCGCTCGGGCGCGAGGCCCGCCTGTTCGAGGCCGGGCGCGTAAAGGTCGAAGCGCGTCAGCGTCCAGAGGATGTTGAGCCCGGGGGCGGCGGCGAAGCGCGCGGCGATCCCGGCGGCGAACAGCGTCGCGGCGGCATCGTCGCTCCAGCTCGGGCTTGCTCCCGCGATCTCGTGCATCCCCGCGCTGTCGAGGCCATGATCGGCGAGCCGATCATCGACCTCGGGGATCGCGAACGGCAGGACCGGGCCACGCGCCGTGCGCACGCGCGCAACCGCCTCGCGAAGCGCGGCAAGCTCCTCGGCGGACGGCCGGGAGACGGGCGAGGGCAAAGCAAATGTCATAGGGCATCGACTCAAATGTTCCCTATATGTTCCATTGAGTCGGGCGATGCGTCAAGCGGGGTGCGCCGGACGGTTTTGGATCGTTCAGGGCGCTGTCACCTTCGCCTTTGTAATTCGACAGGAATAATGCCCGTGACCGCCGATCTTGCGCCAAATCTTTCCGGGGAAAGCCTTGCGATCTACGCCGTCGGTGCGGCGTTGATTCTCGTCATCCTGTTCAAGCTCCCCTATGTGGGGCGCGTTCTGCGAGGGGTTTTCTCATTCGCCTTGCTCGCCTTCGGCATCTTCCTCGTGCTGCAGCAGGCGCCGTTCGATCCCAATCTGTCGCGCATCACGTCGAGCCTCGGGCTCGACCGCCAGCAGGTCGTCGGCGACGAGGTCCGGATTCCGATGGGGCGCGACGGGCATTTCTGGGCGGAGGTCGAGATCAACGGGACGAAGCGCCGCATGCTTGTCGATAGCGGCGCCACTGTGACGGCATTGTCGCCGGCGACGGCCGAGGCTGCTGGCGTGAAGGCGGACGCGACGCTTGTGCCCTTGTTGATGCAGACCGCCAACGGGACCGTGCGCGCCGATGCGGGTACGGTCGAGAGCCTTGCGATCGGCGGCATCGCGGCGCGCAATCTCAAGGTCGTGATCTCGCCGGGGCTCGGCGACACCGACGTGCTCGGCATGAATTTCCTGTCCGAGCTCGAAAGCTGGCGCGTCGAAGGGCGAACATTGATCCTCGACCCGAAAAGCGGGACGCGCTGATCGCGTCAGCTCGACGATCGGCGCCCGGCGCCGGGCTTTTCACGCCCAAGCTCGATCCAGACCGGCGCATGGTCGCTCGTCTTGTCCCAGCCGCGCGGCCGCCGATCCACCTCGGCCGTCTTCAGGCGCTTCGCCGCGGGCGCGTTGAGAAGCAGATGATCGATCCGGAGACCGGCGTCGCGCTCGAAGCTGCCGCGCCAATATTTCCAGAAGCTGTAGATTGCTTCACCGGGATGAAGGTGGCGGATCGCATCGGTCCAGCCTTGATCCAGAAGCCGCGCATAAGCCGCCTTCACTTCGGGCGCGAACAATGCGTCCTCGCGCCAGCGTTCGGGCGCATAGACGTCGAGGTCGGCTGGCATGACATTGAAGTCGCCCGCCACGACCACCGGTGCATCGAGACCGACAAGAGTGTCGAGATGCGCCTGAAGCCGCTCGAACCAGCGCAGCTTGAAATCGAACTTCGGTCCGGGCCGGGGATTGCCGTTCGGAAGATAGAGGCTCGCAATCAACACGCCGCCGACGGCGGCCTCGATATAGCGGCTTTGTTCGTTGTCGGGATCGCCGGGGACGCCGCGCCGCGTTTCATGGATTTCGCCGATGCGGCTCAGGATCGCGACGCCGTTCCAGCGGCTCTGGCCCTGCCAGATCGCCTCATAGCCCGCATCGCGGATCGCGCCTTCGGGAAATTTATCCTGGGGCGCCTTCAATTCCTGCAAGGCTACGATGTCGGGCCTGGCAAGCTCGAGCCAGCGCAGAAGCACCGGCAGGCGGCCGTTGATGCCGTTCACATTGTAGGTTGCGATCTTCATGCGCCGCGCTTCTGCTGCGGCTGTCTCAACATCCTCGCGAACCGGTAGCTGCTTTCCTCGAAATCGAGCTTGCGGAAGAAACCGTGCGCACTGCGGATTTCGATAGCGCTCATGACTTCTACATCCCGGTAACCCGCTCCCGCGAGCAGCGTCTCGGCCTTCCTCACCAGCGCCCGCCCGATTCCTTCGCGCCGATGCTTGTCAGCGACGAGCAGTGTCGCGATCCGCGCCGTCGGCTCGCGGTGGAGTGCCGGGACCACCGTCCACGCAAGGCATCCGATGATGGCGCGGCGCTCGGCGACGAGAATGGCGCCGCGCGTTTCGACGACCGCAGCGATCCGTTTGACGACCGCTGCTTTCGATCCGCCGCCGTTTACGGACAGAAAGCGGGCGATGGCTTCGCTGTCGCCGGGCTTGGCCGCGCGCACGACGAGGGTTGGTTCGGGAGCGGCTTCAATCCTGGGTGCCGGTCGGGGCGTCTTTCGGCGCGTCGCCGATTTCGGCTCTATGATCGGCGCGGAGTCGCGGCCCGCCTCCTTTTTGGCAGCGGTCTTTTGCCGGCGGCGATCGGCCGGGAGCGCTGCCGACTGGCGCCAGGTCGCGTTTTCGCCGCTCCGCAAAAAGGCTTCGACCTCGGCGGCTGTGGCAGTGAAGCCCTTGTCGCCGATTCCGAGAACCGGCTTTCCCTTGGCGTCGGTCAGCCCATATTTGCCGAAGTCGCCAACGCCGGGCGTCTTTTTGCGCGAGCGCTGCAGCCGATAGCCGCGGTGAGCGGCAGCTTCGCGCAAGGCGTCGGTGACGGGATCGGCCATGAAGATGAAATTCGTCCCGCCGCGATTGGTTTCGAGAGCTTGCCCGGCGAGCGGTCACGGCGCGCCGGGCCTGCGTGCATCAGGCATCGGAGCCGACGTGCGCCAGTGCCTCAATGATCGCATCGCAGAAGGCGGGCAGATCGTCGGGGCAGCGGCTGGTGATGATATTGCCGTCGACCACAACCTCCCTATCGAAAACCTGAGCGCCGGCATTCGCGACATCGGTCCGGATCGATATGTAGCTGGTCATATCGCGCCCCTTGGCAAGCCCGGCCTCGACGAGCAGCCAGGGCGCATGACAAATGGCGGCGACAGTCTTGCCCGCCTCGGCAAAGTTCTGGATGAGCGCGATCGCCTTTTCCTCGATGCGCAGAAGGTCGGGGTTGATCTGGCCGCCGGGCAGAACGAGCGCATCATAATCGTCGGCGCTGGCGTCGGCGATCAACAGGTCGACATCGACCTCGCCGCCCCAATCGTCCTCGTCCCATCCCTTGATCTGTCCCTCTTCGAGCGAGGCGATCTGGACTTCGGCACCGGCGTCCTTCAGCGTCTTGAATGGAACCTCGAGTTCGGACTGTTCGAAACCGTCGGTCGCCATGATGAGAATGCGGCGGTCGGTGAGGGGCGTGGCCATGCATATTTCCTTTTGGTGGCGGTGAATGAATGGAGGCGTCGATCGAGCAGAGACGTGGCGGCTCGCTATGGCGATCAGCTTTTGCTGAGATAAGCGCGCACCGCGTCGGCGCCGTTGCCGACGGCATCGACCGCCTCGCGCAACTCCTGATCGCCGACCCCCAGGCTCTGGGTCCAGCTGCGGATCTCATAATCTTCGGAAAGGCTGATACGGTCGCGGTCGGGCGACCCGACCTCCTGTTTATCGTCTGCCATGAAATGTCTCCTCGATACAGCGAAGCCGGACCGCGCGGGAGCGACGGCCCGGCCCAGTGAGCGCGGCGCGCCCATCTGTTGCTGGCCTATCAGCGGTTCTGCCGATTCTCGCCGTCGCGGCCGGCCTGGTTGCCACCCTGATCATCGTTCTGATCCTGGCCCGGCTGCCGGCGGGTCTGGTCCTGCTGTTCCTGCTGGCGGTCCTGGCCGGGGTTCTGGTTCGGCTGGTTGCCGCCCTGCTGGTTATTCTGTGCCATGATGGCCTCTCCTACGCTTATCGCCCTCGGGGGTGGGGCATTGTGGGAGACGCGCCGGCGACTTCAATTGTTCCCTTCAAACCATTGGCTTAACCTATGTTATGAAAGAAGAATGTCGCCAGCGGCGCTGGAACCAATGGGGCTCGATCGCGTTCGGGGCATATCCACTTCGGATGAACGTTACGGTGTGTCGTACCTCCGCCCTGCCTGCGTGCGGAATGCGGAGCGGCGTGCCTGAAAGGCGGGAGAAATTTCATGTTCAGATGGGCCATTATTTTCGCTGTCGTCGCCCTGATCGCGGCGCTGCTCGGCTTCGGCGGCATCGCCGGCCTGTCGGCCGATTTTGCCAAGATCCTTCTCGTCATTGGTGTCGTGCTCTTCGTCGTCGCCTTCGCCTTTGGGCGGGGCCGCCCCACGCTTCCCTGACTTTCGGGGACGATGGATCCCCTCCATCCCTCGTCCCCCACGGGTGTCGGCGGCCAATG
>JAEWIL010000208.1 GCA_023387085.1 Pseudomonadota bacterium | reverse complement strand
TCTGCGCGACCTCGGGCGCGACGGTTCGGTTGCAGGCGATGATGCCGAGGACGGGGCGCGAGGACATGCCCCTTGCTGCCGATTTTCCCCGATCCGCGCCAGCGGAATTTTCAGCGGTGCTGGCGTGCGAAGGCGGCGGCGGCGCCGAACAGGCCGGGCTGCGGATGGGTGATGAGCTTGACCGGCAGCGCCGCCATGAAATTTTCGAAGCGGCCCTTGGCGACGAAACGCTCGGGGAAACCCGAACGCACGAGCTGGTCGCGAATGCGCAGGCCGAGCCCGCCCGCGATCACGACCCCCGATGCGCCCTGCGCCAGCGCCAGATCGCCCGCGACGCTGCCCAGCGACAGGCAGAAGCGGGCGGCTGGGGTCGCGGCGAGCGGATCCTCGCCGTCCATCGCCCTGCCCCATATCGTGCGGTCGTCCAGTGGGGTGACCGGCCGTCCCTCCATCGCCGAGAGCGTCTCGTATATATCGACGATGCCCGGTCCCGAGACAATCCGTTCGACCGACACGCGGCGGTGGCGCTTGCGAAGCCGCGCAAGAATCGCGTCCTCGATGCTGTCGAGCGGTGCAAAGTCGATATGGCCGCCCTCTGTCGCCTGAACGCGGTAATCGGCGCCGTCCCGCCAGACATGGGCGACGCCCAGCCCGGTTCCCGGGCCGAGAACACTGATCGTCCCGCTAACCGGCAACGCCTCGTCGGGTCCGGCCAGATGCTCGAAATAGCTATTATCGGCTTGCGCCACGGCATGCCCCACCGCCTCGAAATCATTGACGAGCGCATAGCGATCAACGTTCAGCTTCTCGCCGATCAGCGCCGGCCGGATGATCCATGGGTTGTTGGTAAAGCGGATAATCTCGCCGCGTGCCGGCCCGGCGATCGCGATGGCGACGGCGCGCGGCAGCGCCCCGCCCTGCCGACGTTCGAAGTCCTGCCACGCGGTTTGAAAGCTTGCATAATCCTTGGTGTGCAGCGTCGTTTCGGGACCCAGCGAGACGACCCGCCCGGCGCCGACCTCGGCGATCGCGAAGCGTGCGTGCGTGCCGCCGATATCGACCGTGACAATGGCTTTGCCCATAACTCTCCCTTGCCAGTCCATGGTGGCCCGCTTCGGGCGGGGAATGTCGCATGGTGGACGGCGATGCAACAAGGCATAGCTATGCGCCGGCAAGGCGCCGCGACAAGCTTTTCCACGATAGAAGGAGAAATGGCGCACCCGGAACGATTCGAACGTCCGACCCTCAGATTCGTAGTCTGATGCTCTATCCAGCTGAGCTACGGGTGCGTGGAGGGGAGCCTTTACGGGCAGTCGTGGGGGTGCGCAACCCCCTATTTCGGATTTATGACCACATGGCAGGAGGATTGCCGCCGCGCCGCGTCGAGGCCGCCGAGTTCCGCGGGATCCTTCAGCAAAAGCCGGACCAGCGCGATGCCGCGGTCGTGGCTCGTGCGGACGATTTCGGTACCCGCAGGCGCCGCTTGCCCCGCACGGGCGACAACGATTCGATACGGCTGATCCTTCGCCTCGACGTCGTTGCGGACGAAGATCACGTCGGTCGCGGCATCGAACAGGCTGAGCGAGCTATAGCGGCCCGGCACCGGCGCGACATCGATCGCCACCGGCCCTTTCGACAGATCATAAGGGCAGCTGGAGTAAGCGAGATCGGGGCTTGGACGCACAACCGGCTGCCGCTCGGGCGTCGCAAGATTGCCGTAGGACATGGTATTGACGCCCCCCTGCCCCAACCGGTCCATCGCGATGCTCATCAGGCCGTAAGGAAGGTAAATTATTGCGGCCCACGCGGTTGCCACTGCGACAATCAGACCGAACAGGATCGGGCCAAGCCAGCGCAGCATCTCAGCAGCCCACTTTCACGAGGCGCGGCAGTGCCGCTTTTTCGGGATCGGCGCGGAACGCCGGACCGGGGTTGTACATGCGAAGGGTAAGCTGGAACTTCCTTCCCTTGATCCCCGGCAGCCACGCCGCATTGCCGGGCTTGTCGGGCGAGATGGTGACGCGCCATTCGCCTTTGGCATCGAGCGCGACATTGGCGCCATTCACCGACCAGACGCGCGCCGGATTGTCGACGAGATAGCCCTTGTCGTCATAGACGGTGACGCTCCACCAGCGTGCGTCGAGCGGTTTACCCGACAGGCTGTAGCGGCAATCGCCATCGAGCGGCGCCCCTGCGGCGTCGGCGGTCGCGAGCCAATAGACGGTTTCCTTCGCAGGCAGCGCCAGCAGACCGCCGCGAGCCACCTTGGCGCGCGTCAGCGGATCGGTCGCCTTGGTCCCGTAACCGAGCGACGTCGTCCACGGCCCCTTGCGGATACCGCCGTCGCCGAGGCCGCCACGCGTGAGCCCCCACGCCGCGCCGAGGCCCACCGCCATGCCGCCCACAAAAGTGATTGCATAGCGGTGCCACCTCTTCATCGCATCCTACCCCTTTGCGCTTACCCCCTCTTCAGGGCCGCCTGCGCTGCCGCCAGACGGGCGATGGGCACACGGTAGGGCGAGGCGCTGACATAGTCGAGGCCCGTTTTCTCGCAGAAATGGATGCTCGGCGCGTCGCCGCCATGCTCGCCGCAGATGCCGAGCTTGACCGCCGGGCGCGTCGCCCGTCCGCGATCCGCAGCGATCTCGATCAGCTGTCCCACGCCCTCGACGTCGAGGCTGACGAACGGATCGGTGAGGAAGATGCCCTTGTCGACATATTGCGTCAGGAAGCGGCCGGCGTCGTCGCGGCTGATACCGATCGTCGTCTGCGTCAGATCGTTCGTACCAAAGCTGAAGAATTCGGCGCTCTCCGCGATCTCGCCCGCCATCAGCGCAGCGCGCGGCAGTTCGATCATCGTGCCGACGAGATAGGCGATCTCGCGCCCCTTTTCGGCGAATACCGCCTTCGCCTGCGCGTCGACGACCGCCTTCATCAGGTCGAACTCGCGGCGCGTCGCGACGAGCGGGATCATCACCTCCGGAATCGGCGCGGCCCCCGTTTCGGCGGCGACGTCGCACGCCGCCTCGAAGATCGCCCGCGCCTGCATTTCATAGATTTCGGGGTAGGTGACGCCAAGACGGCAACCGCGGTGGCCCAGCATCGGGTTGAATTCGTGCAGCTCGTTCGCACGCGCCTTCAGCGCCTCGATCCCGACCCCGGCCGCCGCCGCGACGTCGGCGAAATCCTCTTCGCGCGTCGGCAGGAACTCGTGGAGCGGCGGATCGAGCAGGCGGATCGTCACCGGCAGCCCGGCCATCACGCCAAAAATCTCGGCAAAGTCGCCGCGCTGTTCGGGGAGCAGCTTGGCGAGCGCGGCGCGGCGGCCCTCCTCGCTGTCGGCGAGGATCATCTCGCGCACCGCGGTGATTCGCGCCGCGTCAAAGAACATATGCTCAGTCCGGCAAAGCCCGATACCTTCCGCGCCGAAGTCGCGCGCGACCTGCGCGTCGGCGGGGGTTTCGGCGTTGGTCCGCACCTTCATCCGGCGGACCTTGTCGGCCCAGCCCATCAGCGTGCCGAAGTCGCCGACGAGTTCGGGCAGTAAGGTCGGAACCTCGCCCGCCATCACTTCGCCGGTCGAACCGTCGAGCGTGATGATATCGCCTTCGCGCAGCTCGCGGCCGCCGACGCGCAACACGCGGGCATTGCCGTCGATGCTGAGCCCGCCGGCGCCCGAGACGCAGGGGCGGCCCATGCCCCGCGCGACGACCGCCGCATGGCTGGTCATCCCGCCGCGCGCGGTCAAGATGCCCTTCGCGGCGTGCATACCGTGAATATCCTCGGGGCTCGTTTCGACGCGCACGAGAATTACAGCCTCGCCCATGCCGGCGGCCTTTTCGGCGCTGTCGGCGTCGAACATGATCTTGCCCGAGGCGGCGCCGGGGCTGGCGGGCAGCCCCTTGGTCAGCACATCGCGCGGCGCCTTGGGATCGAGCGTCGGGTGGAGCAGCTGGTCGAGCGCGCCCGGATCGACGCGCAGCACGGCTTCTTCCTCCGAAATCAGCCCTTCGGCCGCCATGTCGACCGCAATCTTGAGCGCCGCTTTCGCGGTGCGCTTGCCCGAACGGGTTTGCAGCATCCACAGCTTGCCGCGTTCGACGGTGAATTCGATGTCCTGCATGTCGCGGTAATGATTTTCGAGCGTGTCGAAGACGCGGCCGAGCTCGGCGAAGGTCTCGGGCATCGCCTCTTCCATCGACAGCGGCTTGGCGCCCGCCTTTTCGCGCGCCAGCTTCGTCAGATACTGCGGCGTGCGGATGCCGGCGACGACGTCCTCACCCTGCGCGTTGATCAACCATTCGCCGTACCAGGCGCGCTCGCCGGTCGCCGGGTCGCGCGTGAAGGCGACGCCCGTTGCCGAGGTGTCGCCCATATTGCCGAACACCATCGCCTGGACGTTGACCGCGGTGCCCCATTCGCCGGGGATCGAGTTCAGGCGGCGATAGACTTTCGCGCGGTCGCTTTCCCAACTGGCGAAGACGGCGCCGATCGCGCCCCACAGCTGATCTTTCGGCTCCTGCGGGAAAGGCGCGCCGGTTTCGCGTTCGACGATCGCCTGATATTCGCGGACGAGCGCCTGCCAATCTTCGGCCGACATTTCGGTGTCGAGATAGAAGCCCTTGTCTTCCTTCGCGATTTCCAGCGCCTCTTCGAACGCGGCATGGTCGAGCCCCATGACGACGTCGGCGTACATCTGAACGAAGCGGCGATAGCTGTCCCAGGCAAAGCGCGGGTCGCCCGACGCGTCGGACAGGCCCACGACAGTCGTGTCGTTGAGCCCG
>JAEWIL010000189.1 GCA_023387085.1 Pseudomonadota bacterium | reverse complement strand
AGCTGGTCCCCATCGCCGAAGCACTGATCGCCGCGAGCGGCGCCGATTTCCGCGTCGGCGGAAACGAGGCCTATTATTCGCCTTCGCACGATTTTGTCGCGGTGCCGCCGCAGCAGGCCTTCCGCAGCCAGATCGACTATTATCGAACCGCGCTCCACGAACTCGGCCACTGGACGGGGCATCCCTCGCGGCTGGACCGCGACCAGTCGGGCGCATTCGCGAGCGGCGCTTATGGCCGTGAAGAACTTTGCGCCGAGCTAGCGAGCGCCTTCCTTTGCGCCGCGCTCGGCATCGTGCCGACCGTGCGTCATGCCGACTATATCGGCGCGTGGCTTTCGATCATCCGCGCCGACACGCGCGCGATCTTCAAGACCGCGAGCCTCGCGAGCAAGGCGGCGGATTATCTGCTCGCCTTTGCTCCGACCGCATCGGGCATCGCCGCGCGCGGCACGGATGCGGCGGAGGCGGGGCAATGACCCTTCTTCCCTACAGCCTCGTTTTCGCGCTCAATGCGAATGGCGTCACCAGCCGCATCCATGCCGCGCGCGGCGCGACATTCGACCCGTGGCCGGTGGTGAAATTCTTCAATCCCGCAGGCGCCGCGACGTGGATCGCCAGCGAGTTCGCCGACGACGGCGACACGCTGTTCGGACTGGCCGACCTCGGTTTCGGCTGCCCCGAACTCGGCTATTTCTCCTTGCGCGAAATTCGCAGCGTCCGGCTGCCCTTCGGCCTCGGGATCGAGCGCGACCTTTATTTCGATCCGCTCGGCCCGCTCTCGACATGGACCGACGAAGCGCGGCGCCTCGGCTCGATTGTCGCCGCCGAGCGCGTGATGCGCCGCCGCAAATCCGACCGGCTTCTGCCCGACCCCCGACCCGTCCGCGAGACGGACGAAGGGGGGACAGGCAGCTGACGCGGCGGCGCGTTCTCGCCGTCATCCTAGCCGGTCCCGCCTCGCATTCACTCAAAACGGGACCGGCGCTCACAAGGAGCAATGCCATGAAACTCGATTTTATCCCGCTCGACAAGCTCACCATCGCCAAGGCCAATATGCGCGCCAAGGGGCGCGACCCCGACGTGTCGGACATCCAGCCGAGCATCGCCAAGCGCGGGGTGATCGTCCCGCTTCTCGTGCGCGAGCGCGCCGACGCCGACGCGGCGGCGGTCCCGTTCGAAATTCTTGCGGGACGTCGCCGCTTCACGGCGGTGAACAATATCGTGCGCGGCGGCGGCGCGGCGAAGCCGCTTCCCTGTGCAATCCTCGACGAGGGCGACGACGCCGATGCTATCGAAGCCTCGATGCTCGAAAATCTCGCGCGCGTCGCGCCCGACGAAGTGAGCCAGTGGGAGGCCTTCGCCAAGCTCGTGAAGGCGGGACGCAAGCCCGAGGAAATCGCCGCCGACTTCGCATTCGAGGTGCGGACGGTCGAGCGCATCCTCGCGCTCGGCAATCTCGTGCCGCGCATCCGCAGCCTCTACCGCAATGGCGAAATCGACCAGACCACGGTTAAGCAACTGACCCTCGCGACCAAGAGCCAGCAGACGGCATGGCTCGCGCTGTTCGACGACAAGGACGCCAATTGTCCGAAGGGCTTTCGCATCCGCGACTGGCTGTTCGGCGGCGAGACGATCAAGGCCGCGCATGCGCTGTTCGATGTCGATGCCGCAGGCCTCGCCATCGTCGCCGACCTGTTCGACAATGAGAAGCTCGTCCCCGACACCGACGCCTTCTGGGCGCTCCAGAAGGCCGAGGTCGAGGCGCGCAAGGCCGCTTACCTCGCGGATGGCTGGAGCGATGTCGTCATTCTCGACCAAGCGCCGCGCTTCCTCACATGGCAGCATGCCGCGACGAGCAAGCGGAAGGGCGGGCGCGTCTATATCGAGCTTCACCGCACCGGCGAGATCGAATTCCACGAAGGCTATCTGACCGAGAAGGAAGCCGCCGCGCGCGCGCGGGCGGACGCGTGCGCACCGGCCGAACGCGCGCGAAAGCCCGAGGTCACGAGCGCGATGAACAGATATATCGACCTCCACCGCCATGCGGCGGTGCGCGCCGAACTCGCAAGACATGGCGGCGTTGCGCTCCGCGCGCTTGCCGCGCATGTCATCGCGAGCGCCGACCATTATCGCGTCGAAGTCCAGTCGCAGGTCTGCGCGAAGGACGATGTGCAGGAGAGCGTCGAGACATGCGTATCGGAGGCACGTTTCGACGAGCGCCGCCGCGCGGTTCTCGCGGTTCTCGGGCTTGGCGCCGAGGATGCGACGGTCACCGCGCGCTACTGCGGACGGCGCCAGTTCGCGCCGGTCTTCGCGCGGCTGCTCGAACTTCCCGATCCGGTCGTGCTCGAAATCGTCGCGATCGTCATGGGCGAAACCTTGATGGCGGGAAGCGAGGCGGTCGAGATGATCGGCGTCCATCTTGGCGTCGATATGACCGCGCACTGGTTGCCCGACGCGGCCTTCTGGGGCCTTGTCCGCGACAGGGAAGTGCTCGGCAAGATGGTCGCCGAGGTCGCGGGCGACGATATCGCCGCCGCCAATGGCGGCGAGAAGGCGAAGGCGCTCAAAGCGATCATCGCCGACCATCTGGACGGTACCAACGGGCGCGCCAAGGTCGCGCCGTGGGTGCCGAAATGGATGGCATTTCCGCCCGCCGCCTATACCGCTCGCGGCGGCGTCGGGAGCGTCGAGGCCGAGGCCCGCATGCTGCATATTCTGGCGAGTGCAGCCGAAGCCGAGGCCGACGATGCCGCCGAGGCCGAAGACGAAGCCGAGGCGGAGCGGGCAGCCGATGTCGAGACCCGCGATCTCGAATCCGCCCACGGCCCAGGCGCGGATGGCGGCGACAACGCCGATAGCGTCGATGCCGCCGAGACTATGGCGGATAATGGCGATAGCCATTCTGTCGACGAGGAAGATGCCGAGTGCGGCGATGCAAACGGGCCTGCCGGGGCCGCGCCGGATGACGAAGCGGAGGACGAGAAGGCGCCGCCGCTCGCGGCGTGACCGGAGAGGGGCGGGCCGCCGCCCCTCTTTCGCTCCTTCGTCTTGGCGAGCCGAAAACTGCGCCGCGCCGCCCCTGTCGGGACGCCGCGGGTCGGGTGGAAATCGCGCGCGGTGCGGCCCCTTTCGGGACCTGCGC
>JAEWIL010000148.1 GCA_023387085.1 Pseudomonadota bacterium | reverse complement strand
GACTGTAACCTTGTGATTGTCGAGCGTCTGGCCATAGAGCCCCTCGAGCCGGTCGACCTCGGCCAGCACATTATCGCGCAACACGTTCCAGTCGAACTCGCAGTCCGATACTTTCCAGCCGAACCGGCGCGCGTCGTGGATGTCCTCGGCGAAATGGGCGCCATAGACGAGCAGCTTCTTGGGCACACAGCCGCGGATGACGCAGGTGCCGCCGACCCGATATTCCTCCGCCACCGCGACGCGCGCGCCGTGCGAGGCGGCGACGCGCGATGCGCGCACGCCGCCCGATCCCGCGCCGATGACGAAAAGGTCGTAGTCGAAATCGCTCATGCAAAACCCCTGAAGATGTTCGCTGACATTCGCAGCCGCGGCCTATGTGGTTACGCCGGCGCGGCTTGCCAATCGAATTTTGCGGTCACCCTTATTCGCCGAGCGCCGCCTTCATCAGTGCCTGCGTCGCCGCATCGAAGGTCATGGTGCCTTCGGCGAGCCCCTTCGCCATCTCCTTGCCCAGCTCGACCCCGAACTGGTCGAACGGATTGATGCCGAGAAGCACCGCATTCGCGAAAACGCGATGCTCGTAAAAGGCGATCAGCGCGCCAAGGCTGCGCGGCGTGACCTGGTCGAGCAGGATAGTCGTAGACGGGCGATTGCCCGGATAGGCGCGCGCGCCGTCGTCGCTGCTCCGCCCGGTCATCAGCGCCGCGCCCTGCGCAATGCAATTGGCGACCAGCGTTTCGTGATGCGCGTCGTCGAGCAGATGATCGGGCTCGCGCGCGACGATGAATTCGACCGGCGTCAGATGCGTGCCCTGATGGAGCAGCTGGAACACCGCATGCTGCGCATCAGTACCGACCCCGCCCCAGGTGATGGCGGCGGTCTGCCGTCCGACCGGCTCGCCATCCAGCGACACCGACTAGCCGTTCGATTCCATCTCGAGCTGCTGGAGGTAGGCGGGCAGCAGCCGCAACCGCTCGTCATAGGCGAATACCGCGCGCGTCTGGCAGCCGAGGCGGTTCGCATAAATCTGGTCGGCAAAAGCCGCGAGCAGACAGATATTGTCGGCACCCTCGGCGAGCCGGAAATGCCGGTCCATCTCGGCCGCCCCCTCCAGCATGTCGGCAAACGCATCCCAACCGAGCGCCAGCGCCGCCGGAAAGCCGATCGACGACCATAAGGAATAGCGCCCGCCAACCGTCTCGTTGAACGGCAGGATGCGCGTCTCGTCGATTCCCCACTCCATCGCGCGTTCGGGCATCGCGGTGAGCGCGATGAAACGGCCGAGCGGATCCTCGACGCCCGCCTCCTCGAGCCATTGCAGCGCCGAGTTGGCGTTGAGCAGCGTCTCGGTCGTCGTGAACGTCTTCGACGCGACCGCGACGAGCGTATAGGCGGGGTCGAACTTCGCGAAAGCCTCGGCCAGCGCCGCGCCATCGACGTTCGAGACCACCGCAACGTCGTAGCGCTCGCTATGCCGTCCGAGCGCATCGACGAGCAAGTCGGGGCCAAGCGCCGATCCGCCGATGCCGATGTGGAGCAGATGACGGATCTCGCCAAACGCGCCCGCCTCGATCGCGTCGATCATCATCCGCATCCGCTGGTGCAGCGCCTGCGCGACATGAACCGACTCGGGGGCGCCCTCGCCCCGTTCCGCGCTATGCTCGGCGGCGCGATTCTCGGTGGGATTGGCAACTCCGCCCGCGAAGAGTGTCTTGCGGCGCCCGCTGAAATCCTGCGCCTCGGCCAGGTTCGACAGGATCGCGATCGCCGCCTCGTCGAGATGCGTCTTTGCGAAATCGAAGCGGATGTCGGCGACGTTGCGGACCAGCGCCTGCAAGCGAGCCTCTGGATCGGCGGTAACGAGGTCAATCAGCGTTCGCGGCTGCCAGTCGGCGAGCGACTGCCACGCGGTGGACGGGGTAGTCATCGAAATTCCTCTGTGAGCGGGATGAGATGTCGCCCCTTCTCTAATCCCGCTGCCGCCGCCGCGCCAGCGTCATCCGCGGATATTCGCTTGACGTGCAGACCTATTCGTCGCCAATGCGCGGCATGACCGACGCCAGCATTACCGCCGAAAACGCGCCCGCCAACGATCCCCGTCCGGCCAAGCCCGAACCCGCGCCCGCATCGGCGAAGGAAGAGGCGGTCGACACGATCCGTTTCCTCGCCTTGCTCGCGATCGCGGTGCTGGTTTTCCGCAGCTTTTTCCTGTCGCCCTTCAACATTCCCTCGGAATCGATGCAGCCGCGGCTGCTGATCGGCGATTATCTGCTGGTGAACAAGATGGCCTATGGCTATTCGAGGTACAGCCTGCCGTTCAGCGTGCCTCTGATCCCCGGTCGCATCTTCGCGCGCACCCCCGAACGCGGCGATGTGGTGGTGTTCAAGGCGCCGCCGGTAAACGACAATGATTATATCAAGCGCGTGATCGGCCTGCCCGGCGACACGGTCCAGGTCCGCGACGGCATCGTCTGGCTGAACGGCAAGCCGCTGAAGCGTGAACCGATGGCCGATTTCGTCATTCCGGTGACGCAGAATATGGTCGACGCGTCGCGCGCCTCGGGGACGCTTCCCTGCTATGCGCCGCAATTCGAGGAAGTGTCCGCGAGCGGGCAACGGCAGTGCCGTTACAAGCAGTTTCGCGAAACCATGCCGAGCGGCAAGAGCTATGCAATCCTCGACATCACGACGATCCCGCAGGACAATACCCCGCTGGTTACGGTGCCGAAGGGGCATCTGTTCCTGATGGGCGACAACCGCGATCGCAGCGCCGACAGCCGGTTCGAGGCGGAGGAGAACGGCGGCATCGGCCTCGTTCCCGAAAAGAACCTCGTCGGCCATGCCCTCGTCGGCATGTTCTCGACCGACGGATCGGCAAGCTGGTTCAACCCGATCAGCTGGTTCACCGCCGCACGCTGGAGCCGTATCGGGGACGGCTTTTGAACGAACGCGCATCCGCGGAGACGATCGCAGCCATCACAGGCGCCACACCGCGCGACCTGGGCCTCTATCATCAGGCGCTGACTCATGGCAGCAGCGGCGCGGGCGATTATCAACGGCTCGAATTTCTGGGCGACCGCGTACTTGGCCTCGTCATCGCGTCGGAACTCTTCCGCCGTTTTCCCGACGCGGCCGAGGGCGAACTGTCGTCGCGGCTCCACGCGCTCGCCTCGGGCGAAACCTGCGCGCGCATCGCGCGAGCGATCGACCTCAACGCGCACGTCCTGTTCGGCAGTCAGGCGATCGGCGATGGCGGACGGCATAGCGACAATATCGCCGCCGACGTGCTCGAGGCGCTGATCGGTGCGCTCTGGCTCGACCTCGGCGACGCGGCTGCGCGCGATTTCGTCGTCGCAAAATGGGGCGACATGATCGACGGACAGGTCGCCGCGCCCAAGCACCCCAAGGCAGCGCTCCAGGAATGGGCGCTCGCACGCAAGCGCAAGCCGCCCGAATATCGCCTTGTCCGCCGCGAAGGCCCCGACCATGCGCCGCGCTTCCTTGTCGCGGTAGCGGTCGGAAAGCTCGCCGAGGCTGAGGGCGAAGGCGCGTCGAAACAGGCCGCTGAAAAGGCGGCTGCGGCCGCGATGCTCGAACGATTGACACAGGAAGACATGAAATGACCCAGCGCTGCGGCTTCGTTGCCGTCGTCGGCGCCCCCAATGCGGGCAAATCGACGATCGTCAACGCTCTCGTCGGCCAGAAGGTCGCGATCGTGAGCCCCAAGGCGCAGACGACGCGCACAAGGCTGATGGGCGTGGCGATGGAAGGCGAGACGCAGATCGTCCTGATTGACACGCCGGGCATCTTCGCGCCGACCCGCCGCCTCGACCGCG
Organism: Pseudomonadota bacterium; assembly: GCA_023387085.1. Classification (GTDB taxonomy): domain Bacteria; phylum Pseudomonadota; class Alphaproteobacteria; order Sphingomonadales; family Sphingomonadaceae; genus Sphingopyxis. The sequence continues at coordinate 17,447 of JAEWIL010000148.1, read as the reverse complement.
CGATGGTCGCCGCCGCGTGGGGCAGCCTCGAAGAAGCCGAGGCGATCCTCGTGATGATCGACGCCGCCGCCAAGCTCGGCGAACGCGCCGAGCGCGTGCTGCAGGGCATCGAGGGACGGCCCGAAAAGAAGCTCCTCGTCCTCAACAAGGTCGACCTGACCCGGAAGGACAAGCTGCTGACGCTGGCAACCCAGCTCAACGAGCGAGTCGCCTTCGACGAAACCTTCTTCATCTCGGCCAGCACCGGCGACGGGGTGCCCGAGCTCAAGGCGACGCTGGCCGCCCTGATGCCGGAAGGGCCGTGGCATTTCCCCGAAGACGAGGTCAGCGACGCCCCCGAACGCATGCTGGCCGCCGAAATCACGCGCGAGCAGCTCTATCGGCAACTCCACGAGGAACTGCCCTACCAGTCGACCGTCGAGACCGAGAAATTCACGACCCGATCCGATGGAAGCGCCGAAATCCACCAGCAAATCCTGGTCGCGCGCGACAACCAGCGCGCGATCATCCTCGGCCACAAGGGCGAGCGGATCAAGGAAATCGGCAGCAAGGCCCGCGCCGAGCTGACCGAACTGCTGGGCCGCAAGGTCCACCTGTTCCTGCATGTGAAGGTCAAGGCGAACTGGGACGAGGACCGCAGCGTTTATCGCGACATGGGTCTCGACTGGGTGGATTGAGAGACGCGCAATGGCAAAGGACCCCTTCGACACCCCCGCCGACCGCCTGCGCGCCATATTGAAACATTGGAAATGGTTTCTGGCGATTGCCGCGGTGCTGCTTATACTCACCGAACGCAATCTGATCGCGAACAAGGGCAATGATCATCTGGTCAACGGCGTGATCGAGCGCCTCGACATGGCCGGCGGCAAGCCGCGCGCGACCGTGCGGCTGGGCGAAGCGCAGGAGGCGGTCGTCGTCCTGCCGAGCGGCACCCGCTGCCACGCCGGCTCGAAAATCCGCCTCGTGCGCCACGACAATGTGAGTGAACACGTTTTCCGCCCCGCCGATCCGGCCTGCGCGAGCTAGATTCGCCGGCAATCGTTCGGCGGCGGCGCGCCATCGAAGCGGGCGCCGATCCATGCGATCGTTTCGGCTGCACTGTCCTTCGCGCTGTTACCATGGTCGCCGACCATATCGATCCAGCGCACCCCGGTACCGCGCCGACACACGGCCTTTGCGAATTTTCGCGTCACGGCGGGCGCGACGATGGTGTCCTTGCTGCTCTGCGCGATCAGGAGCGGCCCGGGCACCCGCGCCGGATCGACGCTGTTCGTGCGCTCGAACGAGGCAAAGGGCTCGATCTTCGCAATGTCCTTGGCCTTCGTGGCACGGGCGATCGTCAAAATGCCCAGGATGGTGCCGAGCTTGGGTTTCTTGTTGAAGCTAACGCAATTATTTTCGGCAAGGCGCCGGATGATACCCTGGTTCGTGCGATTGGTGATGCTGTCGAGCGAAAAGCCATAGAGAGTCGACCAGCTATGCAGCGCAAAGGACAATAGCAGCGCTCGCGCATTCTTGTCGCTTCCCTGATTGAGATTGGCGCCCAGGTCGGTTGGCGGCGCCGCGGCGGCGGTGCCGACGAGCCTCAGGTCGGGCGCATAGGTAGCGGCGGCGATCGAGGTCCACAGCGCGGCATGTCCGCCCTGCGATTCCCCCCAGACCGCGAAGCTTCCGCCCGCCGCGGCGCCCGGAATTTCGCGCGCGGCGCGCACGGCGTCGAGCACCGAATTGGCGGTATCGGCGCCGACCAGAAACGGATGCATCGTCGGACTGGCAAGGCCGATATAGTCGGGCGCGACGACGACATAGCCCTGCCGGACCGCATTCATCCCGGCGCTATAGTCGAAGAAATTGGGGCTGAGCGACGGCGCGCATTTCTCGGCTACGCCCCATGCGCCGTGGGTCCACGCTATGACGCGGCGCGGGCGCGGCGGAATCGCCTCCATCGGCGCAGCGACGATGCCGGTTACCGCAAAGCGCGCGCCATTACCGTTCGTCGTCCAATATTGCACGCGCCACGCCTGCACGCCGGGCGGTGCATCCTGCATCGGCTGTGCCGAGATCAGATATCGCGAAGACTGGCCCCAGGCCGGGGCGGTCATAAGGGCAAAGAGAGCGAAGACGGCAGCAAGCAGATCGCGCATCGAAAATCCTCCCGATGCGCCAATGCTAACATGTTACGGGAAGACAGCGATCCTGTTTTTGCTTTGCCCTCGTCATTGCGAGCGAAGCGAAGCAATCCAGTGCGGTTTACTCCATCTCCGAACTGCAGTGTGGCTTCGCCGCTCGCCATGACGAGAATTGTCAGTCCGTGACCTTCTTCTTGGCCGGAGCCTTTTTCGCGGGCGCCTTTTTCTTGCCCTTGGCAGGCCCCTTCGCCGCCCGCGCATCGATCAGCGCGATCGCCTCCTCTTCGGTCAGCGCTTCGGCCCCGATCGTCTTGGGCAGCGTTGCGTTGGTCGTCCCATCGGTCACATAGGGGCCGAAGCGCCCCGCCATCAGCTTCATCTCGCCGCCGCTCGTCGGGTGCGCGCCAAAGGTTTTCAGCGGTTCTGCCTTCGCGCGCGCGCCGCGGCCGCCGCCTGCAGCCGCCTCGGCGATACGGACCACCGCGGCGTTCATGCCGATATCGAAGATTTCGGCGGTCCCGGTCAGCTTCGCATATTTGCCGTCATGCAGCAGATAGGGACCATAGCGCCCCAGCCCTGCCATGATCGGCTTGCCGCTCTCGGGGTGCGTACCCACCTCGCGCGGCAGTGACAACAGCCGCAGCGCGTAATCGAGATCGAAATCCTCCGCTGGTATATCCTTGGGGATCGACGACCGCTTCGCTTCCTTCCCCTCGCCGAGTTGGATGTAAGGGCCGAAGCGCCCACTGCGTTTCGACACCTCCAGCCCGCTGTCGGGGTCGGTCCCCATGACCTCGGGCCCGGTGTCGCCGCCATCGCTGCCGCCCGGCTGCGCGAACTTCCGCGTGAACTTGCAATCGGGATAATTGCTGCAAGCAATGAACGGTCCGAACTTGCCGCCGCGCAGCGCCAGCCGCCCGGTACCGCAATTGGGGCAGAGGCGCGGGTCGCTGCCGTCGCCCTTGTCGGGGAAGAGATAGGGGCCGAGGAATTCGTCGAGCGCCGCGGTGATCTCCGACGGCTTTTGCTCCATCACCTCGCCGGTGCGCGGCTTGAAATCGCGCCAGAAGCGTTCGAGCACCGCCTGCCACTGCGCGCGGCCACCCGACACGTCGTCGAGTTCTTCCTCGAGCCCGGCTGTGAAGTCATATTGGACATAGCGATTGAAGAAGCGTTCGAGGAACGCCGTCAACAACCGACCGCTTTCCTCGGGAATGAAGCGGTTCTTCTCGACCCGCACATAGGCGCGGTCCTTCAGAACCTGCAGGATCGACGCGTAAGTGGACGGGCGCCCGATCCCCAGTTCCTCCATCTTCTTGACGAGGCTCGCTTCCGAATAGCGCGGCGGCGGCTGCGTCTCGTGCGCTTCGACCTCGACGCCGGTCTTCGCGGGCGCATCGCCCTTGCTCATTGCGGGGAGCAGGCGCGCGTCCTCGTCCTCGGCATCGTCGCGGCCTTCGTCGTAAAGCGCCAAGAATCCGGGAAATTTGACCACCTGTCCGGTCGCGCGCAGCACCGTCTTGCCGGTTCCGTCGCTCAGGTCGATGCTGGTGCGTTCGAGCCGCGCCGACGCCATCTGGCTCGCCATCGCGCGTTTCCAGATCAGTTCGTAAAGCCGCGCATGGTCGCCGCCGCCGATCTTGTCTTTCGAAAAATCGGTCGGGCGGATCGCCTCATGCGCTTCCTGCGCATTCTTCGCCTTCGTCTGATACTGCCGCGGCTGATCGGGAACATAGCCCCCGTCGTAGCGCTCGGCGATCGCCTTGCGCGCCGCGCTGATCGCGCTGCCGTCCATCTGGACGCCGTCGGTACGCATGTAGGTGATCGCGCCGTCCTCATAGAGATCCTGCGCGACGCGCATCGTGTGGCTGGCCGAGAAGCCGAGCTTGCGCGCCGCTTCCTGTTGCAGCGTCGATGTGGTGAACGGCGGCGGCGGATTACGCGTGATCGGCTTGGTCTCGACCGTATCGACGGTGAAATGCCCCGCCTTCACATCGGCCTCGGCGGCGCGAGCGTCGGCCTCGGTGCCGATCGACAACCTCTCGATCTTCTCGCCACGCCAGCGCGCCAAGCGCGCCTTGAACGCCGTGCCGGCCATTTCGAACAGGCCGGTGACCGACCAATATTGCTGGGCAACAAAGGCCTCGATCTCACGCTCGCGCTCGACGATCATCCGCAGCGTGACCGACTGGACGCGCCCCGCCGACTTGGCGCCGGGCAGCTTGCGCCACAGCACCGGCGACAGGGTAAAGCCGACGAGATAGTCCAGCGCGCGGCGCGCGCGATAGGCGTCGATCAGATCGTCGTCGAGCGCGCGCGGATGCGCCATCGCATCGGTCACCGCCTGCTTGGTGATCGCGTTGAAGGTCACCCGATCGACCGTCTGCGGCAGCGCCTTCTTGCTGCGCAGCAATTCCTGCACATGCCAACTGATCGCCTCGCCCTCGCGGTCGGGGTCGGTCGCAAGGATCAATCGGTCAGCGGTCTTCGCCGCGTCCTGAATATCCTTCAGCCGCTTCGCCTTGTCAGGGTAAAGCTGCCACTGCATTGCAAAGCCGTCGTCGGGATCGACCGAACCGTCCTTCGGGGGCAGGTCGCGGACATGGCCATAGCTGGCGAGCACCTTGAAATCGCGACCGAGATATTTCTCGATCGTCTTCGCCTTTGCAGGCGATTCGACAATTACCAATTGCATTGAAAAACTCGTTCCCCGAAAATTCTTGCGTACGTACGCGCGAGGGTGGCGCCGCGACGCGCCGCGTCAACCGAAAATTTCTTCGCTGCGGCGAGCCCTCCGGCCAATCGTCAGATACATGGTGGCGGCAGCGGCAATGCCAAAGACCCATGCTCCTTGGGAGAGCGCGTTGGATGCAACGACGACGGCGATCGGGACAGTTCCGCTTTCTTCGAGAAGATACAGGCTTGCTACGATAGGCCCGGCTTGCATCACGAAAGCGAGGATGGCGATGACCGTGCAAGCCAGCCAATGTTCCTCGGTGCGATCCCAGCTCGCCCGCACCGCTTCGGACACCGAAATGTCCTCGGCAAACAGGATTGGCGCGGCGATGTACCAGCGACCAACAAGAAACAGGCCGGGCAGGATCAGCACCAACAGGCCCACAAGAATGCCGAACCCGGTGATAATCCCGATCCCGAACAGTGATGCGATGCGCCATTGCCGCGATCGGGTGACGTGCCCACCGCACTGCAATATCGCGAGAATGATGCAGGCCTGAAGAAACAGTTGGAAAAATACGAACGCCAGGGACAGGAGGGTCGCGGCCTCGCCGAGCCCATTGCCCAGATCCAGGCACACGCCCGCCGTCGTCGCTGCGGCATAAATCATCCCGAACGTGCCGGAATTCGCCGCCATATTCGCAAATGTATCACGAACGACCGGTGCGACCAGCCTGGCATTGAACTGCAACGTCGTCACCCCTTCGCCCTTGCCGACAAGCGAGAGAGTGACGGGCGTTCCACTATCGCGTCAAGAGCGAATGGAGCGCCCGCGCCGGGAATGTCAACGCAACCCGTCCAGCCTGCCGAGAAGCAAATCGCTGGCAAGACTGGCGGCCTTTGCCGCGCCTTCCTCGTAATTTCCGGGCTTGGCCGTGAACGCGAATTTGCGCGTCTTGCCAAAGCGGAGGCCGCCGAGGCCCGCAACGGCGGCCAGTCCGCCCGCGACGTTCGCCCCCGATTGCAGCGCCTTGTCGGTGCCACTCGACGCGTCGCTCTTTTCGACAAATTCGCCCTCCACAGCAACCGGGGCCTTCACCGTGATTACCGATTGCTTGCCGTTGGGCGCGATCAGCGTCATGCGCGAATAATCGGCACTCACCGATAGCGCGCTGTTGACCTGCAGCCCTCCGAAACTGAACGCTCCGGGGCGCTTCAACTGCGAAAAATCGATCAGATAGACGACGTCGATCACGCCGACACCCGCTTCCTTCGCATAGGTGGTCAGCGCCATGCTTGCCTGCGAAGCCGACATATTGATCCCGATGCTGCTCATACCCGAGCCCATGAAATCGCCGGGAATCATCAGCAGCGATGGCAGCGCCGAGGGCTTGAAGTAGGTCGCCTTGCCCTTGCTGCCCTTTTCGAGTGCGATGTTGATATCGAGCGGAACCTGCTGCGACTTGGTCTTCGCAAGCGCGCCATGACCGAACAGGTCCGCGGCGGGGTGGACCACATAACCCCGCGCGCCAAGCTGTGATACGAAATCGGCATAGGCGGCGTCGGTAATCGCCTGCATCATTTCGGGCGTCACCCCGACCAGTTCGCTCTTCGCCTTCGTCGTGCCGCCGAACGCGCCCATCAGGCCGCCCGATGCTGCCGTCTGGTCGATCGATTCAAAGATGAAGCCGACGTTGAATGCGCCGACCGCGACGGTCGAAACGCCCTTCGCATTGGCTGGACCCGATATCTTGACCGGCTCCTGATCCTTGGCGGCAGCGATGACGGGATGCGCAACAAGCGCCAGTGCGGCAACGGCCGCCAGTAATTTCCTCATGGGGGTCTCATCCTCCGAACCCGCCCCGCCGTCCGGCCCAGCGGACAGTGAGGCCCTATCGAAGCGACCCACGGCCCCGCATCGGCCAGATGCGGGGCCGTGTCAATCCGTGACGTCAAGACGTCAGTTGGCTTGCCATTTGAAATCGGCGGGCAGGATGCACTTTCCGGCATCATAGTTGCCGACGCTGCGGATGACCTCATTATCGTTCGGCTCGATCCGACGGCCGCTGATCTGGCTGTCGATCACCCGGCGGACCAGCGCGTCGAGACGGGTGACGAGGTAGCAGTCGATCGCCGGCGGCGCGTGCGGATTGCCGACACCGCTGTCGTCGGTCAGAAACAGGTAGCGCGACTGGGTCGCCGCCGCCATCGCTCGCATCGCATATTCGGCCTTGTCGGCGACGCCCGACGCGGCGACCGGGGTGATGTGGATGCGTTTCGCACGCGCCGCTTCGGCCGCTTTCCAGGTGAGTCCGAACTTGTCGTCATGCGGCGGCGCGTCGGCGACGAGCAGCAGCGACTTCACCGCGTCGGGGCGCCAATCCTGCCCGACCGCACGGATCATCGCCTGATCCATCGCCTCCGGATAGTCGCCGCCGCCGTTCGCGTCCTGCTGCGCGAGCACGCCCTGCGCCCGTCCGATATCGCGGTCGAACGCGATCGTCCGCGTGATATAATCGTCGCCGAGGTCGCGGTAGAAGACGAAGCCGACGCGAATGTCGAGGTCGCGATGCTTGGCGGTGATCGATGAAATGATCGAGCGCAGTTCGGACTGGAGGTATCGGATCTCGTCACCCATGCTGCCCGTCGTGTCGATCACCAGCATCAGGTCGAGCTTCGTCGCTTTCACCGCTGCTTGGTTCGCGGTCAGCCCCACTGTCTGCCCGCCCGGCGCGTCGGCGACGAGCACGGGCCGTGCGTCGGCGATGACACGCCCGGCCTTCTTTGCCGAGACGGTGATCCGCTCGCTCAGCCGGTCGAGCCCGGGGAAAAACACCGCGCTGCCGTCGGCCTGCGTCGCCATCGTGATGCTGTTGCCGTCGCTGCACGTCACGACGACATCGGCAAATGGGATCGGCTGGCCGCTGCGGTCGTTCACCTTGACCGTCACGACGCGCATCGTGTCGACGCGCGGCAGATCGCGAACCTCCTGCCCCAGGTCGCCGCTGCGGTTCACATAGGCGGCGTAAAGCTCGGGATTGAGCAGATCGTCATGCTCGCCAGCGGTCAGGATGCCCGATTGCGGCTGCGGCCGCGGATATGGGCGCGGCGGCACGATCGACGCGCGGCCCTTGAAATCGGACGAGGAACCCGGCGCCATGCTTTCAGAAGGCGCCGGCGCGCCGGTCGTAGCCGGGGGTGCGACGTCTCTCGACGCCATCGAACCCGAGACCGCGATCTCCGCCACCAGCGAAGGCGGCGGCGGAGGCGCTGGAGGAGGTGGTGGCGGCGGTGGTGCGGGCTCCGCCATTGCCGCTGTCTCGGCCCGATCACGAACGCCGCTGCTCTTGTAACCGCCGTTCGCCTGTTCCCGGCGCGGCGCCTGCTCGGGGTCGAGGCGCGGCAGCGGATCGGCGTTTCGGCAAAACCCTTGCGACGCGACGACTGTCCGCGCACTGACCGCCGCCATTGGCAATGGCGCCGGGATGGTCGACAGCACCGCAACCATCGTCACGCTCGTCAAAAGTCGGCTCCGCATCATTCCTCTCCCCGGCATGAGATACAATATCATCAAACTGTCGACCGTCCGCTGAACAGTGGCTGAACCACGACGAGTCGTTATATTACCGGAGGTTGGCGCTCAGTGCGCGTCGTCACAACAGCGAAATTCGCGCGCCCGCATGGCGTTCGAGCCGCCCCGCCAGTTCGAGTTCCAGCAGCACGAGGTGCACGGCCGCCGCCGGGCGCCCGGACTGGCGGACAATCTCGTCGATCGCCACTGGCGTCGGACCCAACAGGCCGGCCACGAGATCATGGTCTCCCTCGCCCGCCGGCTCGATAGCGGCAGGCGCGTCAAAAGCATGGCGCGGTTCGTGGGCCATACGGCCGTCGATCGGTCCGATCGCCTCCAGCACATCGTCGGCCGTCTGGATCAGCGTCGCGCCTTCGCGGATCAGCATATTGCAACCCTGCGCGCGCGTATCGAGCGGCGAGCCGGGCACCGCCATCACCTCCCGCCCATAATCACCCGCACGGCGCGCGGTGATCAGCGATCCCGATTTCGGCGCCGCCTCGATCACCACAGTGCCGTGCGCCATCCCGGCGATGATGCGGTTGCGCGCGGGAAAATGCCGTGCCAACGGTTCGGTCCCGGGCGGCTGTTCGGCGACGAGCAGCTGGTCGGCGCCGATCTTGTCCTGCAACGCGGCATTCTCGGGCGGGAAGGCGATGTCGATTCCGCTCGCGATCACCCCGACGGTCGCCCCACCCATCGCCCCGACATGCGCCGCGGTGTCGACGCCGCGCGCGAGCCCGCTCACGACGGTGACGCCGTGCGCCGCCAAATCGACGGCAAGCTGACGCGCGAAGCGGCACGCGACGGCGGATGCATTGCGCGCGCCGACGATCGCGACGCACGGGCGTTGCAGCATTGCGGCGTCGCCGCGCACGATCAGCGCGGGCGGCGCACCCTCGACCTCGCGCAGCAAAGGCGAATAGTCCCCCTCGTCGCGAAAGACGTGCCGCGCGCCAAGTTCGGCGACGCGCGCGATCTCGCGCTCGGCAAGATCGACCGGCGCGATCCGTACCTTGCCGCCGCCGCGCACGGCGAGGTCGGGCAGCGCGTCGATCGCTGCCTCGCCCGAGCCGAAGCGCTGTATCAACTGCTGCCAGCTCACCGGCCCGATATTGGGCGTACGGATCAGGCGCAGCCGCGCGATCCGCTCGGCGTGGGTCACGCAGGCCCGCCTTTTCCGGAAGCGTCCTTGTTCCCGCCGATGCGAGGTTCGGTTCCGGCGCGCAACCGGACTATATTTTCGCGATGGCGCCACAAGACGATCACCGCCAGCCCGGCGAGCCCGATCGCATAGGCGCGGTGCCCGAAGGCGGCAGCGGCCATCGGCGCGGCCACCGCGCCCGCCATCCCGCCAAGCGACGAAATGCGCGTCAGTATCGTCATCCCCAGCCACACCAGCGCAAAGATCAGCCCGATCGGCCAGGCAAGCGCGAGCGACAGGCCGAGCAGGGTCGCGACCCCCTTGCCACCGCGAAACTTGAGCCACACGGGATAGCAATGGCCGATCATCGCCGCCGCGCCCGCGATCATCGCGCCGTCGGCGCCGGCTTCGGGTAGAAAGTGCCGCGCTAGCAGCACCGCGACCGCGCCCTTGGCGCCGTCGAGGATCAGCGTCGCCGCCGCAAGTCCCTTGCGCCCCGTCCGCAACACATTGGTCGCGCCGATATTGCCCGAACCGATCTGGCGCAGGTCGCCAGCGCCGAACGCGCGGGTCAGGATGACCCCGAACGGGATCGCCCCCAGAAGATAGCCCGCCAGGGCCAATGTTGCGATCAGCATATCGGCATCCCCTGCCCGCCGGATTCGGCTCCGGCCCTTCGCGGTGCCTTTTGGCGGCAAGCGGGGCCGCCGGTCAACGCCGCGCTTGCCGCCGCCGGGGCGATTGGCGTATCGCCGCGTCCGATATGGATCATTCCCCGGCTTCCGACGCGCCTATCCTCTTCTTCGACAGCGGCCTCGGCGGGCTGACCGTGCTCGGCCCGACGCGCGCGTTGCTGCCTACTGCGCCGATTGTCTATGCGGCCGACTATGCCGGCCTGCCCTATGGCGAAAAGAGCAACGAGGAGCTCGCGGCGCGCGTCCCCGCGCTGCTCGGCCGGCTCGTCGAACGCTACCACCCGCGCCTGATCGTCATCGCGTGCAACACGGCCTCGACGATCGCGCTGCCACATGTGCGCGCCGCGCTCGACTTGCCGATCGTCGGCACGGTGCCGGCGATCAAGCCCGCCGCCGAGATGACAAAGACCGGCGTGATCGGCGTCCTCGGCACCGAGGCGACGGTCCGCCAGCCCTATGTCGACGATCTCGGCGCGAAATTCGCGGGCGACAAGACCGTGCTGCGTCATGGCAGTCCCGGCCTCGTCAACGCCGCCGAAGCCAAGCTGAACGGCAAACCTGTAGACACGGGCGCTGCTCGGCGCGCCATAGCCGGCCTTCGCGATCAGGCGGGCGGAGAAGCGATGGATGTGATCGTCCTTGCCTGTACGCATTTCCCGCTGCTGCTCGACGAATTGCAGGCGGCCGCCGGGAGCGATGTCCGGCTGATCGACGGCGCCGCCGGCATCGCGCGGCGCGTTGCCCATCTGACCGAAGGTCAATCATGGCCCGCCACCGCGCAGCCCGGAACGGCAGTGTTCACGCGCAGCCAGGATCGCCCGCCCCCGCCGCTCGCGGCGCTGTTACCCTATGACATCGGCGCGATCGAGACGATCTAGCGAGGAATTATTCGGCGCCCGCTGCGCATGACGCCAGCCATGCCCGGTCTGCGTCATCGGGGCCGTGGTCGCCGAGCGAGCGAGCCCTGGGCATGCCCGTCCCCGGCTCGACGCCGGCACAACTAACAGCGCCGTCGCCGGCTGCACCAATCAATTCCCCATTGCACAGGTACAGCGTTTGGTCGGTCGCTTCCCAACCGACCTTCTCTGCCCCATTTGGCGCCTGCCCCTCGCAATAGCTGTCGGTCTCCGAGCCCGGATCGCCGCAGATCCTGTCGATATGCGCCATGTTCCCCCTCGCCGTGCCGACGAACCGCTGCTCGTGATAGGCGTTGGTCGCGAAATAGCTCTGAAGCCCGCACACCCGGTCGCCATGCTGTGCGAGCAATTTATACTCGCAGATCTCCGATCCCTGCCATTCCTCGCAGCTCATCCAGCCGCCGTCGAACGGCGCAGGCGCCTGTGCAGGAGCAGGTTTCGATACGGCAAATCCTGCAGCAACGGACAGGATGGCAACCATGGAAAGACGCATGTCGGGATCATTCCTTTCGGTTTCGGTTCGACTCCAAACCTGGCGATTTCGGACCGGCTTCGCGGTGCGATCGGTCACAACGATCGGTCATGTAGGACAATTTGCCCCATATCTGCGAATCGTTCGCACTGGATTTCACCCCCGTTCGACGCTATTGGCCCGCATGTTAATAGCCGTCGGCGAGGGAACGGCGACCAGCTGACAAGCGGGGCTGAAGCGTGAACTATAACGATATTTTCGCTCGGGCGATCGACCGGCTGCACGAAGAAGGGCGCTACCGCGTCTTCATCGACATCCTGCGCAACAAGGGCGCCTTTCCGAACGCCCGCTGCTTTGCGGGGCATAACGGGCCAAAGCCGATCACGGTCTGGTGCTCGAACGACTATCTCTCGATGGGCCAGCACCCCAAGGTTATCGCCGCGATGGAAGAAGCGCTGCACGACGTCGGCGCGGGCGCCGGCGGTACGCGCAACATCGCGGGCAACACCCATTATCACATCGATCTCGAGGCCGAGCTTGCTGACCTGCACGGGAAGGAAGGCGCGCTGCTCTTCACCTCGGGCTATATCTCGAACGAGGCGACACTCGGCACGCTCGGCAAGCTGCTGCCCGGCTGCATCATCTATTCGGACGAGCTCAACCACGCCTCGATGATCGCGGGCATCCGCAATTCGGGCTGCGAAAAGCGCGTCTGGCGCCACAACGACCTCGATCATCTCGAGGAACTGCTTGCCGCCGACGACCCGCAGGCGGCCAAGGTGATCGCCTTCGAGAGTGTCTATTCGATGGACGGCGATATCGCGCCGATCCACGCGGTCTGCGACCTCGCCGAGAAATATAACGCGCTGACCTATTGCGACGAGGTTCACGCCGTCGGCATGTACGGCCCGCGCGGCGGCGGCATCACCGACCGCGACGAGGCGGCGCACCGCGTCGACATCATCGAGGGAACGCTCGGCAAGGCGTTCGGCGTGATGGGCGGCTATATCGCCGCCGACAAGAATATCATCGACGTGATCCGCAGCTATGCGCCCGGCTTCATCTTCACGACCAGTCTGTCGCCGGTGCTCGTCGCGGGCGTGCTCGCCAGCGTGCGCCACCTCAAGCAGTCGAGCGTCGAGCGCGACGCGCAGCAGGCCGCCGCCGCCTATCTCAAGCAGAGCTTCCGCGACGCCGGCCTGCCGGTGATGGATTCGACGACGCACATCGTCCCGCTGATGGTCGGCGATCCGGTGCGCGCGAAGAAGATCAGCGACATTTTGCTTGCCGAATACGGCGTCTACGTCCAGCCGATCAACTTCCCGACGGTGCCGCGCGGCCCCGAACGCCTGCGCTTCACTCCCGGCCCAACGCATGACGAAGCGATGATGCGCGAGCTGACCGAAGCGCTCGTCGAGATCTGGGACCGGCTCGAGCTGGAGCTTCAGAAAGCGGCGTGACCGAAGCGCCGCGCTACGACGAGGTCGTTCTGGGGCGCCGCTCGATCCGCGGCTTCCTCGACGAGCCTGTTCCGAAGGAGCTGATCGCCGAAGTGATCGGGGTCGCGATGCGCGCGCCCTCCTCCTTCAACAACCAGTGCTGGAATTTCTCGGTCGTCACCGGCGCGCCGCTGGAGGCGATCCGCAAGGGCAACACCGAAGGCATATTGGCGGGCAAGCCCGACAGCCGCGAGTTCCGCCGCTTCGACGGCATCGCCGACGACCATCGCGCCCGGCAGATTGAAATCGCGAAACAATTGTTCGGCGCGATGGGGATTGCGCGCGACGACAAGGACGCACGGCAGGACTGGGTGTTGCGCGGGTTCCGTCAGTTCGACGCTCCGGTCAGCATCGTCGTCACCTACGACCGCGTCCTGCTCGGCAGCGATATCGCTCCGTTCGACTGTGGCGCCGTGACCAACGCGCTCGTCAACGCCGCCTGGTCGCGCGGCCTCGGCTGTGTCATCAACAGCCAGGGCATCATGCAAAGCCCCGTCGTGCGCGAGCATGCGCGCATCCCGGACGATCAGGTGATCATGATCTGCGTCGCGCTCGGCTGGCCCGACGAGGCGTTTCCGGCGAACTCTGTCGTGTCGAACCGCAAAACGGTCGACGAGGCGGTGCGGTTCGTCGGCTTCGACGATTAGGGCGGAATGCCGCTCGATCTCTTCGACGTGTTGGGACTGGCGTCTGACGCGGCGAGTGTTCCCGATCTCCGGACGCGTCGAGAGCGTTTGGGCTGCTTTATTCGACTGACCATCGTCGGCGTTGTCGGGGCGATCCTGTTCGCCCTTTCATGGATTTGATGCCGGCCGCGTCATTCCCCAGAAATGCGGACCGCCCCCGGGGACGTCCCACTCGACCTGCGTCACGAAACCCAGACGCTCGTAAAGCGGGACATTCTCCGCCGTCGCGGTTTCCAGCCAGCATGGCAGCCCCCCGACATCGGCCACCGCCGTCTGCGCGCGGATGATCCGCCCGCCATGCCCCTTGCCCTGATGCTCGGGACGCACACCGACATAATGGAGATACCAGAAGCGCCCCTTGGGCCGATGCGCATCGATCCCGCCCTGCACTTTCAGGCCGCGCGGCAGCGCGGTGCCGAACGTCGCGACAAGCGGGACGACGCTGCGCAGGAATTCCAGCGTCCCGCTATGCGCCTGCCCCGGCGCGCGCCACAGCGCCGCCGCCTCGTCTCCGTCCGCGCGCAGCGCAACACCCGCGCGCCGGTCGGCGGGAACCAGCACGTGGAACAGACTCCGCAGCGCGCGGGCGCGATGATCCGGATCGGGCAGGATCCACGACAGCGCCGGATCGCTCTGGAACGCCTGTGCCAAAGTTTCCATCACCGCGATCAAATCCGCTCGCCCTGCCGTTTCGATCCTGTTGCCCATACATCCCCTCCCCTTTGGCGGCGACGTTAGCAGCAAACGGACGACAAGCGATTTCGCGCGAACGTCGTCGCCGGAATCGAGATTGTGACGACGGCCGCAGGAAAACCTTCATTTACCAGCCCGTCATCCCGAAAGGCCGACGAGCCTATGAAAATCAGTCGCGGCAATATCCCTCGCCATCCTTGACGATCAGGCAATCCTTCTTGCCCGCCAGATATTTGAGGCCCGTGTCGTCGCCGTTGCCGCGATGAAGCGACAATTCCTGGCCACCGCGCTTGAACTTGATCCCATGCTCGCTGTCCCAGCCCTCGTAAGTTCCCTTGGTGTCGAGGTCGGATTGCATCTCCAGCTTGTATTTTTCGGGCGCGGCGGTGGTGATAGTGACATACATGCCCTCGACTCCCGTCCATTTGCCCGCCCAACTCGCGAAGCGATGCGGCGCGGTCGCGGGGTCCATCGCAGCCTCGTCGGTCGCTGCGGTTTCGGTCGGGACCGTCTCCACCGGCACTTCCTCGGTCGTCGTCTTGTTGTCGGCGGGCGCCGGCGCTTCGGCCTTTTCGCAGCCTGCCAGCACGGCGAGCATCGCGGCGCCGGCCAGAATGACACTCTTTCGCATCTTGCTTCTCCTTCTCCGTCCCAACGCACGGCGGCGGATTAGTTTCCTATTCGGCGATGACCTCGGCGAACTTCAACGGATCGACATTGCCGCCCGACAGGGTGACGAGCGTCGCGACGGTCAGCCCCACCTTCCCGGCCAATACCGCCGCGAGCGCCGCCGCCCCGCCCGGCTCGACAACCAGATGCAGCTTCTCGAACACCGTCCGCATCGCGTGGCGCACCTCGTTCCGCGTGACGGCGACCCCGACCACGCCTCGCGCCTGCAGTACCGCGAAGTTGATCGGCCATGTCTCGGGCGTCTGCAATGCGTCGCATTCGGTCGGATAGGTCATATCCTCGACCGACAATATCTCGCCGGCGGCAAGGCTGCGCGTGACATCGTCCCAGCCCTCGGGCTCGACCGCAACGATCTGTGCATCGGGGCAGGCAAGCGCGAGGCCCGCGGACAAGCCGCCGCCACCGCAGCAGGCGACGACCTGGTCGGGCTCGCCGACCCCTCGTTCGCGCATCTGCGCGCGCGCTTCGATCCCCGCACTGCCCTGCCCCTCGATGATCCACGGGTCGCCATAGGCATGAACCAGCGTCCCGCCGCGCTCCGCTAACAGCTTTACCGCCACCGCATCGCGCGATTCGGTAACGCGGTCGTAAAGCACGACCTCCGCGCCCAGCGCGCGCGTCGCGGCGAGCTTCATCGCGGGTGCATTCCTCGGCATCACGATCGTCGCCCGGATCCCCAGCCGCTTCGCCGCCCAAGCGACGCCCTGCGCGTGGTTGCCGCTAGACTCGCCGACGACGCCCGCCGCCGCTTCCTCGGGTGTCAGATCGCTCAGCCGGTGCCACGCGCCACGGATCTTGAAGGCGCCAACGGGTTGCAGGCACTCGGCCTTGCACCAGATGGTCAGGCCGTCGACTTCGAGCGGCAGCAACGGAGTTTGCGGCAGCAATGCAGCAACTTTCGCCGCGGCGCGTTCGACACCCGCCAGCGTCGGCGCACGGTCGGGATTCCGCAAGGGATCGGGGCTTTGTTCTGTCATGGCTTCGTCCTATAGGGCGCGGCATACAACACAAGCCGCAGCATAGCGGGCAGGAGATTTTTGATGAGCAAGGTTCTGGTGATCGGCGCAGGCGGCGTCGGTTCGGTCGCGGTGCACAAGATGGCGATGAACGCCGACATCTTTCCCGACATCACGCTGGCCAGCCGTCGCAAGTTCAAGTGCGACGCGATCGCCGAGTCGGTAAAGACCCGCACCGGCGTGACGATCAAGACCGCCGAGGTCGACGCCGACCATATCGACGCGACCGCGGCGCTGATCCGTCAGATCGGGGCGACGCACGTCGTGAACCTCGCGCTCCCCTATCAGGATCTCACGATCATGGAGGCGTGCCTCTCGACCGGCGCGCATTATATGGACACCGCGAACTACGAACCGCGCGACGAGGCAAAGTTCGAATATCACTGGCAATGGGCGTATCAGGACCGCTTCAAGGACGCGGGTCTGATGGCGCTGCTCGGCTCGGGCTTCGACCCGGGCGTGACGAGCGTCTTCACGACCTGGCTCCGCAAGCACCATTTCGACCGCATCGACACGCTCGACATCCTCGACTGCAACGGCGGCGATCATGGCCAGCATTTTGCGACCAATTTCAACCCCGAAATCAACATCCGTGAAGTGACCGCCGTCGCGCGTCACTGGGAAAATGGCGACTGGGTCGAGACCCCGCCGATGTCGGTGAAGCAGCAGTTCGACTTCGAGGAAGTCGGCCCGAAGAATATGTACCTCATGTATCATGAGGAGATCGAAAGCCTGAAGACTCACCTGCCGGAGATCAAGCGCATCCGCTTCTGGATGACTTTCGGCGACGCCTATATCCAGCACCTGACCGTGCTGCAGAATGTGGGCATGACGCGGATCGACCCCGTGATCTATGAAGGCAAGGAAATCATCCCGCTGCAATTCCTGAAGGCCGTGCTTCCCGAACCGTCGAGCCTTGGCGAAACGACCAAAGGCAAGACCAACATCGGCGTCATCGCGACCGGCCTGGCCAAGGACGGGACGGAAAAGACGCTCTACCTCTACAACATCTGCGACCATGAGGACGCCTATGCCGAAACGGGCAACCAGGCAGTCAGCTACACCACCGGCGTCCCCGCGATGATCGGCGCCGCGATGATGGTGACGGGTGCGTGGAGCGGCACCGGCGTGTTCAACATGGAACAGATGGATCCCGATCCCTTCATGGACATGCTGAACAAGCACGGCCTGCCCTGGCAGATAAAGGAACTCGCGGGACCGCGCGATTTCTGATCTATAGCCGACGCCCCGGCGAAAGC
>JAEWIL010000087.1 GCA_023387085.1 Pseudomonadota bacterium | reverse complement strand
GGCCCGCACCGTGCCGGTCCCGGCGGCCCGCGCGACAAGAACGAGCGGTACAAACCCAAGCCCTATGGGCAGCGTAGTCCGCGCCGTCCGAAGTAGCCGACGGTCCAGCGTAAAGCCTCGTCATTGCGAGCGTAGCGAAGCAATCTCGAGTCATCGACCTCGCGCAACGCCGACAGCTGGAGATTGCCGCGTCGCCTTCGGCTCCTCGCAATGACGCGCGAAATGGTCGCATCGCCCTTGCGCTCGCCCGCCCGGTCCACCAGATGGACCGGACAGCAGGAGAGCGGCGCATGCAGGCGATTGAAGCTTTCATCGAGAAGCAGGGCGGTCCCGAGGTCATCGACTGGCGCGAGGTCACGCTGGGCGAACCCGGGCCGGGTCAGGTCCTCGTGCACCAGACCGCCGTCGGGCTCAATTATATCGACACCTATCACCGCGACGGCACCTATCCGATCGACCTTCCCGGCGGGCTCGGCGTCGAGGCGGCGGGCGAGGTGGTCGCGGTCGGTGCCGACGTCCACGGCCTCCAGCCCGGCGACCGCGTCGCGACCTTCGGCCCGCAGCGCAACGCCTATGCGAGCGCGCGGCTCGTTCCCGCGGCCTCGCTGTTCAAACTTCCGGCGAGCATCGACGACGAGACTGCCGCCGCCGCACTGCTCAAGGCCTGTACCGTGGAAGCGCTCGTCGAACGCTGCGCGAAGGTCGATGCCGGCTGGCCGGTGCTCGTCCATGCCGCCGCCGGCGGGGTCGGACTGATCCTTGTTCAATGGCTGAAGGCAATCGGCGCGACAGTGATCGGCACCGTCAGTACGGAGGCGAAGGAACAGGCGGCGCGCGAGGCAGGCGCTGACCATGTCATCCGCTACAAGGACGAAGATGTCGCGGCGCATGTCCGCGAAATCACCGATGGTCAGGGCGTTCCCGTCACCTTCGACGGCATCGGCATGGCTACATGGGCAACGTCGCTCAAGGCTACCGCGCGGCGCGGGCTGATCGTCAGCTATGGCAATGCCGGCGGCCCGGTGACCGGCGTCAACCTCGGCATCCTTGCGCAGCACGGCTCCCAGTTCGTGACCCGTCCGACATTGTTCGACTATTATCTGCACCCCGGCGAACGCGCCGCGGGCGCCGCGCGCGTTTTCGAGATGATCGAAGGCGGTGCGGTGAGGATTACCGTTGGCCAGCGCTATTCGCTGGAGGATGCCGCGCGGGCGCATGCCGACCTTGAAGCCGGACGCACGACAGGGTCGAGCCTGCTGATCCCCGAAGCGCGCTAGGCCTTCAACCGCTCCGCATGCCAGGCAACATGCTCGGCCATGAAGGTCGAGATGAAATAATAGCTGTGGTCGTACCCCGGCTGCATGCGGATCTCCGCCTTCTGGCTTGCTCGTCCGCACGCATCGACCAACAATTCGGTCTTGAGCTGTTCGGCCAGAAAATTGTCGGCATCGCCCTGATCGACGAGCAGGTCGGGTACGCGCAGTCCCTGATCGAGCAGCAGGCAAGCATCATAGGCTTGCCAGTCCTCGCGATCGTCGCCCAGATACTGTCCGAGCGCCTTTTCGCCCCACGGGCATTGCGACGGCGCGACGATCGGCGAGAAGGCCGAGACCGAGCGGAACCGGTCCTGACCCCGCAGGCCGATGGTCAGCGCGCCATGCCCGCCCATCGAATGTCCGGTAATCCCCTGTCGCGTCAGATCGGCGCTCGCGAAATTGCGGAGGACCAGCGACGGCAGTTCGTCCTCGATATAGGAGCGCATGCGGTAATTCTTCGCCCAAGGCTCCTCGGTCGCATCGACATAGAAGCCCGCGCCCAGCCCGAAATCATAGGCGGCATCGGGATCGTCGGGCACGCCTTCGCCGCGCGGGCTGGTGTCGGGCGCAATGAAGATCACGCCATGCTCGGCGCACGCGGCGCGATATTCGCCCTTCTCCATTACATTGGCGTGTGTGCAGGTCAGTCCCGACAGATACCAGAGGACCGGCAGCTTCTCGCCCGGCGTGTGATCGGGAACGAACACCGCAAAGGTCATGTCGGTGCCGGTGGTCGTGCTGGCGTGCTGGTACACGCCCTGCGTTCCGCCGTGGCTGCGGGTGGTCGAGACAGTTTCGATGGTCATGCGGGATCCTGAACGGGAATGGGAACGACAAGGGGGCGATGCCCCCAATGACGCAACAGGTCGAGGATCGTTGCCCCCGGAAGGCCGATCGTCGCGGTGTTGCGAAGCGGGTGGACGTTGACCGTCGCGGCGGCGGCGAGCCCCGCGTCAAGCACCACCGTGATGCTGCCCGGTTCGGCATTGATCGCGGCCAGCGGCGTCACCGATCCCGGCGCAATCCCGAGCAACCGCTCCATGTCGTCGGCCTTGCCGAAGCTGACGCGTTTGCTGCCGATCGCGGCAGGCAGCGCCTTTAGATCGACACGCGCTTCGCCGGGCACGGTCACGAGCCAGAACGCGCCGCCATTGTCCTTCAGGAACAGATTCTTGGTGTGTGCTCCCGGTATCGCGGCGTTCACGCTGTCGCTCTCGGCGACGGTGAACACCGCGACATGCTCATAGGAGGCGAAGGGGATCGCAAGCGCGTTCAAATCGTCCAGCAATCCCGCTTCGCCGCGCACGATAATCCCTCAAACGACGCGGTGCAGCGCGCAGAGCTTGTTACCCGACGGATCGCGCAGATAGGCGAGGTAGAGCTGCCCGAAGCCGCCTTCGCGGACGCCCGGCGGATCTTCGATCGAGGTGCCGCCGTTGGCGACGCCCGCATCATGCCAGGCCTTCGCCTGTTCGGGGCCGTCCATCGCAAAGCCGATGGTGCAGCCGTTGCCCGCGGTCGCCGGCTGGCCGTCGATCGGGGCGGTGACGAGGAACAGCCCGCCGTTGTGCATATAGATCAGCCGGCCCTTGTCGTCCGTAATCCCAGGCTTGCCGCCGATTGCCTGAAAGGTCGCGTCATAGAATTTCTTCGACGCTTCGAGGTCGTTCGATCCGACCATATTGTGACTGTACATGGGCTTCCGCTCCTCCTGATTATGGTTGCGATTCGATACCTACGCTGCCCGTCGGGTCAGAACCAGCCATGATAATGTGTCCGGCCCCACGAAAATGACGAACCACATCTATCGAAAGACCACCGTCTTGCGCCCGTCGATCAACACGCGCTGCTCGGCGACCCAGCGCACCGCGCGCGCCAGTACCTGCGCCTCGACGTCGCGGCCGATGCGGATCAGGTCGTCGACACCGTCGCGGTGGTCGACGCGTTCGACCGCCTGCTCGATGATCGGACCCTCGTCGAGGTCGCTGGTCACGAAATGCGCGGTGGCACCGATCAGCTTGACCCCGCGCTCGTGCGCGCGGTGATAGGGTTTGGCGCCCTTGAAGCCCGGCAGGAAGCTGTGGTGGATATTGATGCAGCGCCCCGCGAGCTTCGCCGACAGGTCTTGAGACAACACCTGCATATAGCGCGCGAGCACCAGATATTCCGCCCCCCCGCGCGCCATCACGTCGAGGATCGCGGCTTCCTGTTCGGCGCGGTTCGCATCGCTGACCGGCAGATAATGAAATGGCACGCCATGCCATTCGGTCAGGCGGCGCAGATGTTCGTGGTTCGACACCACGCCGACAATGTCGATCGCCAGGTTGCCGGTCGACCAGCGGTGGAGCAGGTCGTTGAGGCAATGGCTGCCCTGCGACACCGCAATGACGAAACGCGGCTTTGCATTGCTGTCGCTGATCCGCGCATCCATGGCGAAGCGTTCGACAATCGGCGCAAAGGCTTGCTGCACCGCGTCCAATCCATCCGGGAAACGCGGGCCCGCGCCGCGAAATTCGACGCGCATGAAGAAGCGCCCCGAATCGAGGTCGGCATATTGCTGGCTGTCGAGAATGAAACCATCGGTTTCGGCCAGCAGCCCGGTCACGGCGGCGACGATCCCCACCGCGTCGGCGCAGCTGAACGTCAGGACATAGGCAGGCGCATTTTCTGCCACGGCGTCAGCCCGAAATCTTGTGCGTCGCGCACAGCTTATTACCCGCGGGATCGCGCAGATAGGCGAGATAGAGGACGCGCCCTTCGGTGGCGTGGCGGATGCCCGGCGGGTCCTCGGCGGTCGTCCCGCCGTTGGCTACGCCCGCCTTGTGCCAGGCGTCGACCGCTTCGGTCGAGGGCGCGAGCAATCCCAGCGTATGCCCGTTCCCGCACGCCGCCGCCTCTCCGTTGACCGGTCGCGTCACAACCAGACGACCACCCGCGTGCATGTAAATCAGCCGTCCGCGTTCGTCGATCACGCCCTCGGGGGCGCCAAGCACGCCCAGAATTGCGTCATAGAATCGCTTGCTCGCGGCGATGTCGTTCGACCCGAGCGCCACATGGCTGATCATCCCGTCCCTTCCCTTAGTAAACCACCACGCTGCGGATGCTCTCGCCCGCATGCATCAGGTCGAAGCCCTTGTTGATGTCTTCGAGGCCCATGACGTGGGTGATCATCGGGTCGATCTCGATCTTGCCCTGCATATACATGTCGACGATCTTCGGGACGTCGGTGCGGCCCTTGGCGCCGCCGAACGCGGTGCCGCGCCAGTTGCGCCCGGTGACGAGCTGGAACGGCCGCGTCGAAATCTCCTTGCCCGCCTCGGCGACGCCGATGATGATGCTGGTGCCCCAGCCGCGGTGGCAGGCTTCGAGCGCGATGCGCATCACTTCGGTATTGCCCGTCGCGTCGAACGTATAGTCCGCGCCGCCGTCGGTCATCTGCACGATCGCCGCGACGACATCCTCACGGCTCATGCCCTTCGAATTGAGGAAGTCGGTCATGCCGAACTTGCGGCCCCATTCCTCGCGGTCGGGGTTGATGTCGACGCCGATGATCTGGTTCGCGCCCGCCAGCCGCGCGCCCTGGATCACGTTGAGGCCGATGCCGCCCAGCCCGAAGACGACGACATTGTCGCCGACCTGCACCTTGGCGGTGTTGATCACCGCGCCGACGCCGGTGGTCACGCCGCAGCCGATGTAGCAACTCGACTGGAACGGCGCGTCCTCGCGGATCTTCGCGACCGCAATCTCGGGCAGCACGGTGAAGTTCGAGAAGGTCGAGCAGCCCATATAATGATAGATCGGCTGGCCCTTGTACGAAAAGCGCGTCGTGCCGTCGGGCATCAGCCCCTTGCCCTGCGTCGCGCGGATCGCGGTACAGAGGTTGGTCTTGCCGCTGAGGCAGCTTTTGCACTGGCGGCATTCGGGGGTGTAGAGCGGGATCACATGGTCGCCCGGCTTCACGCTGGTGACGCCCGCGCCGACCTCGCGCACGATCCCCGCGCCCTCATGCCCCAGCACGCTCGGGAAGATGCCCTCGCTGTCGAAGCCGTCGAGCGTGTAAGCGTCGGTGTGGCAGATGCCCGTCGCCATGATCTCGACCAGCACCTCGCCCGCCTTGGGGCCTTCCAGATCAAGCTCGACGATTTCGAGCGGCTTCTTCGCTTCGAACGCAACGGCGGCGCGGGTCTTCATGGGCGGTCTCCTTCTCGGCGGCTCCCATCACGCAATCGCGAGGGCAATGCAAGTTATCAATCCTCCCTGCGGCGAAGCCGTGGGGAGGGGGACCGCCCGAAGGGTGGTGGAGGGGCCGCGACGTCGCATAAATGCCCCTCCGCCAGCGCTGCGCGCTGCCACCTCCCCATCGCTGCGCGACAGGGAGGATCATGCCCGCCGGATTCGCCTTAAAGCCACAAAAGCCCCGCATGCGCGCATCGAAATTGTGTCCTTTGTGGCTTTAGCGGCTCAGACATTGGCCCTTGAGGCGAGGACGAAATCAAAGAGGCGATGCGCAGGCTGGCACAGCGAAATAATGTAGGAAAGCAATCTTTCGCTGCCTCCGCAACTTCGTCACCCCGGACTCGATCCGGGGTCCATGACTTCGGTGCCGCTGTGGATCCCGGATCAAATCCGGGATGACGATGGAAGAGGTGCCGAGGTCAACACTCCACCACGCTGACCGCCAGCCCGCCCTTCGACGTTTCCTTATATTTGTCGCGCATGTCGCGGCCCGTTTGCAGCATCGTCGCGATCACCGTGTCGAGGCTCACGACATGCGTGCCGTCGCCGATCATTGCGATGCGGCTCGCGTCGATCGCCTTGATCGCGCCCATCGCGTTGCGCTCGATGCACGGGATCTGGACCAGCCCGCCGATCGGATCGCAGGTGAGGCCGAGATTATGCTCCATGCCGATCTCGGCGGCATTCTCGACCTGCGCGTTGGTGCCGCCGAGCGCCGCGGTCAGCCCCGCCGCCGCCATCGAGCAGGCGACGCCGACCTCGCCCTGGCAGCCGACCTCGGCGCCCGAGATGCTGGCGTTGCGCTTATACAATGCGCCGACCGCGCCCGCGGCGAGCAGGAAGGTGCGCACGCCCGCCGCATCGCCGCGATAGGCGCGGCGGTAGAATCGGATCACCGCGGGGATGATCCCCGCCGCGCCGTTGGTCGGCGCGGTGACGACCTTGCCGCCCGCGGCATTTTCCTCGTTCACCGCCATCGCCCACAGGTTGATCCAGTCCATCATCGCGAGCGGGTCGATCAAATTGGTTTCGTGGCGGCTTCGGATGTCGTCGGCGATCTGCGGCGCGCGTCGCTTGACCTTGAGCCCACCGGGCAAAATGCCCGTGCTCGAACAGCCCGCATCGATCGAGGCATCCATCGCCTCGGCGATCGCATCGATACCCGCCGTCACCTCGTTCGGCGGGCGGTGACGCACTTCGTTGGCGAACATCATTTCGGCAAAGCTGAGGCCCGACGCCTTGCCCATCGCGATCAGGTCGGCGCCGGAGGTGAAGGGATAAGGCAATTCGACCTCATCCTCCGCCCCGCGGCTGTTGCGCCCCGCCTCGTCCTCGTCGACGACGAAGCCGCCACCGATCGAGAAATACATGCGTTTCGCGAGGATCTCGCCGTCGCTGTCGCGCGCGGTGAAGGAGAGTGCGTTGCTGTGAAACGGCTGACGCTGCTTCATCTGGAAATGCAGGTCGCGCACCGGCTGGAAGCGGACGCGCTGGCGGCCGAGCAGATAGAGGAACCCTTCGCTTTCGGCGCGGTCCCAATGCGCCTTGATCGCGGCAAGGCTGGTCGAGGCGGGGATTTCGCCCGCCAGCCCCGCGACGACTGCGGTATCGGCGGCGTGGCCTTTCCCGGTCAGCGCGAGCGAGCCATAGAGGTCGGCCTCGACATGCGCCGTCCTCGCCAGCAGCGCCTGCTCGTCGAGCCAGACGGTGAAGCGCCGCGCGGCGACCATCGGCCCGACCGTATGCGAACTGGAGGGACCGACACCGATTTTGAAGAGTTCGAACAGGCTGATCGTCATGGCGGCCCTATAGGCGCATCGCCATCATCGGGATAGGGGCGCGCGAATCGGCAGCCCGATCTCGTCATTGCGAGGAGCGGAGCGACGCGGCAATCTCCCGCTTTCGGCCTTGCACAAAGCTTCGGGCTGGAGATTGCTTCGCTTCGCTCGCAATGACGCTAGTTACGCCGGATAGGTCCAGGTCGTTTCGCGCGCGAGATTCTCCGCCGCGAAATCCCAGTTGAGCAGTTCGTCGACCACCGCGTTCACATAGTCGGGGCGGACGTTCTTGCGGTCGATATAATAGGCATGTTCCCACACGTCGATGACGAGCAGCGGCTTGATGCCGGCGGTGAGTTCGGTGCCCGCGTCGTGCGTGTCGGTGACCGACAGCGTGCCGTCGCGCGAGACGAGCCAGGCCCAGCCCGATGCGAAATGGTTGACGGCTGTTTCCTTGAGCTTCTTCTTCAGCTCGTCGAGCGAGCCGAAGTCGCGGTCGATCGCGGCGGCAAGGTCGCCCGACGGCGCCGTCTTCGTCGGCGACAGGCTGTTCCAGTAAAAGGCGTGGTTCCACGACTGGGCGCTGTTGTTGAACAGCCCCTTGTTGCCCGATCCCTCGGCGTGGTGGACGATTTCCTCGAGGCTCTTGTCGGCGAGTTCGGTGCCCTCGATCGCGGCATTGACCTTGTCGACATAGGTCTTGTGATGCTTGCCATGATGCGTCGCGAGCGTGTCGGCCGAAATATGCGGTTCCAGGGCATCCTGCGCGTAGGGCAGCGGCGGGAAAGCGATCGTCATGGCAGTCTCCTTTTTTGTGTTCGGTGGCCTAACTCGGTATCGAGCCCGCGAGTTGCAACCCCGTGACGGGGAATTTTTCACCCCGTCATTGCGAGCGAAGCGAAGCAATCTCCCGCCTTCGGCCTCGCTCGATTTAGTTGGCTGGGGATTGATTCGTCGCTGCGCTCCTCGCAATGACCAGGTTTTTCACGTCACCATGCCGCGCAACGTCGCGATCCGGTCGGCTTCCTCGGCGGGTTTGTCGCGGCGGATGCGCGAAATCCGCGGGAAGCGCATCGCGAGCCCCGATTTGTGGCGCTTGCTGCTGTGGATCGAATCGAACGCGACTTCGAGCACGAGGGACTTTTCGACCTCGCGCACCGGGCCGAAACGGTTCAGCGTGTTGTCGCGCACGAACTTGTCGAGCCACTTCAATTCCTCGTCGGTGAAGCCCGAATAGGCCTTGCCGACCGGCAGCAATTCGCCGTCGTCGGACCAACAGCCGAAGGTATAATCCGAATAGAAGCTCGCGCGGCGTCCGTTGCCGCGCTGCGCGTACATCATCACGCAGTCGGCGGTGAGCGGATCGCGTTTCCATTTATACCAGAGCCCCGCGCGGCGTCCGGCCACATAGGGTGCGTCGCGGCGCTTGAGCATCACCCCCTCGATCGCGGCATCGCGCGCGCCGGCGCGGCGCTCGGCGAGGTCGTCGAAGTCCTTTGCGTCGATCACCTGCGACAGATCGAAATGGCTGTCGGCGAGGCGGGGGACGAAGGCTTCGAGCTGCCGCCGCCGCTCGGTCCACGGCAGGCCGCGCAGGTCGTTGCCGTCGACGGCGAGCAGGTCGTAAACGCGCACGAACGCCGGATAGTCGGCGAGCATCTTTTTCGAGACGATCTTGCGCCCCAGTCGCTGTTGCAACGCGTTGAAGCTCGCCGCCTCTCCGCCCTGCACCTCGCCGCGCACGAGCAATTCGCCGTCGATCACCGCATCCTGATCGAAGGCGGCGACGAGTTCCGGAAAAGCCCCGCTGATCTCCTCGCCGCCGCGGCTGTAGATGCGCGTCTCGCCGCCTCCATGGACGATCTGGACGCGGATGCCGTCCCATTTCCACTCGGCGGCATAGTCGGCGAGGTCGACGCTCTCTTCCTCGAGCGGATGCGCGAGCATGAAAGGGCGGAAGAAGGCGACGTCGGCAAGGTCGGGCCGTTCCGTCCGTCCCTCGCCCCACGCAAACAGCGGCGCATAGGGCGGCGGGATCGCATGCCAAAGCTCCTCGACATCGTCGACCGGCACATCGAACGCCTGCGCGAACGCCTGTTTCGCGAGCCGCGCGGACACCCCGACGCGCATGCCCCCGAGCGCCAGTTTGAGCAACGCATAGCGCCCGTCGGCATCGAGCCGGTCGAGCAACGATGCGACGACCGCGGGAGCATCGCTGCGGCTGGTGGAGGACAGCGCGTCGACCGCCTCCGACACGCCGAGGTCGGCCTGCGTCCCCGGCGCATCGGGCCAGAGCAGCGCCGCGGTCTCCGCCGTATCGCCGACGAAATGCCGCGACAGGCGGAACAATTCCTCGTCGACGCGGGTCGCCAGCAGCGTCCGCACCGTCCCCGCCTTCACCGCCGGAAAATCCAGCGCCTCGGTCAGCGCCGCAAGCGCCCAGCCACGGTCGGGATCGGGCGTGTGACGCAGATAATCGACGATCAGCGCAAGCTTGCTATTGCGCGAGCGCGTGTAGATCAGCCGGTCGATCAGGGCCGCGAAGCGCTTCACGCCTCCTCCTCCAGATCGCGGCCGATGAGGTGCAACGCGCGCGCCTTGCGCTGATGCAACTCGCACCAGCGCAGCAGCCCGTCTTCGCTGCCGTGGGTGATCCAGCTCTCCTGCGGGTTCACCTCGGTGATCGTCGTCGTCAACTCGTCCCAGTCGGCATGGTCCGAAATGACGAGCGGCAGTTCGACCATCCGTTGGCGCGCGCGCTGGCGCACGCGCATCCAGCCCGATGCCATCGCGGTGACCGGATCGGGCAGCCGCCGCGACCAGCGGTCGTTCAGCGCCGACGGCGGCGCGAGGACGATCTGCCCCGCCATCTCGGCCTTGTCGGTTTCGCTGACCAGCCGCAGCTCGCCGAGATCGACGCCGTGCACGGCATAAAGCCGGCACATGCGTTCGAGCGCGCCGTGAATATAGATCGGCGCGTGCCACCCGGCGCCGCGCAATTCGGCGATCACCCGCTGCGCCTTGCCGAGTGCATAGGCGCCGACGAGCACCGAGCGTTCGGGTTCCGCGCGCACCGCACCGATCAGCTTGGCGATCTCGCCGGCGGTCGGCGGGTGGCGGAACACCGGCAGGCCGAAGGTCGCCTCGGTGACGAAGATGTCGCACGGCACGACCTCGAACGGCGCGCAGGTCGGGTCGGCGCGCCGCTTGTAATCGCCGGTCACCACGATCCGCTCGCCCTGATATTCCATCAAGATTTGCGCGCTGCCGAGCACATGTCCCGCGGGATGAAAGCTGAAGCGCACCCCGCCGCGTTCGAACCCGTCGCCATATTCATACGCCTGATTATGGCTCGCCTCGGCATCGACGCCATAGCGCAGCGCCATGATCGCCAGCGTCCCGGGGGTCGCGAACACCGCGCCATGGCCGCTGCGCGCATGGTCGGCGTGGCCATGCGTCACCGCCGCGCGCTCGACGGGGCGCAACGGGTCGATCCACAGATCGGCGGGCTTGACGTAGATGCCGCTCGGGTGCGGCTCGATCCAGGTCTTCGCTTTCGTCATCAGGCGGCGAGTTTCCGCGCGTGGATCAGGTCGGCGACGAACGCCTTGCGCTCCTCGGCGGCGCGTGTCCGGTCGGGCATGCGGAGCAGGAAGGATGGATGGATCGTCGCGATCAGTTTGGTGCCACCTTCCAGCTCGTGCACGGCGCCGCGCATCGACTTGATGCTGGCACTCTTGCCCGTCACCCCGCGCAGCGCGCTCGCGCCCAGGGTCACGATCAGATCGGGCTGCACGAAGGCGCGCTCCTTGTCGAGCCACCAGCGGCAAATGTCGATCTCGCCCGTCGTCGGGTTCTGATGCAGCCGCCGCTTGCCGCGCGGCTCGAACTTGAAATGCTTGACCGCGTTGGTGAGGAACAGCCGCCGGCGGTCGAGCCCCGCCTCTTCGAGCGCCGCATCGAGGAGCTGCCCCGCCGGCCCGACAAACGGCCGCCCCTGCAAATCCTCCTGATCGCCCGGCTGCTCGCCCACCAGCATGATCTTCGCCGACTGCGGCCCTTCGCCCGCCACGCCCTGCGTCGCGTCGCAATAGAGGGGGCAGCGCGTACAGTGATCGACCGCGCGCGCCAGCTCGGCCAGTGTCTTCACATCGTCATCCAGGGCCAGTTCGTCGGGCACGCGCGTCCGCCATTTGTCGGTCAAGGGGTTCGCCAGAGAAACGGCCGCTTCGCGCATGCGTTCCACCCGCGCCTCGGCCCCTGCGAGCAACGGCGCTATATCCTGCGCCTCGGGCAGGTTTTTCCAATATTTCTTCGGCATCTCGGCGCGCATCGCATCGATCTTCACCCGCGCCGGGTTGAAGATCGCGCCATAGTAAGTGCGCCATTGATCCTCGATCACATCGCTGTCGGGCACCTCGTCCTTCGTCCCGCCGGGACCATAGGTTAGCGTCTCATTCTGCCAGATCGCGCGCGCATCGGGGGTCACGATCGCCCAGTCCATGCCCGTGAAACGCCGCTGAAAGAAGGGCGCCGTCAGCCGCAAGATGCGGTGCGCCGGTTCGAACCATGCGGCGAAACTCTCGCGCCCCTCCGCTTCGCCAAGCCGCCGAAAGCGGACGAAGGCGTGCATCTTGTGGACATCGCGGCGGATCGCCTTGTCGGCCTTGCGGAGCCAGTCGATGTCGGCATCGGTCGTGCGCGCGAGAAGGTTGCGGTCGCGCGCCGCGCGCCACACGATCCGGTAGAGCCGCGCGGGGACTTCGGGGTCGCGATGACAAATCACCCGCTCGGCAATTTCGAGCAATTCGCGCGGCAGCGACACCACGCCCCCGGGCGCAGCCATCATGTCCTCGCCGAACAGCGATGCGCCTTCGGCGCTCCCGCGCCAGCTCACATCCTCGGGCGCGATGCCGCCCGCAAGCAACCCCCGCGCGGCGCTCCGCCATTCGGCGAAATTGCCGGGCGCCCGCAGGACGATCTCTTTCACAGCGCAAGCGCCAGCTGCTCGGCCGGCGGCGCGAAGCGTGCACGAAGGTCGGCGCTGTCGGTGAGCTTGCCGGGCCGCCAGTCGGGGGTGACGATGAAAGGCAAGACCTTCTTCACCGACGCCGTCAGTTTGGCGAGGTCACCGAGGCGCAGCTTGCCGAGCCGCCGTGCCGCGACGATGCGATCGACCGCGCGCGTTCCCAGCCCCGGTACGCGCAGCAGCAATTCGCGCGGCGCGCGGTTGATATCGACCGGAAACGCCTCGCGCCGCGTCAGCGCCCAGGCGAGCTTGGGGTCGATCGCCAGGTCGAGCATTCCGCCGCGCGCACCCTCCATGATCTCCGCCCGCTCGAAGCCGTAGAAACGCAGCAGCCAGTCGGCCTGATACAGACGGTGCTCACGCATCAGCGGCGGGCGCACCGGCGGCAGATCGCGGCTCGCATCGGGGATCGGGCTGTACGCCGAATAATAGACGCGGCGAAGCCGGTACCCCGAATAGAGATTCGTCGCGGTCTTCAATATATCGTCGTCGCGCGCTGCGTCCGCCCCGACGATCATCTGCGTCGACTGCCCCGCGGGCGCGAAACGCGGCGGTATCGCCTTGCCGATCAGCCGGCCCTTCGCCGCCTCCAGCGCGTCGTCGGCGCCGACGCGCACCGACGCCATCGTCTTGCGGATCGTCTCGGGCTTTTTTTCGGGCGCGAAGCTTTGCAATCCCTCCTCGGTCGGCAGTTCGACATTGGTCGAAAGCCGGTCGGCATAGAGCCCCGCCAGCGCGATCAGTCCCGGATCGGCGCCCGCGATCGTCTTCAAGTGAATATAGCCGCCGAAGCGATGCTCCTCGCGCAGGATGCGCGCGACCTCGACGAGTTGCTCCATCGTATAATCTTCCGACCGGATGATCCCCGACGACAGGAACAGCCCCTCGATATAGTTGCGCTTGTAGAAATCGAGCGTCAGCCGCACGACCTCCTGCGGGCTGAAGCGCGCCCGTTCGACATTGCTCGACGCGCGGTTGATGCAGAAGCGGCAGTCGTAAATACAGAAATTGGTCAGCAATATCTTGAGCAGCGAGATACACCGCCCGTCGGGAGCATAGCTGTGGCAAATGCCCATGCCCTCGGTCGAGCCGATGCCCTTGGTCGCCATCGAATCGCGCTTCACCGTTCCCGACGACGCGCAGGAGGCGTCATATTTCGCGGCATCCGCCAGAACGGCCAGCTTTTGGAGAATCGGCTTCGCGGACATATCCCATGCTTTATCATGAGAACATATGAGGAACAAATATCCTGTGTTAAATTGACTAGGCCTCACGCCAGCGCGCGGGCAAGGCGATTTCGACGATCAGGCCGCCGGGCTCCCAGTGGCGCTCGATCGTGCCGCCCAGATTATTCTTCACGCTCCGGTCCATCAGCAGGGTGCCGAAGCTCGTCCGTTCGGGCGGGGTTATTGGACGATCGCCGCCGCTTTCGGCCCATGTCAGCCGGAACATGCGGTCGTCGCTGCCTTCGGCATCCTGCGTCCAGCCGATATCGACCCCGCCGGTCTCGCCGGCGAGCGCGCCATGCTTCGCGGCATTGGTCGCCAGTTCGTTGAACAGCAGCGCCATCGCGACCAGCGCATTTTCGGGGAGGAGCAGGTCGGGCCCGGACCAGCGGATCCGCGGAAAGGCCGCCTCGACCTCGCGCATCAGCGCATGCATCGACCCGGTCATGAAATTGGCGCTGAGCAGCACATTCTGCGCGCGGTTGAGCGCGTCGAGCCGGTTGCTGATCCGATCGACATAATCGTCGATGTCTTTCGCCGCGTGCCGGGTCAGCGAGATGATCGCGCTCACCGTCGCGAACAGGTTGCGCATCCGGTGGTGCAGCTCGCGCATGAGCAGGTTGGCGTTTTCCTGGCGGCTCTTCTGCTCGGTGATGTCGATGCTGACCCCGGTCAATATGCCATCGCCCGATCGGGGGTCCCAGTCGCCCCGCGCGGCGTTCCAGCGCACCCCCCGTTCGGGATTCAGGATGCGATACTCGGCCATATAGGGGGTGCGGTTCGCGACCGCCTCTTCGAGCGTGAGGCGAAGCGCGGCCTGGTCGTCGGGATGGACGAGGTCGAAAAAGCCGGTCCCCGTCGCGAGGATCGCGTCGAAATCCGATCCCCATAATTCGGCGCCCGCGCCCTGCGTCTGCAGCCGGTCGGTCGCGGCGTCATATTGCCAGGTCGCGATACCCGAAAAATCGAGCGCGCGCTCCAGCGTTCGGCGCGCCTCGTCGCGTTCGGCGGCGGTCCGCCGCAACTCTGCCTCCGCCATGATGATGGCCGCGAAATCCTCGAGCCGCTCGACCGATTGCCCGTCGAACCCGGCGCGTTCGCGGCGGTCGATGACACAAAGCGTCCCGAGCACCGCGCCATTATAGGCGCGCAAGGGCACCCCGGCATAAAAACGGATAAAGGGTTCGCCGGTGACCAGTATATTGTCGCGAAACCGGTCGTCGTTGCGCGCGTCGGCTATAACAAGCGGCTCCTCGCCGGTCACCACATGCTGGCAAAAGCTGATGTCGCGCGGCGTTTCCCGGATTTCCAGACCATATGCCGATTTGAACCATTGCCGGCTGTCATCGACGAGGGTCACCAGCGCGATCGGTGCTTCGAACAGGTCGGCCACAAGCTTGGTCACGCGGTCGAACGCCGGTTCGGGACCGGTGTCCAGCAATCGATATTCGCGAAGGGTCGCGAGCCGCCAGGCCTCGCGCTGCGCCGCATCGCCTCCCCCACCGTTTGCCAACGCCTCGCCTTCCCTTGCCGCCGGTGTCGTCGCACCAATGTCCGCGCCGGGCCGCTCTGCCATGAATTTGGTCCCTAAAAAAGCATCGTCGCGGCACCGTCGGAAAAGCGAACTATTCCACCTTCTTAGATACCCATTCAGTCGCGTCCCGGCAGACTCTACGCTTTGCGAGGCGACAAGTTGCAGCAAAATGGGACGCGGGCTGTCCCGGCGCGGGAACCGAATTTTCCCGTGGGCGTACTCCCTTGCACAAGAGGGAGCATCAATAATGAGTCTGGGCGATGAAATCCGCGGTCACCTTCCGTTCCTGCGCCGCTATGCGCGCGCGCTGACGGGGAGCCAGCAGCATGGCGATAATTTCGTCCATACCACGTTGGAGGTGATCGTCGCCGCGCCGGATGAATTTCGCACCGGCCCCGACACGCGGATCGACCTTTACCGCAATTTTCACCGCATCTGGGAAAGCGCCTTCATCGACGATGGCGAGGGCGGCGACGATGGCGAGGACCCGTTGGTTCGTGCCGCGAACCGCCGTCTCGCGCGCATGACCCCGCTCGGGCGGCAAATGCTGCTGCTTACCGCGCTCGAAGGCTTTTCGGTCGAGGAGACCGCCGCAATTACGGGGGCGAGCAACGACATGGTCGAAACTTTGCTCGCCGAAACCGTCGGCGAGATCGACCGCGAGGCGCGCACCTCGGTCCTCATCATCGAGGACGAGCCGTTGATCGCGATGGACCTCGAACAGATCGTGCGGGGTCTGGGCCACGACGTCGCCGGCGTCGCGACGACGCATGAGGATGCGGTCGCCGCGTTCCAGAACAGCGACGCGGGCCTCGTGCTCGCCGACATCCAGCTTGCCGACGGCTCGTCGGGAATCGACGCGGTGCAGGACATATTGGCGATCGCCCCGGTTCCCGTGATCTTTATCACGGCCTTTCCCGAACGGCTGCTCACTGGTCACCGGGTCGAGCCGACCTTCCTGATTTCCAAGCCCTTCGGCCAGAATACGGTGCGCGCGGCAATCAGCCAAAGCCTGTTGTTCACGCCGCAGTTGGCCGCATGATTCGGTAACGCCCCGTCGGAGCCGGAAACAGCTAATCCGGCGAAGGACCACCGCCCGTCAGATGGTCGACGTCGCCCATGATCGTGGCGAAGGCCTCGCTCGGCGCCAGCGGGTCCGTGCTGCGCCGCGGCATCGCGCCGCTGTCGAGAATTTCCTGCAGCGCGGCGCGTCCGCGCGAAACCCGGCTCTTCATCGTGCCGACCGCACAACCGCAAATCTCCGCACCCTCCTCATAGGATAATTGTCCGGCCCCGATCAGGATCAGCGCCTCGCGCTGGTCGACCGGCAACATCATCAGCGCGCGCTGGACATCGGAGAGGTGCAGGCTGTCGGCCTGGTCGTCGGGCGCGACGAGCAGCCGCTCGGCAGCGAGCTCGTCATATTCGGCGGTGAATTTCTTGCGCCGCATCTGCGACAGGAAGCAATTGCGAAGGATGACGAAGGCCCAGCTCTTCATGCTCGATCCGCCGGGAATGTAGCTGGTGCGTGCCTTCCACGCTTTCAGCATCGTTTCCTGGACCATATCGTCGGCCAAATCGGCATTGCCGGTCAGGCTGCGGCCAAAGGCGCGCAGGTGCGGCAGCATCGCGGCCAGCTCCCGTTTGAAGCTGTCATCGTCGAGCGGGCGGGCGGATTCGTCGCTGATATATAAACCTTTACCGGCAAGACAGGGCCAAGACTTCGGCTTAACGCCTTGCACCTTCAATGCAAGGCCGGCGCCATCATGCGGCCGGCCGGCGACCGCCGAGTGCGAGAAAATTCCGCATCATCCTTTCGTCCTGCGGATCGAGGCGGCCATTCGCCGCGAGCCGGGCGAGATCCTCGTCATGGCCCGTGAACCCCGGATCATAGAGCATAGACCATTCGGCGAAATCGCGCGATTCGATGGTCCGGCGGCGAATCTCCACCATGCCGCTATGCCGCGGATCGGCCCGGATGACCGCGAGGCATGCGTCGACCTTCGCATCGGGGCCTTCGAGCGCCTGCATGAAGTTATAGCCGTTGTAGATGAGCGCCCCGGTCAGTTCGTCGCGCACATTGTTGCGGCGCGCGGATACCAGAATCGCGGCAATGTCATGGTCGCGGACAAGCGGGTCGGCGACGCTGACGTAGATTACGGATAGCAAGAAGGCCTTCTCCGGCTTTTCGGCGATGCCGATATGCTGTGACCCCTCACAGTCCCCCGATTAAGCGCCGCGTTGTATTTTGGCAACGCATTCGTCGCAAAAATCTCGGTCGCCGGGAACCAGCGCCCCAGTTCCTCGTTGCTCCTGACATGGCAACGCACGGCAACAACAGGACGAATGGCAACGGACGCCCTCCGCTTGGCGCCGAAGACTTGCGTCGGACGAACGGAAGCTTTCCCGGCACCGGAAGCGACGATTGGCATCGCGCCCTGACGGGCCGCCAGTCGCCCGAGCCGGTCAGCGCGAAGCTCAGGATGATTTACGGCAATATCGTTTCCGAACGGCTCCCCGACAATATGCTGGACCTTTTGTCGCAGCTCGACAGCAAAAG
Organism: Pseudomonadota bacterium; assembly: GCA_023387085.1. GTDB lineage: Bacteria > Pseudomonadota > Alphaproteobacteria > Sphingomonadales > Sphingomonadaceae > Sphingopyxis. The sequence continues at coordinate 9,052 of JAEWIL010000087.1, read as the reverse complement.
CCCGAAACAATAATGTCGCAACCCGAACCGGTGACGCCGCCGCAGAACGACAATCCGCTCTCCGACAGCGAATTCAAGGCGCTGCTGGCGGGCGTGATCCCCCACCTGCGCGCCTATGGCCGCAGCCTGTCGGGCAACCCGGACCTGGCCGACGATCTGACGCAGGACACGATGGTGAAGGCCTGGGCCTCGCGCGATCGTTTCGAACGCGGCACGTCGATCAAGGCGTGGACCTTTGTCATCCTCCGCAACACCTTTCTGTCGCAGATGCGCCGCAACAAATTCCATGGCGAATATGACGAGGTCGCGGTCGAGCGCACGCTGTCGACTCCTGCGGGCCAGGAGGAAGCGAGCCAAATGGCCGATCTCCAGCGCGCGCTGATGGAATTGCCGCAGGACCAGCGCGAGGCGCTGATCCTGGTGGGAGCCGGCGGCATGTCCTATGAGGAAGCGGCCCAGATTTGCGATTGCGCGCTCGGCACGATGAAAAGCCGTGTTTCGCGCGCCCGCGCCGCGCTGGAAGATATCATGGCGAGCGGGCAATTCTCGCAAAAGCGCGCCGATGCCCCCGCCGCGAGCGAGGCGATCGACGCGATCATGGACAGCGTCGAGACGATTACCGCGCGGCGCGAGGCGGCGGGGCGATAGGGCCGGGACGGCAGACCCTCTCGACACGCGCGCGCCGAGACGCCAGACTTGCCGCCCCTCCCCAGCCAAGCGAGCATCGCCATGAAGACATTCCCCGCTCTCGCCCTTTCCGCGGCGATGATCGTCGCCGCCTGTTCGGGCGGCACCGCCAGCAATGCCGCGCCCGCCGACACCGCGAGCCTCGACGCCTCGGGCGCCCAGCCCGCGACGCCGCTCGCCGATGCGCCCTTTACGGTGCAGGAGGTTGCAGGCTTCGACGAGCCTTGGGCGATGACCTTCCTTCCCGGCGGCAAGCAGGCGCTGGTTACCGAGCGCGCGGGCAAGCTGAAGCTCTGGCGCGACGGCGCGCCTGCGCTCGACGTCGCGGGCGTACCGACGGTCGCCTATGGCGGCCAGGGCGGGCTCGGCGATGTCATCCTCGCGCCCGACTTTGCCAGGAGCGGCACGATTTACCTGAGCTGGGCCGAAGCCGGCGGCGGCGACATCTTCGGCGCCGTGGTCGGCAAGGCGAAACTGGTGCAGGGCGCACAGCCGCGCCTCGACGGTCTGCAAATCATCTGGAAACAGGACCCGAAGGTGCCCGGCCGCGGCCATTTCTCGCACCGCCTCGCCTTTTCCCCCGACGGCCACTATCTGTTCGTCACCTCGGGCGAGCGGCAGAAGTTCGACCCGGCACAGGACATGAAGGCCAATCTTGGCAAAATCCTGCGCCTCAACCCCGATGGCAGCGTGCCCGCCGACAACCCCTTCGCGTCGGAAGGGGGCATCACCGCGCAGATCTGGTCGCTCGGCCACCGCAACCTGCTCGGCATCGCCTTCGACGGCACCGGTCGGCTCTGGCAGCTGGAAATGGGACCGAAAGGCGGCGACGAGGTCAATCTGGTCGAGGCAAAGGCGAACTATGGCTATCCCATCGTCTCGAACGGCGACCATTATGACGGCGAGGATATTCCCGACCACCCGACCCGCCCCGAATTCGCGGCGCCCAAACTGTGGTGGAACCCGTCGATCTCGCCCGCCGGGCTCGCCTGGTACGATGGCGACGTCTATCCGGGCTGGAAGAACAGCCTGCTGATGGGTGCGCTCTCGGGCGAGGGGCTGATCCGCATGGCGATCGACGGCGACACGCTCCACAAATCCGACCGCTGGGATTTCGGCCAGCGCATTCGCGAGGTCGAGGTGCGCGAGGACGGTTCAGTCTGGCTGCTCACCGACGGCAAGAGCGGCAAGCTGGTGAAACTGGTTCCGAAAGGCTGACCATCCCCTTTCCGTCACCCGGGACTTGATCCGGGGTGCCGCTCCCCCATCTCGAACCGGGTAAGGATAGCTGGATTACCGCTTTCGCGGGAATGACGAATATGGGATTGGACACGCCATGATCCGCGGCTTCCTCACCCGGCGCGCCGAATGGCCGGCGCGCATAGCCGATCCCGACGCACCGCCACCACTGTCGCTCTTGTGGCGCGAGGTCGGGGGGCTTTTGCGCGCGCTTGGCGGGCGGATCCGGCCGATGCCGCCCGAGCCCAACCCCGACAGCGAGCATCCGCCGGTGATGGTCTTGCCGGGGTTCCTGTCGGGCGACTGGGCTACAAAGGCGCTGCGCGCCGACCTGCGCCGCGCGGGCTTTCGCTGCTATGCCTGGGGCCTCGGTTTCAATCGCGGTGCGACCCCCGACATTATCGAGCGGATCGACACGCGCGTCCGGTGGATTATCGACCGGACCGGCTATGCCCCTGCGCTCGTCGGCTGGAGCCTCGGCGGCATCTACGCCCGCGAATATGCCAAGCATCATCCGGACAAGGTCGCGCGCGTCGTCACGCTCGGCTCGCCTTTTTCGGGCAGCCGCCGCGCCAACCGCGCGTGGCGCCTCTATCACCTCGTCGCGCGGCACCCGGTCGACAATCCGCCGATCGACTTCCATCCCGCCCCGCGTCCCGAAATGCCGACCTTTGCCTTATGGTCAAAGCATGACGGCGTCGTCGCCGTGAACAGCGCGCGCGGCACCCGCGAGGAAAGCGACCGCCGGATCGAGGTCGACTGCGGCCATATGGGTTTTGCCTACGCCCCCAATTCGGTGGCCGCGATCGTCAAGGCGCTGACCGAAGAGATATCCGAGCCGGATTGATCCTTCCCGTTGCGCATCAATGGGAGAGGTGGCAGCGGCGAAGCCGCTGACGGAGGGGCCAATGGCACCTGCGTCGCCGCCCTCCACCACCCTTCGGGCGGTCCCCCTCCCCATCGCTGCGCGACAGGGAGGAAGAACTCAGCACACGTCGATGCGATCGAGCGGCGCCGGACGCCATGCGTGAAGCATCCGCCCCGGCCGCCGCCCCGCCAGCCCCGTCGAGACGAAACCGGCGCGACGCAGCACGGCGCGCGAGGGGGTGTTGTCGGGGTGGCATTCGGCGACGATCGAACAGCCCGGCCGCGACGCGGTCAGCGCGCCAACGACCGCGCGCACCGCCTCGGTTGCGATACCGCGCCCGCGCGCGCGCTTTGCGAACCAGTACCCGATCTCGTAGTCGCGCCCCGCGCGGCGGTGGACACCGATCACGCCATCGAGTTCGCCGCCGCCGCTGCCGCGCACCGCATGAAAGACATCGCCGCCGCCCGACCGCGCGATCAGCTCGCGCGCGTCGGTTTCGGTGAAGGGCGTCGGCAGGAAATCGATTCGCGATGTCACCGAATCATCGGTGATCGCCGCGAGTTCGCGCGCATCGTCCGCGGTCAGCGGCGTGATACGGCATTGGTCGGTCGACAGGGCAAGCAAGGTATCGGTCATGTCGCGTCTTCTTCAAGAAACGCACGCCGTGACCATGGGGTGATGCTGTGATGACAACCATTCGCCTTCCGGAACACGGCGGCGATGGTCACAGGATGATGCCATGCCGCTCCTAGGTAAAGGAGCGCCAATACGCCTTGAATCGAAGGGATCGGTCGTTGGTCATCGCGTGCGGACCTATTCGCATTTCACGCGCCGGTCAATCCGCGAGCCGCGCGTCGATCACCGGGGCCGTGCGCGTCCGTTCGGTGACGCGACCGGCCTCCTCGCCCTGCCCATCCTCGCACCGCTATTCCGAAAAGGGCGCCACAATCTCGTCGGTCACGCGCAGCGGCCGGCCGCTCGCCTTGTCGAGCAGCGCCCACACCGTTCGCGCTCGCACATGCACCTTGCCGTCCGCGCCGGTGAATTCCATGAAGCGGTCGAACTTGGCGCCCTGCGGTTTGTCGGCGACCCAGGTCCGCGCGGTCACCGTCTCGCCGGGGCCCAGCGCGCGCAGATAATCGATCTCGTGCCGCACCACGACCCAGATATAGGCCTGCTTGTGGCTTTGCGGCGCCGCGGCGTCCCAATGGCCGGTCGCGACCTGCTGGATCCATTGCACCCACACGGCATTGTTGACATGGCCGAGTTCGTCGATGCTCTCGGGCGTTGCGACGAACTCGCGCGTAAACTCTTTCATGCCAGTTCGACGGTGGTCACCATATAGCCCGCATCGCGCAGCGAGGTGACAAGGCTGTCGAGATGCTCGCGGTCGCGCGCCTCGCACTCGATGTCGGTGATCAGCCCCTTGGCGGGCAAGGTCGTGAAGATGCGCTGGTGATAGATTTCGATGATGTTGACCTGCTTCTCGTCGAACAGCTTCATCACCTTGAACAAGGCGCCGGGCCGGTCCTGCAGGCGGATGCGCAGCCGCGCGATGCGGCCCGACCGCGCAAGGTCGCGCAGCAGCACGTTCGCGAGCAGCCGCGTGTCGATATTGCCGCCGGTCAGCACGAGGCCGACCTTGCGTCCCGCGAACTCCTCGGGATGCGCGAGCATCGCCGCAAGCCCCGCCGCGCCCGCGCCCTCGACCACCGTCTTTTCGATCTGGAGCAGCAGGCTGACCGCGCGCTCCAGATGGCGTTCGGCGACGAGTACGATGTCGTCGTTGAGCTCGGCGACCAGCTTGCGGGTGTAGGATCCCGGCTCCTTCACCGCGATACCCTCGGCCAGCGTGTCGCCCTCGCACGCCATGTCGACACCGTTCAGCTCGGCATACATCGACGGATAAAGCTCGGCCTGCACGCCGACGAGGCGCATGTCGTTCTTGATCCCGCGCGCGGCGGTTCCCATGCCGGCGAGCAGCCCGCCGCCGCCGATCGGCACGATCAGCGTGTCGAGTTCGGGCACATCCTCGAGCATCTCGAGCGCGACCGTCCCCTGCCCCGCCGCGACGTCCGGATGGTCGAAGGGATGGACGAAGGTCAGCCCGCGCTCGACCTCCAGCTCGCGCGCATGGGCATAGGCGTCGTCGAATTTCTCGCCGAACAGCACGATCGTCGCACCGTGGCTCGCGGTCTGCGACACCTTCACCTGCGGCGTCGTGCTCGGCATCACGATCGTCACCGGCACGCCGAGCCGCTTGCCGTGATAGGCCAGCCCCTGCGCATGGTTGCCCGCCGATGCCGCGATCACGCCGCGTTCGCGGGCTTCGGGCGCCATCAACAGCAGCGCGTTCAAGGCCCCGCGTTCCTTGTACGCGGCGGTGAACTGCAGATTCTCGAACTTCAGCCACACCTCGGCGCCGACCATTTCGGACAGGGTCTGCGAATGGAGCGTGGGGGTGCGGACCACCGATCCGTTAATTCGCCCCGCCGCCGCGCGCACATCGTCCAATGTGATCGCCGGGAGATCGGCGGCGGAGGTCAGGGTGAGTTGATCTGTCATAACGGCAAGCGCACTAGCCTATCTGGCGCGCCGCGCAAACCATGGTTATGGATCGCCCCATGAGCGAACAGAAATTGCGCGTCACTTTCATCGGCACCGGCGTCATGGGCGGACCGATGGCGGGGCACCTCGTCAAGGCGGGGCATGCCCTCACCGTCTACAATCGCACGCGCGCCAAGGCCGACGCCTGGGTCGCCGCCCATGGCGGCACCGCGGCATCGACCCCGGCCGAGGCCGCCAGGGACGCCGATGTCGTGCTGACCTGCGTCGGCAACGACGACGATCTCGCGCAGGTGACGCTCGGCCGCGACGGCGCTTTCCGGGCGATGCGCAAGGGCGCGCTGTTCGTCGATCATACCACCGTCTCCGCGCGGATCGCCCGGCAATTGTCGGTCGAGGCCGAGGGACTGGGACTGCTCTGCCTCGATGCCCCCGTTTCGGGCGGCGAGGCGGGCGCGCAGAACGGGACGCTGTCGATCATGTGCGGCGGCACCCAGGCCGCCTTCGATGCCGCCGCGCCGGTGATGCAGGCCTATGCCGCGCGCATGGTCCACATCGGCGGCCCCGGCGCGGGACAGACGACGAAGATGGTCAACCAGATCGCGATCGCCGGGGTGATACAGGGCCTGTCCGAGGCGCTGCGGTTCGCGCAGGCGTCGAAGCTCGACACCGACAAGGTGTTCGAAGCCGTGTCGGGCGGCGCCGCGGCGAGCTGGCAGATGCTCAACCGCTGGGGCACGATGGCCAAGGACGAATTCGATTTCGGTTTCGCGGTCGACTGGATGCGCAAGGATCTGGGGCTCGCGCTCGACGAAGCGCGGGTTAACGGCGCGACCTTGCCCGTCGCCAGCCTCGTCGATCAATTCTATGCCGATGTGCAAAGGGCCGGCGGCGGACGCAAGGATACCAGCTCGCTCGTGACGAGGCTGCCGAAGTGAGGCGCTTTGTCTTTACGGCGCTCGCCCTGTGCCTCGCCGCTCCCGCGCACGCCGACACGCTCGTCGACAATGTCAACGGCATCACACTCGACAAGGATGGCAAGGTCGTCCGCTTCACCGGCCTGCTCGTGGGCAGCGACGGCAAGGTCAAGCAGCTGCTCGACCGCAAGGACAAGCGCCCCGAACGCCCCGATTTCAAGGAGGACGGCAAGGGCCGCACGCTGATCCCCGGGCTGATCGACGCGCACGGCCATGTCATGGGGCTCGGCTTCCAGCTGATGCTGCTCGACCTCTCGGGCACCAGCAGCCTCGCCGAGGCGCAGGCCGCGATCCGGAAATACGCCGCCGAAAATCCCGAAATTCCGTGGATCATCGGGTCGGGCTGGAATCAGGAGAAATGGGGTCTCGGCCGTTTCCCCAACGTCGCCGACCTCGACGCCGCGGTCGCCGACCGCCCCGTCTGGCTCGAACGCATCGACGGTCACGCCGGCTGGGCGAATACGGCGGCGATGAACGCCGCGAAGATCACCGCCGCGACCAAGGCGCCCGAGGGCGGCCGGATCGAGATGGCGGGCGGCAAGCCGAGCGGCATCTTCGTCGATGCCGCGACCCAGCTCGTCGATGCCGCGAAGCCCAAGCCGCTCGCGCGCGACCTCGACCGCGCCTTCCTCCTCGCCCAACAGAAATTGCTGTCGCAGGGAATCACCGGCATCGCCGACATGGGCACGACGATCCAGGAATGGCAGGCCTATCGCCGCGCCGGCGACAAGAAACAGCTTGCGATCCGCGTCCTCAGTTACGGCCGCGACATCGACAATATGGCACTGATCGCGGGCGGCGAGCCGACCCCGTGGCTCTATGACGACAAGCTACGCATGGTCGGGGTGAAACTCTATCTCGACGGCGCCCTGGGTTCGCGCGGCGCGTGGCTCAAGGCCGATTACAGCGACGCGCCGGGTCAGAAGGGACTACCCCTGCTCACCCCCGCGCAGCTTCGCAACAAGATGGTGCGCGCGACGATGGACAAGTTCCAGGTTGCGGTACACGCGATCGGCGACGCCGCCAATGCCGAGGCGCTCGACGCGATCGGCGACCTGACCCGCGACCTGCCCGGCGACCGCCGCTGGCGCATCGAACATGCGCAGATCGTCGATCCGCTCGACATCCCGAAGTTCGCGCAGCTCAAGGTCATCGCCTCGATGCAGCCGACGCACCAGACGAGCGACCGGCTGATGGCCGAAGCGCGGCTTGGCCCCGACCGGCTCAAGGGCGCCTATGCGTGGCGCAGCATGGAAAAGGCCGGCGTCCGCCTCGCCTTCGGGTCCGACGTGCCGGTCGAAAGCGCGAATCCCTTCCCCGGCATCGCCGCCGCCATCTCGCGTACCGGCGCCGACGGACAACCCGTGGGCGGCTGGCATCCCGAGGAGACGGTCAGCCGTGAAACCGCGCTCGACGGCTATACGCGAACCGCTGCCTATGCCGCCTTCGCCGAGGACCGGCTCGGCACGCTGATGCCCGGGATGCGTGCCGACTTCGTGATCCTCGACAGCGACCCGCTGCTCGCGAGCCCTGACGAAATCCGCAAGATGGTGCCGCTCGAAACCTGGATCGGCGGCTACCGCTATTACAAGAAGGGCGGCACCGGCGGATGACGATCGACCGTCGCCGCCTGATCGCCGCGCTGGGCGCCGTGCCCGTCGCGCTCGCGCTCGGCGGCGCGAAGAAGGAACCGAAACCCAAGGCTCCGCCCGAACCGCGCGCATCGCGCCGCCGCAAGGGCGCCAAGCCGCCGCCGAAGCATGCCGATGTCGCGGTGATCGGCGCCGGCGCGCTCGGCGCGTGGACCGCATGGCATCTCGTCCGCGCCGGGCTCACTGTCCGGCTGTTCGATGCCTATGGCGCCGGTAACGGCCGCGCCGCATCGAATCTGCCGTCGATGATGCTTGACCCCGTGCAGGGCGGCGACGCGCTGTACGCCGCGCTCGTCGAGGACAGCCGCGAGGCGTGGCAGCGCCTGTCCGACACCGCGAGCCTGCCGATCCTGACGCCGTGCGAGGCAGTGACCGCGCTCGCTGCGACCGACAGCTTCGCCGACCCGCGCGGCGCCGACCGCACCACCGGCGAGCGGCTTCGCGACCGTTTCGCCCGGATCGCGTGGCGCCCCGAGGAGACCGTGCTGCACGCCGCCAAGGGCGCGATGATCGCGGGTCGCCGCGGGGTGCTCGAAACGATTCTCGACGCGCAGGTCGAATGCGAGGACATCGTGATGCCCGCGCCGCTGCGCGACAAGAAGCAGGACGTCTACCGGCTCCCCGACGGCGGCACCGCGCGCAGCCTCGTCTATGCGACCGGTGCCTGGCTGACCGAACTTTTCCCGCAGACGCTGCCGCCTGCGCGCCTCTCCGCCGCGCGCCAGCAAATCTTTCACTTCGGCCCCGGGCAGGGCGACACCCAGTTCCGGCCGCCCGCGATGCCAGCCTTCGTCGATCGCGCCTATGGCTTCAACCTGCTCCCTGACGTCGAGGGGGTGGGCATCCGCGTCTGGAAAAGCGCGCCCGACGCCAGCGTCGACCCCGACAGCTTCGACCGCCGCGCCGATATCGATGCCGGCGCCCGCGCGCTTGCCGATGCGCGCCAGTGGATCGCGGCGCGCCTGCCGCATCTTGCCGACGCACCCGTGATCGCGAGCGCCGCCGTGCACGACTGCCGCACCGCGACCGGCGACCTGCTGCTCGACCGGCTGCCCGGACAGGAC
>JAEWIL010000071.1 GCA_023387085.1 Pseudomonadota bacterium | reverse complement strand
CGATGCGACTGTCGACGACGGCGCTCGCCGACACGTTGCCGGTTCTGAAACCATGAAGCCGTCGCCGATCGGCAACGGCGCGGGAGGATAGGATGCTCAAACAGCTCAGCGCGCAGGATGCCCAGTTCCTCTACACGCAGACCGCGAACAATCTGACCCACATCATGGGGGTCTATATCTACGACCCCTCGACCGCTCCGGGCGGCTTCGTCCGTTTCAAGGACATCATCCGCCACGTCGAAAGCCGCGTCCACACCTCGCCCTTGTTCAAGCGGCGGCTGCACCGGCTGCCGTTCGATCTCGACCACCCCTATTGGGTCGAGGACGAACATTTCGACATCGAGGCGCATATGAGCCACGCGCGCCTGCCCGAACCCGGCGACTGGCGGCAGTTCTGCATCGCGGTCGCGCGCTGGTTCTCGAAGCCGATGGATATGAACCGCCCGCTCTGGGATATTTATATCATCGAGGGGCTCGACCGCATTCCCGGCATTCCGAAGGGCAGCTTCGCGATGCTCCACCGCGTCCATCATGCCGCGGTCGACGGCGCCTCGGGCGCGCACGCCTTCATCGCGATGAGCGACATCGACGCGAACGGCACGCCCGCGATTCCGGAGCCGCCACCGTCAGAGGAGCTTGGCCGTGCGCCGTCGAGCGCCGAGACGCTGACGCGCGCCTGGTCGGCGTCGATGCAGTCGCCGGTCAAGTTCGTGAACGCGCTGCTCAAGGTCTCGCCCGCCGTCGTCGCCTCGGCGCGGAAATCGATCAGCGAGGGCGGAATGACCGCGGGGGTTCCCGAAACGCGCTTCAACGTGCCCGTGGGTCCGCACAAGATGTTCGACGCGACCACCGTCGCGCTCTCGGACGTCGCCGAGATCCGCAAGAAGGTGCCGGGCGCGACGGTCAACGACGTCGTGCTGACCACCGTCGGCGGCGCGTTGCGCAAATATCTGGCAAAGCACAAGGAGCTGCCGAAGGAGAGCCTTGTCGCGGTCGCGCCGATCAATTTGCGCGGCAAGGGCGGGAAGGCGTCGACGCCCGGCAATCAGGTGTCGGCGATGAGTGTGCCGATCCGCACCGATATCGCCGATCCGCTCGAACGGCTCGCGGCGGTGCGCGACTATACCGTCGAGGCAAAGGAGGCGAAGGCCGGGGTCAGCGCGCGGTTGATGACCGATTTGTCGCAGCATATCCCGGGCGCGACGATGGCGGCGGTCGCACGCATCCTGACCAGCGAACGCTTCGCGGTGCGCGGCACCAACCTGTTCATCTCGAACGTGCCGGGCGCGCAGGTGCCGCTCTATCTGGCGGGCGCGCAGCTCGTGCAGCAGCACGGCATGGCACCGCTCGCGAACAATATGGGCCTGTTCATCGCGACCCCCAGCTACAATGGCCGCATCGCCTTTTCGATCATCAGCGAGCGCGCGATCATGCCCGACATCGCCTTTTTCCGCGAATGCATCGACGAAAGTTTCGCCGACCTGATGGCGGCGGCGCCGAAACCCGAAAAACACCCGGCGAAACCGAAGGCCGCTACGGCAAAGCCGAAAGCGGCGGCGAAATCGGCTGCCAAACGCGCGGCAAAAGCAAACACCGCCCCGAAACCTGCCACCAAAGTCAGGGCGAAACCGGTTGCCAAAGGCAACGCAACCGGCAAGAATCCGAAGAAACAGAAATAACGCAGGACGACCGAATGATCTTTGCCCCGACGCTCAGCGCCGACGCCGACCTCGTCGCTGCGCCCGACTATGCCGCCTGGTCCAGGGCGGCGCAGGCGCATGACAAGAAATCGGGGATGCTGGCGTGGCGCGACGCCGACGAGAGCCGGCATTTCGACTACAAGGCGATCCGCGCGCGGCTGGACAGGCTCCGCGCGCTGTCGGCGGCGGGCGACGTCAAGGGGCTGCTCTTCGTCCTCAACGAGGGCATCCACGGCAATATCGACGGCATGGGGCACGAGCGCCTCTATCAGAAGGCGCGCTTCGGCACCAAGAAGCTGATCGAGGCCTATGTCGCCGAAGTCGTCGCGGCGCTCGAGAAAATCGCGGCATCGCGCAGCGTCGGCAGGGAGGAGAAGCGCGATTTCTTCCGCCGTGCGCAGCATTGCTATGGTCGCTCGGCGCTGCTGCTCTCGGGATCGGGCAGCTTTCTCTTCTTCCACGTCGGCGTCGTGAAGGCGCTGTGGAGCGAGGGCGTGTTGCCGAACATTCTCGCGGGGTCGAGCGGCGGGTCGATCGTCGCGGCGATCGTCTGCACGCGCAAGGATGCCGACGTCGGCCCCTTCCTTGAAAGCAGGCGGCTCGCCAATCCGGAACGCGATCCCGAAATGAAGCGCCTCGCGCCCGACGAGGTGCGCGGCCGGCTCGCCGAGCTGATCCCCGACCTGACCTTTCAGGAAGCCTATGAGATCAGCGGCCGCCATTTGAACGTCTCGGTCGCGCCGGCCGAGAAATATCAGAACGGCCGCCTGCTCAACGCGATCACCGCGCCGAACGTGCTGATCCGCGAGGCGGTGCTGGCGTCGTGCGCGGTCCCCGGCGTCTTTCCGCCCGTCATGCTGATGGCGCGCGACGAGAGCGGCAGCCGCGTCCCGTACCAGCCCGACCGGCGCTGGGTCGACGGATCGGTGACGCACGACATCCCGACCAAGCGGCTCGAACGCCTCTATGGCGTCAATCACCATATCGTCAGCCAGGCGAACCCGCTCGCGCTGCCCTTCGCGACCGACACGCGCAAGCAGATGGCCCCGATCGAGGCCATTCAGCACGCGTCGATGACCACCTTCAAGGCGTGGCTCAACGCGAACATGGTGATTTTCCAGAAGCCGCTCGAGTTGATCCCGCCGCTCAACAGCGTCGCCAATCTGGCGCGGTCGGTGATCAACCAGGAATATACGGGCGACATCAACATCATCCGACCGCCCAAATTCTGGTCGCCGACCAAGATCCTGTCGGATCTGGCGCAGGAGGATATCGACGAGCTGATCGACACCGGCCAGCGCACCGCGTGGCCCAAGGTCGAAATGGTGCGGACGCAGACCGCGATCAGCCGCGCGCTCGACGCGATCCTCGCGAAGATCGACAGGACCGGCGACGACGGCCCGGGCCACCGCAGTTCGGCGCTGAAAAAGGCCGTGCGTTGACTACGGCATCGCTGGTCCTGCCCGCGGGATCGGCCGGTGCCGGGGCGAAGCTGCACGTCACCCACTGGCTGCCTGCCGGCGCGCCGAAAGCGGTGGTGCTGCTCGCGCACGGCTATGCCGAACATGCCGGGCGCTATGGCCATGTCGCCAAGCGGCTCACCGACGCGGGCTATGCGATCTACGCGGTCGACCATTGGGGGCACGGCCGGTCGGACGGCGAGGGCGGTTTCGTGCCGCGCTTTTCGGCGTTTCTCGACGGCATGTCCGAACTGCTGGCGCTGGTCGAGGCGAACCACCCCGGCACTCCGCGCCTGCTCCTCGGCCACAGCATGGGCGGGCTGATCGCGACCCTGTTCCTGATCGAGCGGCAGCAGGCGTTCGTTGCCGCCGCGCTCTCGGGTCCGGCGATCGTCCCCGCCGAACCGCCGTCGCGCTTCACGGTCTGGATCAGCCGCTTCCTCTCGCGCTTCTTCCCGCGCCTCGGCGTCTTGTCGCTCGACGCGGGTGGCGTCAGCCGCGACCCCGAAGTCGTCGCGGCCTATCGCGCCGACCCGCTTGTCTACGGCGGCAAGATCGGCGCGCGGCTGGGCAAGGAGTTCATGGACGCGATGGCGGCGGCGCAAGCGGGGGCTCCGCTCATCACGTTGCCGATCCTGCTCCAGCATGGCGAGAAGGACAGCCTCGCCTCGGTCGCGGGGTCTCAATATCTGTTCGACCATGTCGGATCGACCGACAAGAGCCTGAAGATCTATCCCGGCCTGTTCCACGAAATCTATAACGAGCCAGAGCAAGATGCCGTGCTGGACGATCTGACCGGTTGGTTCGATGCGCATGTGGCGCAAGGAAGGTCCGCATGAAAATCCTTCTCATCCTTCTTGTCGCACCGCTGATCGCGCTCGCGTTGATGTATTTTGTCTTCCCCGGCCGTCTTGTCGCGCTCGGCCGCGGGATGCTGCGCCGGCGCGGCGGCATGGTGCGGCGCGCGGTCACCGTCGACGGCCGCACCTGGCCCTATCTGGAGGGCGGCGATCCGGCCAAGCCGACGCTGCTGCTCGTCCACGGCTTTGCGGGCGACAAGGATAACTGGTCGATGATCGCGCCCTATCTCACGCGCGACTATCATGTCGTCGCCCCCGACTTGCCCGGCTTTGGCGAGAATGAGCGCAACCCCGACCTCGCCTTTGACATCGCGGCCCAGACCGCGCGGCTGAAGGCATTTGCCGATACGCTCGGCCTGCAGCGGCCGCATGTCGGCGGCAACAGCATGGGCGGCTGGATCGCGCTGCGCTATGCGATCGACTATCCCGACGCGCTCGCCAGCCTGATCCTGCTCAACAATGCGGGCGTCAACGGCGCCAATGAAAGCGATCTTCAGAAACAGGCGGCGGACGAGACATATAATCCGCTCGTCCTGGCCAACCTGGACGATGCCGATCGGCTGATCGCGATGGTCGTCCACAAGCCGCCCTATGTTCCGGCGCGGCTGAAACCGGCGCTTTACGCCGACGCGCTCAAATATCGCGATCTGCTCGACGGCATTTTCTGGGTCATTGCGATCGAGGGGCGCGACCATCCGCTCAACGACCGGCTCGGCGAGGTGAAGGTGCCGGCCTTGATCATCTGGGGCCGCCACGACCGGCTGCTCGATGTCAGCTGCGTTCCGGTGCTCGAAGCCGGCATCGCGGGAAGCCGCAGCCATATCTTCGAACATGTCGGACATGTCCCGATGATCGAGGACCCGAAGGCGACCGCGGCGGTGATGAAGGGCTTTCTTGCCAAGCCCTGAAATGCGCGCCAGTCTCCCGCCATAACAGGGAGAGAGGCATGCGGTTGAAGGTGGGGCTGCTCGGCGGCGGCAGCTGGGGAACGACGGTGGCGTCGGTCGTGTCGCGCAACGCGCCGATCACGCTGTGGGCGCGCGATGCCGAAACCGTCGACAGTATCAACGCCGAGCATGAAAATCGCAAATATCTGCCCGGTATCAAGCTGCCATCCGCGCTCCGCGCGACGAACGACATGGCGGCAGTCGTCGCGGGCGCCGACGTGCTCGTGATGGGGGTCCCCTCGCACAGCTTTCGCGGCGTGCTCGAGGAGGCAAAGCAGCATCTTCGCCCCTGGGTGCCGGTGATCAGCCTCACGAAGGGCCTCGAACTCGCCTCGGGCAAACGTATGACCGAGCTGATCGAGGAAGTGCTTCCCGGCCATCCCGTCGGCGTCCTCACCGGGCCCAATCTGGCGCGCGAGATCATGGCCGGACAGGCAGCGGCGAGCGTCCTGTCGATGGAGGACGAGATCGTCGTCCGCGCGCTCCAGCCGGTGTTCCACTCGGGGCTGTTCCGCGTCTACACCAACACCGACCTGCTCGGCTGCGAGCTTGGCGGGGTGCTCAAGAATATCATCGCGATCGCGGTCGGCATGGGCGACGGGCTCGGTGCGGGGGACAATACGCGCGCCGGGCTGATGACGCGCGGGCTTGCCGAAATCACGCGGCTCGGCGTCGCGATGGGCGGGCGGCCCGAGACGTTCGCCGGGCTCACCGGCATGGGCGATCTGATCGCGACCTGTACCAGCCCGCTCAGCCGCAATCGCCATGTCGGGGTAGAACTCGGCAAGGGGCGCCACATCGACGAGATCATTGCGGGGATGAACATGGTCGCCGAGGGCGTGAAGAGCGCCCCGACGGTGATGGCGCTCGCCGACAAATACGGGCTCGCGATGCCGATCGCGCGCGACGTGTTCGATGTGACCCAGGGCCGGCGCGACGCGCAAGAGGTGTTTCGCGGCCTGCTCCGCTCGAGCGTCGGCGACGAAGCGCATCCGGGCTAGGTCCGACCTTTTTTCGTCATGGCGAGGAGCGAAGCGACGAAGCAATCTCCCGCTGCCGTCCCATCGCGACGAAGGCTGAAGATTGCTTCGCTTCGCTCGCAATGACGGCATTGGCGGACGATTCCACCGCGGGCCGTGCGGAATCGCCGTCGGGCCGTGAAGAAAAGCCGGGCCTCCTTCGTTCTTCTCCTGACCAACAGGGTCCCAAGGAGAAGAACGATGAAGAAAGTGACGAGTTTCGCCTTGCTGCTGGCTCTCCCCGCCACCGCCGCCGTTGCGGCGGTTCCCTATGGATCGATGCCGCCGGGCTTCGACCGCCCCGAAATTCGCACGGTGCCGATCGCCGGCGTCTACAACCAATATTGGTATAATTATAAAACCGACATTCTCGAGGCCGAGAAGGAGCTGGTCAGCGACCTTCGCCACGCGACCGACCGCGAGGATCGGTGGGATGCGTGGGACGAATGGACCAGTGAAGTCGTCGATGCCGACAAGGATTATGTCAAGGAAATGCGCAAGAAAGGCTATCGCACCGGCCGCGTGACGGTCGGCGGCTGATAACGCGGCCCCTTAACCCGGCCCTTGCCCGGGTAGGAGAGGGCGGACGCCGCGCGCGTTCGCCCTCTTCGCTTTCCAACTCCTCCCTGTCGCGTAGCGATGGGGAGGTGGCAGCGCGAAGCGCTGACGGAGGGGCCGAGCGCGCAATCGCTCGCTGCGCTCGCGGCCCCTCCACCACCCTTCGGATGGTCCCCCTCCCCACGGCTTCGCAGGGAGGATCTGCCTTTTAGACCCCGCCCTCCGCCAGCAACGCCTTCGCCTCGCCGCCCTGCCAGTCGATCGCCCCCACCACTCGCCACACTTCCTTACCGCTCGCGTCGTAGAAGATGCTCGTCGGCAAAACGCCGTTTTCCGCGTCGAGCAGCTTGTTCTCCGGATCGAGATAGGGCTGGAGCGCCTTCAGCCCCGCCTTCTGGAACCACGGATCGACCACCGTCGCGCCCTGCAGGTCCTGTGCGACCGCGACCACGGTCATCGCCTCGCCCTGCTTCGCCGCCAGCGCGTCGAGCGTCGGCATTTCGGCGACGCACGGCGCGCACCAGGTCGCCCACAGATTGACCAGCACCGGCTTGCCCTTGAACGCCGCCAGCGTCACCGGGGCATCGTCGGGACCGCGAAAGGTGACGGCGGGCGCCGCCTTGCCGGCATGGCTCCGGTCGACCTGATGCTGGAAGGTCTCGGCCCCGCGCGCATCCTTCGCTTCGCCTTGCGAAATATTTGCTTTGGGGTCTGCCGCTTGCTCCCCGCCGGCCTTTTCCCTATCGCAGCCCGCGATCGTCGATCCGGCCAGCGCGAGCGGCAGGATCATCAGCTTGATGTTTTGGACTCGGAAAATGGCGGATACTCCGGACAGTAACAGCATGTGGGGCGGCCGCTTCGGTGGCGGACCCGCGGCGATCATGCAAGAAATTAACGCCTCGATCCCGGTCGACAAGCGGCTGTGGGAAGAGGATATCGCCGCCAGCCGCGCCCACGCCGCGATGCTGGGGGCGACCGGAATCCTCGCCGCCAAGGATGCCGTGGCGATCGACTGCGGCCTCGCACAGATTGCAGGCGAATTCGCGGCGAATGGCGTGCCCGTCGATCTCGCGCTCGAAGATATTCACATGACCGTCGAATCGCGGCTGAAGGAGATTGTCGGCGAAGCCGCCGGACGGCTCCACACCGCGCGCTCGCGCAACGATCAGGTCGCGACCGATTTCCGCCTCTGGGTGCGGGCGGCGTGCGGGCGGATCGACGCCGGGCTGAAGGCTATCCAGACCGCGCTGCTCGCCCGCGCCGACGAACATGCGGGCAGCATCATGCCGGGCTTCACGCACCTCCAGGTCGCGCAGCCGGTTACGCTCGGTCATCACCTGCTCGCCTATGTCGAGATGTTCGGGCGCGACCGTGGCCGTTTCGGCGACGCCCGCACGCGGCTCAACGAATCGCCGCTCGGCGCCGCCGCGCTCGCGGGGACCGGTTTTCCGGTCGACCGCCACGCGACCGCCGACGCGCTCGGCTTCGACCGCCCGATGGCGAACAGCATCGATGCCGTCTCCGACCGCGACTTCGCGCTCGAATTCTGCGCCGCCGCGTCGATCGCCGCGATCCATTTGTCGCGCCTCGCCGAAGAGATTGTCATCTGGGCCAGCCAGCCCTTCGGCTTTGTCAGCCTGCCCGATGCCTGGTCGACCGGCAGCTCGATCATGCCGCAGAAGCGCAATCCCGACGCCGCCGAACTGGTGCGCGGGCGCGCGGGGCTGTTGCTCGGGGCCTTCCAGCGGCTGTCGGTGATCGTGAAGGGCCTGCCGCTCACCTATTCGAAGGATTTGCAGGACGACAAGGAGACCGTCTTCGGCGCCTTCGACGCGCTCGCGCTGTCGCTCGCCGCGATGACCGGCATGGTCGAAACGCTGACCTTCCGCACCGACCGGATGCGCGCCCTCGCCGCCTCGGGCTATTCGACCGCGACCGATCTTGCCGACTGGCTGGTGCGCGAGGCCGGGGTCCCGTTCCGCGAGGCGCATCATATCGTCGGCGCCTGCGTGAAACGATCCGAGGAACTCGGCGTTGAGCTGTCGGCGCTGCCCGCGAGCGAGGCGGCGGCGATCCACGCTGCGGTGACGCCCGAAGCGCTCGCCGCGCTCACGGTCGAGGCGTCGGTCGCCAGTCGCCGCAGCTATGGCGGGACGGCGCCCGACAGGGTAAGGGAAGCGATCGCCGCCGCCCGCGGCGCGCTGGAAGGAAGCGATTGATGGCGACGCGCCGCATCCTTGTTACCACATTGGCCGCCGCCGCGCTGCTCGGCGCGTGCGGAGCCAAGGAAGATCTGAAGCCCGCGGCGAACCAGCCGGCCGCGGCGATACCCGTCGGCGCGACCCGCGCGCCCACAACCGAGGAGCTTACGACGCCTGACGCGCAGGCTTTGCCGACGCGCAGCGACGAACTTCTCAAACGGTCCGAGAAACGCGAACCCGACGATTTCGATCTTCCGCCTCCGGGCTGAGTCACAGGACTTCCTTCGATGGACCATTTTGAATACCGCGACGGCGTTCTCCACGCCGAAGATATTTCGCTGTCCCGCATTGCCGAGGAAATCGGCACCCCCGTCTATGTCTATTCGCGCGCGACGCTCGAACGCCATGCCCAGGTGTTCGCCGACGCGCTGAAGGACATCCCCAGGAAGCACATCGCCTTCGCGATCAAGTGCAACCCCAACCTCGGCGTGCTGCGCGTCCTCGCGCGGCAGGGCTATGGCGCCGACGTCGTGTCGGGCGGCGAGCTCGAACGCGCGCTCGCCTCGGGCATGGCGCCCGAGGACATTGTCTTCTCGGGCGTCGGCAAGACGCGCGCCGAGCTTGCCCAGGGCCTCGACCGCGGCATCGGCCAGTTCAATATCGAGCATGAGCCCGAGGGTGTCGCGCTCGCCGAGATTGCGGCGCGCAAGGAGATGACGGCGCCCGCGGTGCTGCGCGTCAATCCCGACGTCGACGCGGGCACCCACGCGAAAATCTCGACCGGCAAGGCCGAGAACAAGTTTGGCGTCGGCATCGACGTCGCGCCCGAAATCTTCGGCCGCCTCGCCGCGCTGCCGGGGCTTCAGATGCGCGGCATCGCGCTCCATATCGGCAGCCAGCTCACCAGCCTCGATCCGCTCGAGGCGGCGTTCGAGCGCGTCGGGCGGCTCATCGCCGACCTCCGCGCTGCGGGGCACAGCATCACCCATGTCGATCTCGGCGGCGGTCTCGGTGTGCCGTACAAGCCCGACGACAACCCGCCGAGCCCCGCGGACTATGGCGCGATGGTCGCGCGCGTGACCAGGGACTGGGACGTCACCCTGATGTTCGAACCCGGCCGCGTCATTGCGGGGAACACCGGCGTCCTCCTGACCGAGGTGCTGTGGGTCAAGCCGGGCGCGACCAACCCCTTCGTGATCGTCGACGCGGCGATGAACGACCTCGCACGGCCCGCGCTCTACGATGCGTATCACGATTTCGTCGCGGTCAAGCCGACCGGCGGGAAGATGACCGCGTCGATCGTCGGCCCGGTGTGCGAGACCGGCGACACCTTCGCGCGCGATCGCGTGATCGACGCGGTGGAATCGGGCGACCTCGCGGTCTTCCGCACCGCCGGCGCCTATGGCGCGACGATGGCCTCGACTTACAACAGCCGCAGCCTCGTGCCCGAGGTGCTCGTCGACGGCGACCGCTATGTCACCGTCGCCGACCGCATCGCGGCGGGCACGATCATGGCCGCCGAGCGCGTGCCCGACTGGATCGACTGACGAGGATTGTCATTGCGAGGAGCGTAGTGACGAAGCAATCCCCAGCTATCGACCGGCTGAATCGCGCACTGGGGATTGCTTCGCTCCGCTCGCAATGGCGCTTTTCCTGTTATAAGCCCGTTCCATGCACCAACTCCCCATCTTCCTGAACCTCGCCGGCCGCACGGTCGTGCTGGCCGGGGAGGGGGAGGCGGCCGAGGCCAAGGCGCGGCTGATTGCGCGCGCGGGCGGGCGGATCGTCCCCGCATGGGAAGAGGGCGCCAGCCTCGCCTTCGTCGCGCTCGACGAGGGCGCCGAGGCGGTGGCCGCCGATCTCCGCGCGCGCGGCCTGCTCGTCAATGTCGTCGATCGCCCCGACCTCTGCGATTTTACGACCCCCGCGATCGTCGACCGCGCCCCAGTCACGATCGCGATCGGCACCGGCGGCGCCTCGGCAGGGCTCGCCAAGGCGGTCCGCCAGCGGATCGAGGCGCTGCTTCCCTCGCGGCTCGGTGCGCTGGCGTCGGCGCTCCATGCCGCGCGCGGCGCAATGAAGCTGCGCTGGCCCGCTGCCGCCGACCGCCGCCGCGCGATCGACGCTGCGCTGGCGCCCGGCGGCGCGCTCGATCCGCTGGACGGTAACGCGGCCGACCGTGTGCAGGGCTGGCTTGCGCGCGAT
>JAEWIL010000066.1 GCA_023387085.1 Pseudomonadota bacterium | reverse complement strand
TCGGGGGCGTAGCGGTTACGCGGGCGGCAGCACCACCCGCGCGCCGCTCGCCCCCGACTCATTTCCGGCCCTGCCACCCATCGCCGGGGTCACCCTTCGTGTTGCGCGCGCGCAGTACAAGAATTGGGACCGCTGCGACCTGACCTATGTCGAGCTCGCACCCGGCACGACCGTGGCCGGCGTGTTCACGCGCAACATCTGCTGCTCGTCCGAAGTCGAACTCGGCCGCGAACAGGTCAAGGGCGGCATTGGCCGCGCGCTGATCGTCAACGCGGGCAACAGCAATGCCTTCACCGGCTATCGCGGCCGCGAAGCGGTCGAGCAGATCATGGAACAAGTCGCCGCCCACCTTGGCTGCGCGCCAAGCGAAGTGTTCGTCAGTTCGACCGGCGTCATCGGCGTGCCGCTCCCCAAGGACAAGGCACGCGCCGGGGTCGAGGCCGCGCTGACCGCCGCGCCCTGCTCGTGGGAGGCTGCCGCCGAAACGATCGGCACCACCGACACCTTCGCCAAGGGGTCGTCAGCGAGCGCGATCGTCGGCGACCGCACCGTCCATGTCGCAGGGATCGTCAAGGGATCGGGGATGATCGCACCCGACATGGCAACGATGCTCGGCTATATCTTCACCGACGCCGCGGTTGCACCCACGCTTTTGCAGGACATGCTGAGCGAGGCGACGGGCGGCAGCTTCAACAGCATCACCGTCGACAGCGATACCTCGACCAGCGACACGGTGCTGCTCTTCGCGACGGGGCAGGCGGGCAACGCAACGCTGAAGACCCGCGACGATCCGGGCGCCGACGCGCTGTACGCCGCGATTCGCGAGGTCGCGCTCGATCTTGCGCAGCAGGTTGTGCGCGATGGCGAGGGCGCGTCCAAGTTCATCGAGGTGCAGGTGACCGGCGCGGTCAGCGACGACAGCGCCAAGCGCGTCGCGCTTGCCATCGCCAACTCGCCGCTGGTAAAGACCGCGGTCGCAGGCGAGGACGCCAACTGGGGCCGCGTCGTGATGGCGGTCGGCAAGGCCGGCGAACCCGCCGACCGCGACCGGCTCGCGATCCGTTTCGGCGATCATTGGGTGGCGAAGGACGGCCTGCCGGTCGACGGCTATGACGAGGCGCCCGTGGCGGCGCATCTGAAGGGGCTGGAGATCCGCGTCGGCGCGGACCTTGGCCTCGGCGACGGCCGCGCGACCGTATGGACCTGCGACCTGACGCACGGCTACATCAGCATCAACGCCGACTATCGGAGCTGACGCCGATGCTCACCATCTGGGGTCGCCTCAATTCGCACAATGTGAAGAAGGTCGCATGGTTCGCGGTCGAACTCGGCCTGTCCTTCGAGCGCCACAATGTCGGTGGGCGGTTCGGCATGGATGCCGGCTATCTGGCGAAAAATCCGAACGCGCTGATCCCGACGATCGAGGATGATGGTTTCGTCCTGTGGGAATCGAACGCAATCCTGCGCTATCTCGCCGCGAGGCATGGCAGCGAACGGTTCTGGCCGTCCGATCCCGCGGCGCGAGCCGTCGCGGACAAGTGGATGGACTGGCAGATAGACTATGCCGAAGGCCAGCGCGATGCCTTCGTCAACCTCGTTCGCACAACCGCTGACCAGCGCGATCCAGCGGCGATTGTCGCGTCCGCCGAGCGCTGCGCAAAGCGGATGCAAACACTCGACGCCGCCCTGGCGCAAGCGCCGTGGCTATCGGGCGCCGGGTTCGGAATAGGCGATATTCCGATGGGCGTTTATGCGCACACATATTTTTCGCTCGATATCGAGCGGCCCGCGCTGCCCTATGTCGAGGAATGGTACGCGCGGCTCAGGTCACGGCCGGGCTATGCCGGTCAGGTGATGATCCCGCTGACCTGAAAAAAGCCCCGGTTTTCGCCGGGGCCCATCATTCCTTACAGCGCGCTTTCGAGCCAGCCCTTGAGCGCGCTCTTCGGCGCCGCGCCGACCTTGGTGTCGGCGATCTCGCCGTTCTTGAACAGGATCATCGTCGGGATACCGCGCACGCCATATTTACTCGGCGCGTCGGGGTGATCGTCGATGTTGAGCTTGGCGATCACGACCTTGCCCGCGAGTTCGTCGGAGATTTCCTCGAGCGAGGGACCGATCATCTTGCACGGACCACACCATTCGGCCCAGAAATCGACCAGAACGGGGGTGTCGCTGTCGATGACGTCGGCCTGAAAGCTCGCGTCGGTAATGGCTTTGGTACCCATGAGAGTCTCCTGAAATATCGTTGCCCCCAAGCTAGGGCGTCGGTGCGTCCGGCTCAAGGGCTCAACCCGGCAAATTCGCCTTGGTTGCCGCCAAGCCCAGCTTGTGCGCGTCGAGCAGCGCGTCGCCCAGCCGGATCAGCCGCGGTGCGGCAGTGTAGAGCAGCGCCGCCTCGACGCGCCTTCCGGGGAAGATCACACCGAGCGCGTCGCGATACGCCGCCATCTGGCGGAGATAGGCGGGCGCAACGGCGGCCGCGTCATCGGGCACGCGTCGTCCCGTCTTGTAATCGATCACGGTCACTCCGCTTTCGGTAACGAGCAGGCGATCGACGATCCCCGCGATGACCGCCCCGTCAACCACCGCCGACAAGGGAACCTCGGCAAGGCTTCCGGGGCCGAACAGCGCGGCATGGTCAGGATCGTCAAGAATGGTCAGCACCTCGTCGACCATCGCGGCCCGCGCCGACTCGGTCAGCCCCGGGGCCTGAGGGACGAGCCAGCGCAGCGCCGCCGTACGACGTTTCTCGGGAGCGACAGGAGGAAGCCGCTCGAACAAAGCGTGCAGCAACAGCCCGCGTTCGACCGCCGCGACGCGCGCGACGCCCTGTGGCGGCACCGCGACATCGTCTTCGCCGAGCGCCGAAGGCGCCAGCGGGCGCGGCGGGCGAGCTTCCTCGGGCGCGGGCCGCAGCGCCCAGTCGGGAACGACGAGGGGTGGTGCCGCAATCTTCGCGGCGCTGGCCCTTTTTGCCCATTTACCCGCATTGGCACGGTGGACGCGGCGCTGGCCCCACAACGGCCCCGCATCTTCCCATTCGCTGCCCATCCCAGCCAGTACGCTTTCGGCTGCCGCATGCCAGCTCGTCTCGGAGACCGTGCGGTCGGGCTTCTTCGTCACCCCCGCGACGACGAGGACTTCCTCGGCGCGCGTCATCGCGACATAGAAAAGCCGCCAATGTTCCTCCGACGCCGCCTTCGCCGCGGCGGCATAGGCGTCGGCAAGCTTGCCGTGCCGCTCGTCGGCAGGCAACGCGAACACGGGCAACTTCTCCCATCCCGCGACATCGACGCTGAACGGCCGATGCCCGATCCCAGCGTCGTCGGTCGCATCGGCCAGGATGACGATCGGCGCCTGCAGACCCTTCGATCCATGCACGGTCATCACCCGCACGACGTCGCTGCGCGCCTCGGTCTGACGCTTGATGTCGGCCGCACTTCCCTCGATCTGCGTCACGAAGCCGAGCAACGACATCGTCTCGCGCTGTTCGAACGCGAGTGCCTGATTCAAAAGTTCGTCGATGGGATCGCGCGCCTCGCGGCCCAGCCGTGCATAAAGCCGCCGCCGTCCGTCGATCGGCCCCGACAGGACGCTCTCAAGAAAGCGGAACGGCGTCGTGAAATCGGCCATGCCGAGCAAATGGCGCAGCGCCGCCATCGTCGCCGCGGGCATGTCGTCGGCCGTCGCGCGGAGATGCTCCCACAGCGCGGCGCGACCGCGCTTGTGGGTGCGCACATACAGCTCGTCCTGCGTCCAACCGATCAGCGGTGACACGAGCAGCGACGCGAGATTGAGATCGTCGAGCGGCTGCACGGCGAAGCGCATTGCCGCGATCAGGTCCTGCACGGCGAGCGGCTGTGTCAGCGCGAACCGGTCGACACCCGCGACCGGCACATGCAACGCCTGCAAGCGCGCGACGATGCGTGCCGCAAGGTCGCGGCGGCGCCGGACGAGGATCATGATGTCTCTTGGCGCGACCGGCCGGCCATCCTTGCCATTGGCGATCCAGTCCTGCACCTCGGCGGCAATCGCCTTGGCGAGCCGCATCGACGCAGGGTCGGAAGCCGGCGCGCTTCCGTCGCCCTCCCCGTCTTCGCCCTCTTCGGCTTCGGGATCGAGCGCCTTGCCGACGGGAAGCGGTTGCCACAATTCGACTTGCCCGGCGTGGACCTCGCGGAACGGCCGGTGCGGCGGCTCTTCGCCGGCGAGCCCCATCGCCTCGGTCCCGCCGGCCGCCAGCCAGGCATCGACCACCGACAACAACGCCGGGGTCGAGCGATAGTTGGAGACGAGATCGACGAGCCTCAGCGGGTTGCCGGCGCGGTCGCCATAAAGACCGAATATCTGCTTCGCGCCCTCGAAGGCCTCTGGGTCGGTACCCTGAAAACCGAAGATAGCCTGCTTGCGGTCGCCGACCGCGAACATGGTGCGGATCAGATCGCCCTTCGCCCCCTCGCCCGCGAAAAATTCGCGCGCCAGCGCCTCGACGATGCCCCACTGGCGCATGTTGGTGTCCTGCGCCTCATCGACCAAAATATGGTCGGTGCGCTGGTCGAGCTTGAAGCGCACCCATTCGCCGAAACCGCTGACGCGCAGCAGCGAGCCGGCGAGCGTGATCAGGTCGTCGAAATCGGCGAGCCCCTGCTCGCGCTTCGCGAGCGCATAGGCTTCGGCGAACCGGCTCCCGAGCTTCCACGCCGCGGCCAGGTCGTCGGCGACGCGCATCGCGGTCGCGGTGCCGACGAGCGCCTGCGCCGCCTCGACGATCCGGACCGCGCTGTCGACGCAGTCGGTCATCTTGCCCTTTTCGCCCGCAAAATCGGCACGCAAATCGCCCTTGCCGGTCAGGAAGCAGCCGATGAGTTCGCCGAGCATCGCGGTGCGCTTCGCCGGGTCGGCGATCAGCCAGCCAACCATCACATCCGAACAGGCAAGCCCGGTCTTCGTCCCCCAGTTCGCGCCGCTCGTCGCCACCGCGCGAATATCGTCGTCGGCGATCGCCCCCGCCGCCAGTTCGGCCGTGATCCAGTCATCGGGATCGCCGCCCGGCAGATCGAGGGCCGCGCGAAGATCGTGCGCCGACGGCGGCAACATCGCGCGCGGACCGCCGAACGCCGCCGCACAGTTCGACAGGAAGGACAAGGCCGATTCCTGCCCCAGCCGCCGCGACAGCATCGCCGCCGAATCGCGCAACAGGGCGCGCTCGTCTCCCGCTTCGAGGAGGTCTGTCAGGACCGTCCGCTGCAAGGCCGCCGCCTCGTCCTCCTCGATCGCCCGGAAACCGGGCAGCAGCTTCGCCTCGAGCGGGAAGCTCGCGAGCAACGTCTGGCAAAAGGCATGGATCGTCTGGACGCGGATCGCGCCGCCGGGACTATCGATTACCGTCGCGAACAGCGATCGCGCCCGCGTCATCAGCCCGGGCCGATCCCAGTCGAGCCCCAGCGCCCGCAGGTCGAGGCGCAAATCGCCGTCGTCCATCCGCACCCACGCCGCGAGCCGCTCGTGGATGCGGTGCGCCATTTCCGCCGCGCCCGCCTTGGTGAAGGTGATGCACAGGATCGCCTCGGGCGAGACGCCGTCCAGCATCAACCGCAGTACGCGCGCCGACAGGACCTGCGTCTTGCCTGTCCCCGCCGACGCGCCGAGCCATACATGCTGTTCGGGGTCGGCGGCGGTTCTTTGCCGCGGGTCGAGCGTCGCAAGGCCTCCAGGTTTCGCCATCAGTCGGCCTCCCCGCGTCCGAACCATTCGTCGCGCCGCATCAGCTGATCATAATCGCCATAGCCGGCGCCATCGCCGGGGCCGAAAGGCGCGTCGCCGAACAGGTAGCGCGCCGCAAGGTCCGATAGCGCGTCGGCAGCATGGTCGATCGCTGCGTCCGCGCTCTTGAGGTCGTTGCGGGGTCCATAGGTGTTCGAGATTTTTCCCGCTCCCCCGGCGCGGCGATCGGGCCGGAGGCTCCAATATTCGAGGTTTGCGACCGGCGCAGCCTCGATGTCCTTCATGCCCCCTTCGCGTGCGATCAGCCCCAGCAGCCCGAGCTGGTTGTCGAGCTTTTCGAACGCTGCCTTCGCGCTCGGCGCGCCGCCGGACTTGTAATCGACGATCGACAGATGGCCGTCGGCGTCGCGGTCGATCCGGTCGGCCTTGCCGTGGAGCGTTATTCCGTCGACGATCAATTCGCCCTGCGCCTCGACCATCGCCGGTTTGCGCTCTTCGGCATTCCATAGCTGCGCCGCCGCCCAGCGCAGCGCGGGCTCGATCCGCGGCAGCCAGAAGGCGCGCGCGATCGCATCGAGCGCGGGATCCTTGTCGAGCGCCGCCAGTTCGGCTTCGAATCCCTCGCGCGTCGCGCCGCCGCGCACCCAGTCCTCGAATAATTTGTGCACGCGCGTTCCGCGCCAGCGCGGGTCGGGCGCGGCGCTCAGCGGATCGAGCGCCGACAGACCGAGCATCCGGTCGGCGTAAAAGGCGAAGGGATCGCGCACGAGCCTGTCGACGCCGGTGACGCTGATCCGGCGCGGCCGATCCGCGGCAGGCGGCCGCGGCGCGGGTTTGTCGACCGGCTGCGCCCCGCCCGGTGGCACATCGAGTTCGGCCGCAAGCCGCGTTACCGGAACGCCGCCCGGTGCGGGTTCGGGCAAGTCGCCGGCGAGCGCCGCGAGACGCAGCCAGAAGCGCGACGCCACTGCCGGGTCGCCGCTGCTGCGCTCGGCGCGGGTGACGACGATTTCCTGTCCCGCGAGCGCCCCCGCGAAATCATGCGCCGCCATTCCCTGTTGCCGTTCGGGCGCGGGCAGACCCATCAACCGGCGAATGCCGGGGGCGAGCCATGGATCGGGCTGCGTCGCCGCAGGCCAGCGCCCCTCGTCGAGCCCCCCCAGGATCATCAGACCGGCGCGCTGCAATCGCGCCTCCAGCAGCCCCCAGATGAAGAGACGCGGGTGCCCGCCGTAAGGCGGCCGCACATTTGCCTGCGCCAGAAGCTGAGCGAGCATCACCGGGAAATCGGCGGGATCGACGAGCGCCGGGCCGTCACCGCGCGCAAGCGCCCACTGGTCGAACAGTTCGGCGAGCATCCGCCCCGCGGGGCCCGACCATATCGCGTCGCCCGTCAGCCACTCGACCCCCTTCTGGAGCGCGGCAAGAAGCTCGATCGGCGCCGCCGGCCCCGCGAAGGGCGCCAGCGCAGCGCCGAGCGCGCCCGAAACCTCTTCCCACCAGGGCTGCAATTCGGTTGCTTGGCCATGTCCGCGCGCTTTCGGATCGGCCGCCCGTTCGGCAATGCGCGCGCCAACGCCATCCCATCCCGGCGTCAGTCCCGGCTCGCGGAGGGCCAGATCGAGCCGGCGCAACTGGTCGAGCCACGCCGTCCGCGCTTCACCCTTTCGTACCAGCGGGTGTCCGAGCAACGACACCAGCGCGACCGGATCGAAACCGGCCGCAAGCTCGGCAAGCAGCAGCAGCAGCGCCCCCGGCGGCGTCCGCGACAACGGCTGGCCGGCGCTGTCGTCGACCGAAATTCCCCACCGCGCGAGCGCCGCCGCAACGCGCTCGGCCAGTCCGCGATCGGGCGTCACCAGCGCGGCGGTGCGCCCCGGCGTTTCGATTGCCTCGCGCATCAGCAGCGCAATCCCCTGCGCCTCCTGCCCGTCGGCGGCGAACACCGCGCCGGAAATCCCGGTGGTCGCCGCCGACAGATCGCCGGCCGCTTGCCACTGCGCGGTGTAGTCGGCGGGCGCAAAGAGCAGCGAGAGGAAGGGCGTGCGCGCCGCCGGGCCGTCGAATTCGGACACGCCCTCCCATTCCACGACCTCGTCGCGGCTGACGCCCATGCGATCTATGAGCAGCTTGAGGTGATATTGCGGGTGCGTTTCGAGCGGCCGCGCGGCATTGTCCGGATCTGGCCGGGTGGGGCCGAGCGCCTCCCATTCCTGCGGCGCCATCACCTGGTCGAGGCCGGGCAGGACAACCGACCCGCGCGCCATGTCAGCGACCGTCCGCATCAGCCGCGCGATTGCGGGCGCCGCGGTGGTGATCCCCGCTGCGACAACGAAGCGCGCGGGCGGCGCGGCGCGCCATCCCGCGGTCACCCGGTCGAGCAGCCGGTTGCGACGCTCGGCGCGGTCGATGCTGCCGGTCCCGGCAAGCACCTCCGGCCAATGATCGACGAGCAGTCGCAGCCGGCCGAGGGATGCCTGCCAGTGGCCCGCGAACGCGCCGAGATCGAGATCTACGAGCGCCGCGACCGACACCTCTTCATAATGAAGCTGGTCGATCACCCGCGCGAGCCCGTCGGCGAGCTGGAAGGCAGCGGCGCCGAGTATCGCTTCCTCGCCCGCCGGCGTGTGGCGCTCGATCAGTTCGGCGAGCAGCAGGCGGCGGCGGAGCGGATCGATCGCAGGCGGAAGCGGATCGTCGTCGATCGCATCGAGCGCGAGCGCCACCGATTCATCGAGGTCGGCATCGCCGATCACGGCGAGGCGCGGCATCAGCAGTCCCGCTCCGCCGGCGCGCACGAACGCCGCCTGCACCGCGCTCCGCGCGCGATTGCTGGGCAGCAGGATCAACCCGTCGGCCAGCCCGAGCGCACCGTCGGCGTAGCGGGTGACGATCCCGGCAGCGAGCGCATCGGCAAAGGCCCGGTGGACCGGGATGGAGAAGATGGCGGGCTTACCGACGGCCAAGGGATTTCAACCAAATCATTGCGAGCGCAGCGAAGCAATCCAGAGCGGTTTACGCAACTCCGGATTGCTTCGCTGCGCTCGCAATGACGAAATTTGAAAGATCAAACCTCGCTCAACGCCGCTTCGGTCGGCGCTATGCTGTCCGGCGTGCCGACGTCGAACCACTGCCCCATGTGCGACAATCCATAAAGCCGACCCGCCGCGATCGCGCGGTCCCATAGGATGTTCGTCGAAAAAGCGCCATCGGGCGCCCCTTCGAGCAGGCGGCGCGAGACAAGCTGGATGCCGGTGTAGACGAAGGGCGCGATATGCCCCGGCTTGCGCCGCGACAGCGCACCATTGGGGTCCATGTGGAAATCGCCCTTGCCACCATGCCCCGATGCACTCGCCTGCCGGATGACCAACAGCAGCGCATCCATTTTCGCATCGTCCCAGTGACGCGCAAGATTTCGGATGCTGTCTTGCGGGCCGTCGGTCCAGATATTGTCGCTATTGACGATCAGGATCGGATCGCCGGTGAGCAGCGGGAGCGCCTTCACCATGCCGCCGCCGGTTTCGAGGAGTTGTCCGCGCTCGTCGGACACCGCGATGGTGAAATTGCGTTTCTGTGCCGCGAGATGCGCTTCGAGCGCGTCGGCGAGATAATGGACGTTGACGACAACATGACCGATCCCGGCGGCCTCGATCCGGTCGAGGCTATGGTCGATCAGCGCCTTGCCCGCGACGCGGACCAGCGGCTTCGGGCGGGTCGCGGTGAGCGGACGCATGCGCTTGCCGATGCCCGCCGCCATTACCATCGCGCTTTCGATCTTCGCCGTCACAGCCATGCCTCCGCCCGTTTCGAGGCCGGGATATTGGCGTCGAACCATTGCCGGACGGGGACAAGCGCCGGATGCCGCAGATCGCGTTCGAGCAGCCCCCACATGCGCGGTTGAAACTTGCGATAGCCGTCCTTGCCGTCGCGCTTCCACAACCGAACGAAGACGCCAAGGATGCGCGTGTTGCGCTGCGCCGCGAGCGCCCAATAGGCGGCGCGGAACGCTTGGCCCCGACCGGTCGCCGCGACATAGCGGTCGAGCATCGCCGCCTCGACTGCGGGCGTTACGTCGCGCCGCGCATCCTCGAGCACCGAGGCAAGGTCGTAGGCAGGATGGCCGACGAGCGCGTCCTGGAAATCGAGCAAGCCATAGTGGGCGATCCCGGTCTTGCCGTCCACGAGCATGATATTCTCGGCATGGAAATCGCGCAGCACGGTGACGCGCGGCAGACCGTCGGCCTCGACTGGCGTCAGCGCCGCTTCCCACGCCGCGCGAAACCCGTCGCGATCGACTTCGATACCCAGCGCTGGGCAATACCAGTCGGTGAACAGCGTCACTTCGTCGAGCCACTGCTCCAATCCATGCACTGGGAGCCCGGCCATCGCCGGGCGTGCGTGGAGATGCACCAGCAGGTCGATGACCCCGGCATAATAGTCGACCTCCGTATGCGGCGCTTCGTCGACCGTTTCGCGCAGGCGCACATCGCCGAAATCCTCGATCAAAAGCAGACCACGGTCGAGGTCGCACGCGAGGATCGTCGGCGCATTCAGCCCGTGCGCGCAGAGAAATTCGGCAACTGCGATGAAGGGTCGCGGATCCTCGTGCGGCGGCGGCGCGTCCATCAGCACCGCCCGTCGCTCGCCATCGACGACGCGGAAATAGCGGCGGAAGGACGCGTCCCCCGCCAGCGGCAAAATCTGCGCATCGCCCCAGCCATGCGCGGCCAGAAAGGCCGGGGCGTGGGCGGGCGGAATCATCGGAGCGGCCATCGCGCTTCCCAAGCGGGCGGCACCTTCGCTGTCAAGACACGCGCATCGCCGTTCCCCGAAATCGTGAGCGCCAGCGCGTCGGACCAGCCCTGCGACCCCAACCGCTCGGGCCATTCGATCAGCAGGACGCCATCGTACAGATAGTCGTCGAGCCCGAGTTCGACCAGCTCGTCTTCGCCCTCGATACGGTAGAGGTCGACATGCGCGACGGCCAAATCGACCTCGGGCGGGGCGTAGGGCTGGACGATCGCAAAGGTCGGGCTCGGTGCCTCGCCAGCGAGGCCTCGTGCCTTGAGCATCGCGCGCGCAAGCGTCGTCTTGCCCGCACCAAGGTCGCCGGAGAGCAACACGACATCGCCGGGCGCGAGCTCGGTGCCGATGGCAGCGCCGATGCGCTCGGCCTCGCCCAGCGTATAGTCATAGCTTCGGGTCATGCGCTACGCGGCAGGCGCACACGCACCAGCGTCCCCTGCCCCTTCTCGCTCATCACCTCCATCGTCCCGCCATGCGCGGCGACGAGCTGGCGGGCGAGCGCGAGCCCGATGCCGCCGCTCTGCGTCCCCGCCTGCGTACCTTTGGTGACCGCCGCCACCGCATCGGGCATACCGGGACCATTGTCGGAAACGACGATGTCGACGCCCTTCTCGTCGCCCTCGGCGTGCAGCAGGACACGTCCACCGCTGCGCTTCGCGGGCGCGGTGAAGCGGATGGCATTGTCGAGCAGCCCCGCCACGACGCGCGACAGGCGCGGCGCATCGCCCTCGATCGACCCCAGCGTTTCCGAGAGCCGCCCCTCCAGCTCGATTTTTTCGCCCTGAGCAAAGCCTTGGGCATCGGCGAGCACGGCTTCGAGAAGCGCCCGCACATCGACCTGCGCGCGCTCGACCGCGAGCGTCCCCGCTTCGCCCTGCGCGAGGTCGAGGACATTGTCGATCTGCCGCCCAAGCACGCCCACCGAATCCATGATCGCATCGACATAGGCCCTGGCGGGCGCCGGCAGTTCGCCCGCATAGCCCGCCTGCAACATCTCGCCAAAGCCGCCAATCGAGGTCAGCGGCGTCCGCAGTTCATAACTCATCCGCGACAGAAAGGCCGTCTTGACCTTGTCGGCAGCCTCAAGTGCCTCGTTACGCTCGCGCAGCGCGCCCTCCATCTTCCGGCTTGCCGTGATGTCGAGCATGATGAGCAGCGCGTTGCCGTCGGGCAGCGGGATCGAGGCGAAATCGAAATGGCGGCCGTCGGCGAAGCGCACCTCGCCGACTCGCTGCGTCCGTTCGAGCGTCGCGGCGCGGATGACTTCCTGCACGATGCTGATCTGGTTCGGCTTCGCCAGCCGGTCCGCCAGCCCGCCCATCAGCACATCGACGCGCGGATGCGCCGCGAGCACATGCTCCTCGACATTCCACAGGCGCCGGAAGCGCTGGTTCCAGAGGTGGAGGCGGCCGTCGGGGGCAAAAACCGCGATCGCCTCGAACAGATTGTCGAACGTCGCAGTGCGCACGCGGAGCAGCGTGTCGCGCGCGCCCGCCAGTTGCACCTGTTCGGTCTTGTCCTCGGCGATCAGCAGCAGCCCGCCGTCGGGGGTCGGCTGGGCGACAACATGCAGATGCGTGCCGTCGCGCAGCAGCCAATCCTCTTCGCTCGCGCCCGCCTGCGCGAACCAGTCGACATGCGCCTGTCGCCATTCGGGATAATCGCGCACCTCGGGCGTCCGTCCGCCTTCGCGCCACAGGTCGAGCAGCCGCGCGAACGGACGCGCTTCCGACACGTCCTCGGCCGACAATTCGAAAAGCCTGCGAAAAGGCTGGTTCGCAAAGACGAGGCTCTGGTCGGGACCAAATTGCGCGACCGCCGCCGACAGCCGGTCGAGCAATTCGCGCTGGGTATCGACGAAGCGGCGATGCGCGCCGCGCTCGCTTTCTAGTTCCTGGACGTCGATCGCATAGCCCGCGATGCCGATGGCGCGCCGGCCACCGGTCGAAAGCGGCACATCAACGACGCGCATGATCCGTCGCTCGCCCTCGATCGTGACCGGCACGGTGCGCTGATGCGCCGTGCCCGCGGCCCGCGCCGCCTCTGCAGCATCGGTCGCGCTGATGCCCGCGACGGGCTCGCAAAGCTCGGTGCCCTCCTCGATCACCGCCGCGGCGCTCTTCGCCTCGACCGCGCGGACATAGGCAGTATTGACCAGCGCGAGACGAAGGTCGGGCTCACGGAACCACATCGGAAAGGGTGCCGCCTCGATGAGCCCCGACAGCGCCTCGAACGCCGCCATCGCTTCGTCGCGTTCGCGCCGTGCCTCGGCGAGCGATTGCTGACCGTCGGTCGCATCGCTGATCCAGAGCAGCACGCTTCCCGAGCCCGCAACGGCGGGCGGGGCGGCAGCTCCCTGAAAGACGATCGTGCGACTGCTGCCTGCGGGCCGAAGGCTGAGAGTAAAGGGTTTCGCCCCGCGCTGCGCGCCGAGAATTGCCTGGCGCAGCGCCTCGTGCCCCGGCTGGTCGAGCCCCGCGTCGATACCACGCAGTTCGTCGAAGTTGCGCGGCCCCCCGTCGAGCCCGAGCCAGCGCCCGAGCCGCTCGCTCGCCTCGATGCGCCAGTCGGCACGCACCACGACGGGCAGCTGCGGCGAAGCTTCGAGCAAGCTGGCGAGCCGTTCGGTCTGCCCGGCAACGAAGGCCGAGCGGCGCTGCATCGCGATCCCGCGCACGGTCGCCCACAAGCCGCCGAGCAGCCAGAGCGCCGCGAACAGGCCGAGCGCGAATAGGGCCCCCGCGGTCAGTGTCATCGACAAGGAGCGAAATGGTCGCTGAACATCCCTTCGCCCTATCGGTTGCGCGGCGCCTATTCAATCACCCGCAGTGCATCGTCCACAGACATCGCGACCGATGGCCTCGCCCGGGGGATGGGAGGAAGCCCAAAAAGAAAGCGGGCGCCTCCATAGTGGAAGCGCCCGCCCGTTCCCCCTTGGGAAGATCAGGAGCTGAAGGTCAGAACTTGGCCGTTGCCGCGACGCGGAAATAGCGCCCAAGGATCCCCGAATAATAGGTGATCGTGCCGCCCGCCGCCGGCGCGGGGAATGGCGGCGCCTTGTCGAAGACATTGTCGACGATCAAGCGGAGTTCGAAGTCCTTCTTGACCTCGACCCCCAGCGACGCGTTGAACAGCCACCAGGCCTTGACGCCGTTGATTTCATAATCGCCGGGCGCGGCATCGGCGTCCCACACGCTCTTGCCGAAATATTGCGTCTGCCACAGAAAATTCACCGGCCCGTGGTCGACGTTGATATTCGCCGTGAACGAATGCTTTGGATCGCCGATCTCGCCGCGGTTGGTATCGACGTCGCCTTCGCCGACCCGCGTCTCCAGCTTGTTGACATAGAGATAGTTCAGCGACAGCCCCAGCGAGGTGTCGGGCGCGACCTCGCCGCGCCAGGCGACCTCGGCAGTCAGCCCCTCGAAGTCGTAAGAAGCTGCGTTGACATAGCCCGTCCGCACAAAGGTTACCTGGTTCGCCGCGTCACGATCGATCCGGTCACAAATCGCTGACGGAAAGGTCGGTGAATCATAGCAGCCTTCGAGCGTTTGCTCCGCATCGAGCGATACAATCGCTTTCTTCAGTTTGATATCGACCCAATCGACCGCAACCGTCAGCCCGGGGACGAAGCGCGGACGCACGACCGCGCCCACCGTCCAGCTGTCGGCCTTTTCATTCTCCAGATTCGGATTCCCTGCAACCGAGATCGGCGAGGTGAAATCGACGATGTTCGACGTGAAGGTCGATGGATCGGCGATGCCCGCCGCGATGCAATTGGTACGGCGCTGCGCGGGATCGGGTCCGCCGTTCACGAACCGGCGGTCGCACGGATCGTTCGCGGTGTCGAACGCCTGCGATGTCGGGTTGAAGATTTCGGTGATCGCGGGCGCCCGCACCGAGCGGGTGAAATTTCCGCGGATCGTCAAATCGCGAACCGGCGACAGCCGCCCACCCGCGGTCCACGTCCAGTCGCCGCCCGCGATCGAATGGTCGATGTAGCGCGCGGCGCCATCGAATTCGAGCGAGTGGATGAAGGTACCCATATCGGGCGAGATGATCGGGATCAGTAATTCGCCGAAGAACTCGTTCGTGTTGAACTTTCCCTTCACCGGATCGATAGGGATGAAGCGACCATATTGGCTGCGCGTCCCGTCGCCATTATCCTCGCCATAATAGAAGGTGCCGGGGTCGAACGCGGTCTTTTCCTGGCGATGCTCGTAACCGACCGACAATATGACGTCGCCGCCGGGCAGCTTGAACAGCGGCCCGTTGATGTTGGCATTGAGGACGAGCTGCGAATTGACCGCGGTCGGATTCGCGATCGCGGTAACATAGTCGAGCGCATCCTCGCTGAACCGGTTCACCCCGAACAGGTTGAGCGGCGAGCAGGTCGAATTCAGCGTCGCGATATTGGCGCTGGTATAGCCCGGCCGGCAGATGACGTTGCCGTTCGCCGCACCGCCGTTGAACAATCCCTCGTCGACCGCATCGACGGCGTTGAGGAAATTCTGCTGGACGAGCACGCGTTCGTTACCGCGCGTTTCGGAATGGCCGTAGTTGGCCGACACCTCCCATTTATAGGTGCGGTCACCGACCCCGAAATCACCCTCGAGCCCGGTGACGAAGCGATAGACCTCGACCACCGTCGAAGCGCGCCCCGTGGCGAGATCGGTGTTCGCGCGGGTCAGGAGGAATGTGTTGGCGGGCGTGGTGAAATCGACCGTTCCGTCGCCGTCGGCATCGACAGGAATTCCGCCGAGGACCCCCGCACCCGCCAGATTGCCCGTGATCGTCGCGCGGTCGGCGGCGCTCAGGAACGGATTCTCCAGATGGACGATGATATTGCCATCGGGATCGCCCGCCGCGCCGAACAGGTTGGTGTTATAGACCGGCTGGGCGCGCAGGTTCGTGCCCTTGCTGTGGGCATACCAGGCTTCGCCGAACCAGCGGACATGGTCGTTGATCTCGAAATTGCCGATCGCGTTGGCGAGGTAGCGTTCGGTATTGGTCGAGAGATTGTCGTAATCCCTGAGCGCGAAGCCGTTGCCGCCCGAACTCTCGATCAGGCTGCCCGTCCGTGTGCCGAAATCGAGCGGCGTCAGATGGCCGGACTCGTCGAATTTCAGCACATTGCCGGCGCCGTCGAAAATCCCGGCGAATTCGGGGATACTGTCGCCGGCGAGCGGAATGCCGGTGTTGGTGAAGATGTTGTAGCGCTGGTTATAATAGAGCTGTTGCTGGAAGGGCGAGTCGGGGTCGGCTGCTGTCGTGAAGAACGGGCCGGCCGCGCTGGTCAGGAACCGCGCCGACGTCGGCAGGCCCGTCGCGCGATTCCATTCGCCGCTGACCGTCAGGTTCCCGCGCCCGTCGGCAAAGTTCATCCCCCAGATGCCGTTGATTCGGTATTCGGGCGCGTCGCCGCGTTGCGAAATACCGGTCTGCGCCTTGAGCTGGAGACCCTCATAATCCTTCTTGAGGATGATGTTGACCGTCCCCGCGATTGCGTCCGAACCATAGATCGGCGCGCCGCCGACCGCGACCGTCTCGATCCGTTCGACGAGCGTTTCGGGAATGACGTTGAGGTCGACCTGACTTCCCGCCGCGACAGGACCGAAGATCGACGAGGTGTTGGACGACACGAACCGCCGTCCGTTGACGAGTGTCAGCGTGCGCTGGCTGCCGAGCGAGAAAAAGTCGGCAAAGGTCTGCCCGGCTCCGAACGAGCCGGCTTGCGCACCGACATTGCTGTTGCCGGGAACGCCGAAGGCGGGCAGTTCGGACAGCGCCTGCCCGATATTGGTATAGCCGCGCTTGTCGATCTGCTCGGCGGTGGTGACCATCGCCGGCTGCACGGTATCGAAACCGGCGCGCGCAATACGCGATCCGGTCACGATAATCTCGCTTCCGCTATCGTCATCGGCGGGAGCCGTGGTGTCGTTAGTCTGGTTGTCAGGCGCCGTGTCCTGGGCATAAGCCGGAACGGTGGCGGCGAAAATCGTAAGGGCCGAAATGCCTGCATAAAGGCTGGCCCGCATCATGCGCGAGGTAGTCATCCCCGGAACTCCTTCCTAAGGTTGCCTTCCCCGGCAACACCTCCTCAGGACCAATCCCGGACCAAGTCAACGCGATAACGCGAAAGGACCACACCCCTCCCTATTTTCAGGGAGCGATGTGGCCCGAATGCAACAACTTATGAATGATCGGTAACGCTAACGATCAGTAACGATAATGGTCGGGCTTGAATGGCCCCTCGACCGGCACACCGATATAATCGGCCTGCTTCTGCGTCAGCTTCGACAGATGCACGCCGAGCTTTTCGAGATGGAGCGCCGCAACTTTTTCGTCGAGATGCTTCGGCAGCACATAGACGTCATTCTTATACTGCTCGCTGCGCGTCCACAGTTCGATCTGCGCCAGCGTCTGGTTGGTGAAGCTTGCCGACATTACGAACGACGGGTGGCCAGTCGCGTTGCCAAGGTTCACGAGGCGGCCCTTCGACAGGATGATGATCTGCTTGCCGTCGGGGAATTCGACCAGGTCGACCTGCGGCTTGACCTCGGTCCACTTGTAATTGG
Source organism: Pseudomonadota bacterium (assembly GCA_023387085.1). Lineage (GTDB taxonomy): Bacteria > Pseudomonadota > Alphaproteobacteria > Sphingomonadales > Sphingomonadaceae > Sphingopyxis. Next base: position 457 of record JAEWIL010000066.1, on the reverse strand, counting down.
CCAGCGCCGCGATCTGGATCTCGCTGTCGAAATGGCCGATGTTGCAGACGATCGCCATATTCTTCATCGCCGCCATATGTTCGGCGGTGATGACGTCGGCATTGCCCGTCGCGGTGACGAAAATGTCCGAACGCTTGACGGCTTCGTCCATCGACACGACTTCAAAGCCTTCCATCGCCGCCTGCAGCGCGCAGATCGGGTCGATTTCGGTGACGAGCACGCGCGCGCCGCCGTTGCGGAGCGACTGGGCCGAACCCTTGCCGACGTCGCCGAAGCCGGCGACGGTCGCAACCTTGCCCGCCAGCATGACGTCGGTGCCGCGGCGGATCGCGTCGACCAGCGATTCCTTGCAGCCATAGAGATTGTCGAACTTCGACTTGGTGACGCTGTCGTTGACGTTGATCGCGGGGAAGGGCAGCTCGCCCTTCTTGGCGATGTGGTACAGGCGGTGGACGCC
>JAEWIL010000051.1 GCA_023387085.1 Pseudomonadota bacterium | reverse complement strand
GGGCAGCGAAGCGCCGCCCGCCCCCGCGCCCGCCGAGCCCGCGCCACCGATCGAAACGCCGGCTCCGGCTCCGGCGCCCGATACCGCCGCGCCGGCGGCCCAAGTTGCGCCTGCCGCTCCGGCGATGACGCCCGACCAATATATCGGCAACCCCGAATATATGCTCAACCTCGATCTCTCGACGGGCGGGCGCGTCGTGATCCAGCTCTATCCCAATGTCGCGCCGAACCATGTCGAGCGGCTGAAGCAGCTGACGCGCGCGGGCTTTTACAACGGGATCAAGTTTCACCGCGTGATCGACGGGTTCATGGCGCAGACGGGCGATCCGACCGCGACCGGTCAAGGGGGCTCGCAACTGCCCGACCTCAAGGCCGAATTCAACGACACGCCGCACCTGCGCGGCACGCTGTCGATGGCGCGCGCCGAAAGCCCCGACAGCGCGAACAGCCAGTTTTTCATCATGCTCCAGCCACGCTTCAGCCTCGACAATCGCTACACCGCGTTCGGCCGCGTTATCTCGGGCATGCAATATATCGATGCGATCCATAAGGGCGAGCCGCCGGCGGTGATGTCGCGCATCGTCCAGATGTCGGTCGCCGCCGACAACAAGCCGATGCCGCCGGCCTCGGCGCTGGTGGAGGACCAGCCGGCCGCACCGCCCGCCGTGTCAGTCGACGAGCTCAACGCCCCGATCCGGCCGTAAGCGCAAAGGAACGCGCGACCCCATGCGCGTCGACGCTTTCGATTTCGATCTGCCGCCAGAGCGCATCGCGCTCCGTCCCGCGCGTCCACGCGATGCGGCGCGCATGCTCGTGATCGAAGGCGACGCGATCAGCGACAGGGGCGTGCGCGACCTGCCATCGCTGTTGCGCGCCGGCGATTGCCTTGTCTTCAACGACACGCGCGTGATCCCGGCCCAGCTGGAGGGAACGCGCGGCGTTCGAAAAAATGACACGCAGAGCGCCTCGGGAGCAAAGATCGGCGCGACGCTCCACAAGCGCATCGATCTTCGCCGGTGGCAGGCCTTCATCCGCAACGCGAAGCGGCTGCGCGTCGGTGAGACGGTCGATTTCGGTTCGGGAGTAACGGCACTCGCCGAGGAGCGGCTCGTCGACGGCAGCTTCATCCTTGCCTTTGCTGGCGACGAGCCGGTCGAGATTCTCCTCGAACGCGCGGGCACCATGCCGCTGCCGCCCTATATCGCCGGCAAGCGACCGGCCGACGCGGCCGACCGCAGCGATTATCAGACGATGTTCGCCGAAAAGGACGGCGCGGTCGCGGCGCCGACCGCGGCGCTGCACTTCACGCCCGAATTGCTCGCGGCGCTGGGCCAGGCCGGTGTCCTGACCGAAACGCTCACCTTGCACGTCGGCGCCGGTACCTTTCTGCCGGTGAAGGCCGACGATACCGACAATCATGTCATGCACGCCGAATGGGGCCGCATCGACGCCGCGACGGCCGATCGCCTGAACGCCGTGCGCGCGAACGGCGGCCGCGTGATCGCGGTGGGCACGACCAGCCTCCGCCTTCTCGAAAGCGCCGCGCGCGACGACAACATCATCGCGCCCTTCGAGGGCGACACCGCGATCTTCATCACCCCCGGGTATCGCTTCAAGGCGATCGACGGGCTGATGACCAACTTCCACCTGCCGCGCTCGACCCTGTTCATGCTGGTGAGCGCATTGATGGGATTGGAGACTATGCAGGCCGCATACCGGCACGCGATCGCCCGGGACTATCGTTTCTACAGCTATGGCGATGCGAGTCTGCTGCTTCCCTGAATGGGACAGGGTAATACCGGCACGGGCGAAAATTTACATTATGGCAAGGCATTGCGGGCATTGCGGAGCCCTGACTCAAGCGTGGGGCAAGGTTTTCGTTGATGGACATGCCATCGGGTATCGATGACGGCGACCGGACAGACAGCGCGACAGAAGAAAGCGCGCGCGGCTTTTTCGGCAAACTGGCCGCGCGCAAAACGCGGTCGCGCGGCGACGTGCCGTCGCTCGCCAATCTCGACACGCGCGAGGCGCTGCTCCTCCTGCGCAATTTCGAGGAAAGCAAACGCGGCTGGTTCTGGGCAACCGACGCAAAAGGCCGGCTGACCTATATCACCGACGTGGTCGCGCGCCTCATGGGGCGGTCGAGCGGCGAACTCGTGGGGACGGCCTTCACCGACCTTTTCCTGCCGGTCGACAGCCATGGCGAGCGCCAGCGGACCTTGCCTTTTCTGCTCACCAAACAGTCGAAATTCGACGAACTTCCTCTCCGTAGCGCGTTCGAGGGCGACGATCGCTGGTGGGCGATATCGGGGCGGCCGCATTTCGACACCGGCGGCAATTTCGCGGGCTATCGCGGCAGCGGAGCCGATATCACCGCGCAGCGTCGTTCGGCGGAGGACGCCTCGCGCCTCGCGCTCTATGATTCGCTGACCGGGCTCGCGAACCGCTTCCATATTTCGAAGAAGCTCGACACGACGCTGGCCGCCTTTGCGCAGCAGCAGCGGAGCTGCGCGATCATGCTGCTCGACCTCGACCGCTTCAAGCAGGTCAACGACACGCTGGGCCATCCGGCGGGCGACGCGCTGCTCAAGCAGGTCGCCCAGCGGCTGCTCAAGATTGTCGGCGACAAGGAGATGGTGAGCCGTCTCGGCGGCGACGAGTTCCAGATCATCCTTCCCGACGTCGAGGATCGCGGCAAGCTGGGCGACATGGCGGCCGACATCATCGCCAGCCTGTCGCAACCCTATTCGGTCGAGGGGAGCCGCTGCATCATCGGCGCGTCGGTCGGGGTCGCGATCGCACCGTTCGACGGCCAGACGAGCGACGACCTTGTCCGCAATGCCGACCTCGCGCTCTATGCCGCGAAGGGTAATGGCCGCGGTCGCTTTGCCTTTTACTCGAGCGACCTCCATCAGGCGGCCGAGGACCGCCGCAAGCTCGAGGAGGATCTGCGCGACGCGCTAGCGCGCGGCGAGATGGCGCTGACCTATCAGCCGGTCGTCAACGCGAAATCGAACGTCGTGACCGGCGTCGAGGCGCTGATCCGCTGGACCCATCCCGATCGCGGAATCATCTCGCCGTCGGTGTTTATCCCGATCGCCGAGGAAACCAACCTGATCTGGCCGATCGGCGAATGGGTCCTCCGCAAGGCATGCGAAGAGGCTGCCCGCTGGCCGGGCGACCTGCGCGTGGCGGTCAATGTCTCGCCGATCCAGTTCGCCAACGCGGATCTGCCGAAAATTGTCACGAGCGCGCTTGCGACCGCCGGATTGTCGCCCGACAGGCTCGAACTCGAAATCACCGAAAGCGTGTTTCTGGCCGATTCGAATGAAACCGCAGCGATGTTCAAGGCGCTCAAGGGTCTCGGCGTCCGTCTTGCGCTCGATGATTTTGGCACTGGTTATTCATCGCTCGGCTATCTGCAGTCGGCGCCGTTCGACAAGATCAAGATCGACCAGAGCTTCGTGCGCGGCGCGACCCAGAAGGGATCGCGAAACGCCGCGATCATCGCCGCGATCGTCGCGCTCGCCGAAGCGCTCGACATGGAAACGACCGCCGAAGGCATCGAATCGCACGACCAACTCGACCTGATCCGCAAACTGGCGGTCAGTCACGTGCAGGGCTATATCTATAGCGAGCCGGTTGCGAACGACGAACTGCTCGCGAATGCCGAGGCTGGATCGTGGACGATCAAGCCGTCGGGGCCGGCGCGCCAGCGTAACGACCGGTTCCAGATGTTCCGCAAGGTCGGCGCGGTGCACGGAAACCACCGCTATAATGTCGTCATCCGCAACCTGTCGGCGACCGGCGCCTTCATTGAGGGGATGCTCGACGTCCCCGTCGGGACGCAGTTCGTGATCGATTTCGGCGAGGGGCAACTCGCGACCGCAACCGTTCGCCGGTCGATGAAGCACCAGCAGGGGGTCGAATTCGAGCAGTCGCTGGTCAGCGACGGCAATGGCGGGCTTTGCACGCGCCACCGCGTCTCGCCCTATCTGATCGCCGCTGCGAGTCAGCAGGCGTCGGTTCATATGGCGCTTCCAGCTTTCACAACAACGAATGACTGGAAGGTCGCCTGACGGGGAACCCGTTTACGCTCTGACCCGTTCTCCCCGCGACATCGAAAGGGAGCTCCTATGGCAGAGACGGAAATTCTCGCACGACTGAAAGCCGATCACGACCGGCATCGCGAATTGCTGAAACAGCTCGACGCGACGCAGGGCGGCAGCGACGAGCGCGAGCGGCTGTTCGAAGCGTTTCGCATCGAGGTGACCGCGCACGCTGCGTCGGAGGAAATGTCGCTCTATGCGACGATGCTGTCACGCCCCGACCTTCGCGACGACGCGCAGCACAGCGTCGCCGAGCATAAGGAAATCGAGGATTATCTGACCGAGCTTTACGAGATGGATTTTTCCTCGACCGGCTGGCTGACGCGGTTCCGCACGATGAAGGACCGCTATCTCCACCACATCGACGAGGAAGAGGAGGAGATGTTTCCCGAGGCCGAAAAGGGGCTGTCGGACGCGAAAAAGCGTGAACTTGCTGCGATCTTCGAACGGGAGAAACCCAAAGAGAAAGTGAAAGCCGCCGAAGAGGAACCTTCGAGCGAGGACGAGAAGGACTAGGCCCAATCTCGACTTTTACTGCGCGTCGTCATAGGCGCGCGCCATGACCGACAGATTCGCTTTCCAGGTCGCCGCGACCGACGGCGCCGCGCGCACCGGCGTGATCCGCATGCAGCGCGGCGAAATCCGCACGCCCGCCTTCATGCCCGTCGGCACCGCGGCGACGGTGAAGGCGATGCGCCCGGCGGAGGTCCGTGCGACCGGAGCCGACATCATCCTCGGCAATACCTATCACCTGATGCTGCGTCCCGGCGCCGAGCGCATGGCGCGGCTTGGCGGGCTGCACAAATTCATGGCTTGGGATCGGCCGATCCTGACCGACAGTGGCGGCTATCAGGTGATGAGCCTGTCGGCGCTGACGAAGCAGAGCGAGGAGGGCGTTGCGTTCCAGAGCCACCTCGACGGCTCGCGTCATATGCTGACCCCCGAACGCTCGATGGAAATCCAGCGTCTGCTCGGCAGCGACATCGTGATGGCTTTCGACGAATGCCCGCCGAACGGCGTCGATGCCAAACGCGCCGAGGCGAGCATGGAGCGCTCGATGCGCTGGGCGGCGCGGAGCCGCGCGGGCTTCGACGCGGGCGAGGAGCATGCGGCGCGCGCGGCGCTGTTCGGGATACAGCAGGGCTCGCTCGACGAGACGTTACGCGCGCGCTCGGCCGCGGCGCTGATCGACATCGGTTTCGACGGCTATGCGATCGGCGGGCTCGCGGTGGGCGAGGGGCAGGAGGCGATGTTCGGCGTACTCGATTTCGCGCCCGCCCAGCTCCCTGCTGACAAGCCACGTTATCTGATGGGGGTCGGCAAGCCGGACGATCTCGTCGGCGCGGTCGCGCGCGGGGTCGATATGTTCGATTGCGTGTTGCCGACGCGCTCGGGGCGCAACGGGCAAGCCTTTACCTGGGACGGGCCGGTCAACATCCGCAATGCCAAACATGCCGAGGATCCGGCGCCGCTCGATGCATCGTGCGACTGCCCGGTCTGCACGACCTGGTCGCGCGCCTATCTCCATCACCTCGTGCGCGCGGGCGAGATGCTCGGCGCGATGCTGATGACCCAGCACAATCTGCATTTCTATCAGGCGCTGATGCAACGGATGCGCGATGCGATTGCGGCGGGCGGGTTCGCCGCCTTCCAATCGGACTTCGCCGGCCGGTACCGGAAATGATCAGTCGAGTTTGCTGAGCAGGTCGAGCATCGACTGCGGAATCGTCTCGTCGACCGCAGAATCATAGGCTCGACGCAGAGCCATATTGATCTCCTGCGCCTTACCGGCGAATTTCTTCTCGGCGTCTTTTCCGGCGGGTTTTTGAGACGACGTACCGGTTCTAGACGACATAATCTTGCCAGATGCTCGACATGGGGCCTTTTGCTAAACGCGCGCTAACCAAAGCGCAATGCGCCTTTGTTGCTTCCCTATGAAACTATTTTACGGCTAATTCGTTCCCAAGCGGTGAAATTATGTCGGCGGCCGGTGGAATTCCAGTCGCGGGCCAGGGAAAACCGCCGTTTTTTTCGGCATCAGGAGGGTCTTTATGTCATTGGGTCAGGCGATCGCGCCGCATCTTCCCTATCTCAGGCGCTATGGCCGGGCGATTTCGGGAAGCCAGCAAAGCGGCGATGCCCTCGTCGCACGCCTGCTCGAAACGCTCGTCGCGAATCCGGACGCGGTCGATACCGGCGACAATCTTCGCATCCAGCTCTATCGCATGGTCCACGATAATTTCGGATTGATGGCCGACGAGGCTGCAAGTCACGATGAAGGGGTCCCGGCCGAGACCGCCGTCGCCGACGCCCGCCTCCGCCGCCTGCCCTCGCTGGCGCGTCAGGCGCTGCTGCTCACCGCTGTCGAAGGATTCAACGCCGAGGATACGGGTCGGATCATCGGCCGCGACGCTGCCGCGGTCGAAGCGCTGATCGCCGAGGCGATGGACGAGATCGACCGCCAAACCCGCGCGCGCATCCTGATCATCGAGGATGAGCCGATCATCGCGATGGACATCGAAATGATTGTCCGCGAACTCGGGCACGATGTCGTCGCGGTTGCCACGACACACGCCGAGGCGGTCGCCGAAGCGCAGACGCATCAGCCGAGCCTCGTCCTCGCCGACATCCAGCTCGCCGACAACAGCTCGGGGATCGAGGCGGTGCAGGAAATCCTGACCGGCATGACGGTGCCCGTCATCTTCATCACCGCCTTTCCCGAGCGGCTGCTCACCGGCGACCGGCCCGAGCCGGCGTTCCTGCTGACCAAGCCCTATCAGCCCGCGACGCTGCGCGCGGCGATCTCGCAGGTATTGTTCTTCGACGAAAGCACCGTGCCGGCCTGACGTCGACGTCCGGGCCCTCGTCATTGCTGGTTCCTCGCAATGACGAAGTTGGGGTTGCGACCCGTTCCGTCGCGGGCGATAGCGTCGGGCGATGACTGTTACGGATGTTTCCGCGCGCCAGTCCGCGCTCGCCCGGCTGACGGCCAATGCGCCCTTTCTTGCGCGGCTGGCCGATCTCAATCCCGACGATGTGTCGCGCTTTCTGGCGGACGGGACCGACGCCGCGCTGACGCAGGTCGCGCCGCCGCCGGGCGATGACGACATCATGCCGGCGCTGCGTCGGTGGCGCGGGCGGCTGGCGTTGCTGCTCGCGCTGGGCGATCTGTCGGGCGAGCATGATGTGGCAACGACGACGCGGCTGCTCGCCGCCTTTGCCGATCGGGCGTGCGATGCCGCGCTTGCCGCGGCTTTCGCCGAACGCGTGCCGGGCGAGGAGCCGCGCGGTCTTGCGGTCATTGCGCTCGGCAAGCTCGGCAGCCACGAACTCAACTATTCGTCGGACATCGATCCGATCCTGATCTTCGATCCCGAAACATTGCCGCGCCGGTCGCGCGACGACCCGGACGAGGCGGCGGTGCGGATCGCGCGGCGGATGGTCGAAATATTGTCGGCGCGCACCGCCGACGGGCATGTGCTGCGCGTCGACCTGCGGCTGCGGCCGCACCCTGAAGTAACGCCGATCGTGTTGCCCGAGAGCGCGGCGATCTCCTATTATGAGTCCGAGGCGCTGGCGTGGGAGCAGGCCGCGTTCATCCGCTCGCGCGCCTCGGCGGGCGATCGTGGGCTGGGCGAAAGTTTTCTCGCCGCGATCCAGCCCTTCATCTGGCGCCGCAGCCTCGATTTCCGCCAGCTCAAGGAAATCGGAGCGATGAGCGACCGGATTCGCGACCATTTTTCGCAAGGGCAGGCGTTCGGTCCGGGCTATGACCTGAAGCGCGGACGCGGCGGGATTCGCGAGATCGAATTTTTCGCGCAGGTCCACCAGCTCATCTATGGCGGGCGCGACCCGTCGCTGCGCGTTCCCGCGACCGTCGATGCGCTCGCTGCGCTGGCGAAGGCGGGGCGGATCGATGGCGAGGTCGCCGAACGGCTCGCGGGCCATTATGCGACCCTGCGCCGTATCGAACACCGGCTGCAGATGATCGAGGACCAGCAGACACACAGCCTGCCGACGCAGGCGGCCGCGCTCGACGCGGTGGCCCGGCTCGACGGGTTCGACGACGGTGCCGCGCTGCTGGCGGCGCTGGAGCCGGTCACCGCCGATGTCGCCACCTGCTATGATCAACTCGTCGTCGAACGCGCGACGACCGCCGGCCTGCCGCGCGACGAGGGCGAACTCGCCGGCGCGCTGATGGCGATGGGGTTCGAGCCGCCCGACGCGGCGATCCGCACCATCGGCGAATGGCGGGGCGGCAAGCTCCGCGCGCTGCGCAGCCCGGCCGCGCTCGATGCGCTCGAAACGATGTTGCCCGAACTGATGAAGGCGATCGGCGCCGCGCCCGATCCGCAGGCGACACTCGTGCGGTTCGACAAGCTCGTCGGCGGGCTTCCGAGCGCGATCAATTTCTTTCATCTGCTCGCCGCGCAGCCCGAGCTCGCGAAGATCGCGACCCGCGTCCTCTCGCTCGCCCCCACGCTGGCCGACGCGCTTGGCGCGCGGGTCGAACTGATCGAAGGGTTGATCGACAAACGCGCCTTCGAGGCGCCCGCGACGAAGACCGAGCTGCTCTCCGAATGGGCACCCGGTCTTGCGGGGCTCGATTACGAACGACTGCTCGACCGCGTCCGCGACCGCGTCGGCGAGCGGCGCTTTGCCTATGGCGTCCAGCTCATCGCCGGGGCGACCGACCCGATGACGATCGCGTGCGGCTATTCGGAGCTGGCCGAGGCGGCATTGCAGGTACTCGCCGACGCGACGATCGCCGAATTTGTGACGGCGCACGGGCGTATCGAAGGCAGCGAGCTCGTCATACTCGCGCTCGGCAGGCTCGGCGGGCGGGCGCTGACCCATGCCTCCGACCTCGATCTCATCTATCTGTTCACCGGCGACCATCTCGCCGAATCCGACGGGCCGCGACCGCTCGGCGCGACGACCTATTACAACCGGCTCGCGCAGCGTGTGACCGCGGCCATGTCGGTGCCGACGGCGGCGGGCAAACTCTACGACGTCGATACGCGCCTCAGGCCGCAGGGCGCGCAAGGTCCGTTGGTGGTCACGCTCGACAGCTTCGAACGCTATCAGCGCGAGGAGGCGTGGACGTGGGAGCATATGGCGTTGCTCCGCGCGCGGCCCGTCTATGGATCGGATGGCGCGAAGGCGGATCTTCATCGCATCATCGACGAGTTGCTCGCCG
>JAEWIL010000045.1 GCA_023387085.1 Pseudomonadota bacterium | reverse complement strand
GGGCAATGGCACGGTGAAGTTCTTCAACCCGTCGAAGGGTTTTGGCTTCGTCGCGCGCGACGATGGCGGCGAGGACGTCTTCGTTCACATCAGCGCGGTCGAACAGGCGGGCCTTCAGGGGCTCGCTTCGGGCCAGCCGCTCGGCTTCACGCTCGTCGAACGCAATGGCAAGGTTTCGGCTATCGATCTGAAGATCGAAGGCGAACCGCTGCCGATCGAGGAATTCGCGCCGCGCCGCGACGATCGCGGTGGCGATCGCCCGGCACCCGGGGGCGCGCGCGGCCGGCGTCAGCTGACCGGTGAACGCACCTCGGGCACGGTCAAATTCTTCAACACGACGAAGGGCTTCGGCTTCATCGCGCGCGACGACGGACAGGCCGATGCCTTCGTCCACATCAGCGCGGTGCAGCGCGCCGGCATGGCCGGCCTCAACGAGGGCGACCGCGTTGCCTTCGATATCGAGGTCGACGATCGCGGCAAATTCGCCGCGGTGAATCTGCAGCCGGAATAAGCGGCCCGCTTCGCCGAAAAAGAAAAGGGCGCCTTCGGGCGCCCTTTTTGTTTGCCGTATCAGTCCGATTTCGGCCGAAACCAGCCACCCAACCCCCGTGCGTATCGAGCGAGGTCGAGATACGCGTGGCTTGGCGCGAGCGTCGGCATGTCTCGACTTCGCTCGACACGAACGGAATTGGAGGCGTGTCTGCCCTTCCGGGCGGCACCAGGCCTGCGGCGGAATCAATACCCCGCTGTCGCCTCGAGGAACCAGATCCGCTGCTCGGCCTCGTCGGCCCAGCCATCGACCAGTCCGCTCGTCGCGATATCACCCTCGGCTTCGGCAGCGGCCTTGGCTTCCTTCAGCTGCGCGAGCAAGGTCCGATTGTCGGCAGCCAGCGCGCGCACCATCGCATCGGGCGCGACCGAGGGCGCATCGTCGTCCCTGATCGACTGGCGCCGCGACACGTCGCCGATCGACCGCAGCGTCGCCGCGCCATTCTTGCGGACGCGCTCGGCGATCAGATCGGTCGTTGCCAGGATTTGCGCCGCCTGCTCGTCGAACAGCAGGTGCAGTTCGCGAAAATGCGGCCCCTGTACGTGCCAGTGATAATTTTTCGTCTTCAGATAGAGCGCGAAACTGTCGGCGAGCAACGCGTTGAGCGCATCGGCAACCGCCGGCTGGTTGTTCTTGTCGGACATGGGAGAATCCTTTCTTTTGACCTCCGCAATATAGGCTGATGTCGCACAAACGCCCATTGAACCATTTGGTCGCTATCATCGATAAAAGCGATGAAACGGAAACGGATCGGCGATTTTTCCTATAAACCGAACGCGCCCATCGCGGTCCGGATTCCCCACAGCGCAAGGATCAGCGCGCTTGCCCAGCGAAGGACGCGCATCGCGCGCCGCTCGGCCAGCGCCGCGCCGAAGGCAAGGAAAGGCAGCATCGCGAGCACCCAGCCGATCATGCCTCCTGCCGCGGCCCACAGCCCAGCGCCGCTCGTCGCCGCGAGGGCGCCGATCAGGAAATGGCTGCGGTCGCCGAATTGCGCGACGAGCATCCGGCCCGCGAGCGCCATCGGCGTGGCCCCGGCTGCATCGGTGTCGCCGGTCGGACGAAGGCGCCACAACAGCGCGACCGCCGCCGACAGCATCGCCGCCGCGACCAGCAAGGCCACGACCCCCTGCCCGATCATCCGGTTGGCGATCGCGCCAAAGGCGGCGGCGACCAGCGCGTTCGCCAGAAACGCGCCAAAGACGATCAGAGCGACGACGCGCCGGTCTGGCCGCACGCTCAAAAGACTCGAAAGAAAAAGTCCGGTGCGCCCGTCAGCATTCGCAAGCGCAACCGCGACGAGCGCGAGCATGATGGCATCCATCGAACGATCCTAGGCTGTGTCGAGATTTAGCTCAAGGCGAGCCGAAAATGTCGTTTTTCCGAGACCCGAAGCGCAACGTACTTCAGTACGTGAGCATCGGAAGCTCGGAAAGGCGGCATTTGCAGGCCGCATTGGGCTGAATATCGATACAGCCTAATGCCCGAGACGCATCGCGACCGACGCCAGCCACGCTTCCTGCGCGGCGGCGGGCAGCGGCCCGCGCGGCGCGGAGACCGCGTCGCTCATCGCGTCGAGATAGGTGAGGATCGCCGCGCGATAGCCGCCAGCTGCGACCGCAGATTCCAGCCGGCTGGCCAGCGTCTCGACCGCGCCGAATCCATGATCGCGCGCAAGACAGCGGATATCGTCGATTCCCTGTACGATCTGCGCCAGCGCGCAATGCGGCAACGCCTCGGCAAGCGCGCCGATCTGGCCGCTGATGCGGGTCTGGATGTCCTGAAAAGGATCGGTCTGAAATACCATCGTCCGCCCCCTCTTTCCCCTGAGGGACGAGGATGCGCCCATATGGTTAACTGTCGGTTAGCGCTGCCCCGGCAACCCCGGCTGCTGCTGCTTGCTGCGGTACATATCGCGGTCGGCCGCCGCCAGAATTTCGGACTCGGTCGCCCCGGCGCGCAGCATCGCGACGCCGAAACACGCCGACAGCGCGATATCATGGCCGTCATAGACCGCCGGCTCGGCACTCAGCACATGGCGCAAGCGGTTGATCTGGACCCGCGCGCCCTCCTCGGTCGACTGGTCGAGGATCAGCCCGAACTCGTCGCCGCCGATCCGCGCGGCGACATCCGTGGCGCGAATCGAATCGCCCAGTCGCTTGGCGATCTCCATCAGCGCGAAGTCGCCTGCGGCGTGGCCAAAGCTGTCGTTGATATATTTGAGCTGGTTGACGTCGACGAACACGACGGCGGCGGTTTCGGCATGACGCTCGAAGCGTGCAAGCCGCTGATGGATCGCGGTCAGGAAATAGCGGCGGTTGAACAGCGGCGTCAGCGTGTCGCGCTCGGACACGCGCTCGAGCTCGGCGACCGCGATCTTCAGGATGCGGTTTTCGCGGCGCAGCGCGTCGCGTTCGCGGCGCAGCTCGCGCAGCTGGTCGTCTATGGAGTCGATGGACGCGAAGCCGGTCCGGTCGACCGCGATCCGTGCCCCCCCTGCGATATCCATTCCCAGTCCCCGAACGCGTCCGATCCCCCGCCGGCCGGATTGCCGATGGCTCTGTACGACACGATGGTAATCACGGACTGGATACCAATCCGTAAACGCGGTCGCCGAATTAGGCTGCGTCGCGCTAAAACTGCCCCGACGCGGGACAGGCCAGACCCTGCTTCCATCTCGGTGAAACAGGCTCTAGGGGAAGGCGGCGGCGATTCATCGATCGCCGGCCGGGGCAGGAGGGTTTGGAGTGAGCGACACGGCACCGCGAGCCGAAGCCGTTGTGGGCGTGATCATGGGCAGCCAGTCGGACTGGCCGACGATGGCGCATGCGGTCCAGATCCTCGAGGAATTCGGCATCGGGCACGAGGTTCATATCGTGTCGGCGCACCGCACCCCCGACCGGCTTGTCGATTATGCAAAAAGCGCCGCGGAACGCGGCCTCAAGGCGATCATCGCGGGCGCCGGCGGCGCCGCACATTTGCCCGGCATGGTCGCGGCGATGACGCGCGTGCCGGTGCTCGGCGTCCCCGTCCAGTCGGCTGCGCTCAGCGGCGTCGACAGCCTTTATTCGATCGTTCAGATGCCCGGCGGCATTCCGGTGGCAACCTTCGCGATCGGCAAGGCGGGCGCGACAAACGCCGGCCTCTTCGCCGCCGCGCTGCTTGCTAACGAAGACACGGGCCTCGCCGCGAAACTGGACGCCTGGCGGTCGAAACAGACCGAAAGCGTCGCCTCTGTCCCCGTTCGCGAGGGCTGAACCCCGGTGCTTCCTCCCGGCTCGACGATCGGCATATTGGGCGGCGGCCAGCTCGGCCGCATGCTCGCAGTCGCTGCCGCGCAGCTCGGCTACCAGGTCCATGTCTATGCCCCCGACGCCGAAAGCGTCGCGGCCGAAGTCGCGGCACATCACAGCCAGGCGGCGTGGGACGACGAACCGCGCCTCGCCGCCTTCGCCGCCGCCTGCGATGTCGTGACCTTCGAGTTCGAGAATGTCCCCGTGGACACCGTCCGCTTCCTCTCGGGTCATGTCGCGGTCCATCCGGGTGGCAAGGCGCTGGAAATTGCCCAGGATCGCCTCGCCGAAAAGGCTTTTGTTGCCGCGCTCGGCGGACGCACCGCGCCCTTCGCCGCGGTCCCCGATCGCGCCGCGCTCGACACCGCGCTTGGCCAGATCGGCGCTCCCGCGATCCTCAAGACCGTCCGCATGGGCTATGACGGCAAGGGCCAGGCCCGCCTCGCCTCGCCCGCCGACGCCGACGCGGCGTGGGAAGCGATCGGTCGCCACGCCGCGATTCTCGAAGGCTTTGTCACCTTCGCGCATGAATTTTCGGTGATCCTCGTCCGCGGCCTCGACGGCGAGATCCGCAGCTGGGATTCGACGGTTAACGTCCACGAGAACGGCATCCTCGCGACCGCCAGCCTGCCGCCGCCGCAAATCGTCCTCGACCAGCAGGCCGAAGCGCGCGCGATGATGGCGGATATCGCCGCCGGGCTCGATTATGTCGGCGTCCTCACCGGCGAATTTTTCGCGACGGACGACGGCCCCGTATTCAACGAGATGGCGCCGCGCGTCCACAACAGCGGCCACTGGACGATCGAGGGCGCGGTGACGAGCCAGTTCGAGAACCACATCCGCGCCATCGCCGGCCTGCCGCTCGGCAGCACCGCAACGCGCGCGCTGCCGGTCGTCATGCGCAACCTGATCGGCGACCGGATCGCTTCGGTTCCCGAGTTGCTCGCCGACGAAAATTGCCACGTTCATCATTATGGCAAGGCCGAGGTCCGCGAAGGCCGGAAACTCGGCCACGCCACCTGGGCGGGCGCGATACCCGGAGCCGCCCGCGCATGAGCCGGCCCGAGATCACACTGGTCCTCGCCCGCGCCGCCAACGGCGTGATCGGTGCCGACGGCAAGATGCCGTGGCACCTCCCCGCCGACCTTCGCCGCTTCAAGCAGCTTACCATGGGCCGGCCGATGATCATGGGGCGCAAGACCTTCGACAGCCTGCCCGCGATCCTCGAAGGTCGCCGCCACATCGTCCTGACCCGCGACGAGAATTGGCAGGACGAAGGCGCCGAGCCCGTGCAAAGCGTCGAAGACGCGCTGAAGCTCGCCAATGCGCCGCAGGTGATGGTGATCGGCGGCGCCGAAATCTACAATCTCTTCCTGCCCCTCGCGACGAAGATCGAGCTGACCGAGGTCGCGCTGGAGTCGAAGGGCGATGCGGCGATCGCCTATCCCGACCCCATCGAATGGCGCGAGGTCGCGCGCGAGGATCATCCGGCCGACGACGCCGGACGCCCCGCCTACAGCTTCGTCACATTCACCCGGAAGAGCGGATAGGGGACAATCATGCGTCGCTGGCTGATCGGCATCGTCATACTGCTGCTCGTCGCGGCGGGGGCTTTCTTCCTCCTCGCGCCGGGGATGATCGAGCGGGGCACCAACAAGGTCGACGGCAAGCCGCTGCTCACCGTTAGCCAGCACGCCAAGGCGCTCCACAAGACGCTCACGATCGTCGACCTCCACAGCGACAGCCTGCTCTGGAGCCGCAACTTCCTCGATCGCGCCGACCGCGGCCATATGGACCTGCCGCGCCTCGAGGAAGGCAATGTCGCGCTGCAAGTGCTTTCCAGCACGACCAAATCGCCCAAGGGGCAGAATTACGACGCCAACAGCGGCGACACCGACAATATCACCGCGCTGGTGATCGCGCAGCTCCAGCCGGTGCGCACGTGGAACTCGCTGCTCGAACGCTCGCTCTGGCACGCCGAGAAGCTGCACCGCGCCGCCGCCGCCTCGGCGGGCAAGCTGCTCGCGATCGCCACCCCCGCCGAACTCGACGCGCTGCTTGCCGCGCGCCGGACAAGGACGCCGCCGCCCGTCGGCGCGATGATGAGCGTCGAGGGTCTCCACAATCTGGAAGGCCATATCGACAATCTCGACAAGTTGTATGCCGCCGGCGTCCGCATGGCGGGGATCACGCATTTCTTCGACAATGAGTTCGCCGGATCGATGCACGGCCTCAAGAAGGGCGGCCTCACCCCGCTCGGCCGCGAGGTCGTGCGGCGGATGGAGGCGAAGGGCATGATCGTCGACATCGCGCATTGCAGCCACGTCTGCGTCGCCGACATTCTCAAGGTCGCGCGCCGCCCGGTGGTCTCCAGCCACGGCGGGGTGCAGGCAACGTGCAAGGTCAACCGCAACCTCACCGACGACGAAATCCGCGGGGTCGCCGCGACCGGCGGCGTGGTCGGCATCGGATATTGGGACGCGGCCGTCTGCGACACCTCGCCCGCCAGCGTCGCCAAGGCGATGAAGCATGTCCGCGACCTCGTCGGCATCCAATATGTCGCGCTCGGCAGCGACTATGACGGCGCCACCACCGTCCGCTTCGACACGTCGAAACTGGTGCAGGTGACCGAGGCGCTGATCGAGGCGGGCTTCACCGACGACGAAATCCGCGCCGCGATGGGCGGCAACGCGATCCGCGTGCTGCGCGCGGGGATCGCGCCGATGGCGCAGCCTCCTGCTAATGTGCCGGCGCCATGATCCGCCTCGACGGCCACGAACGAATCCCCGACCATCTGCGCGGCGGCGTGATCGCGCTCGGCAATTTCGACGGCTTCCACGCGGGGCATCAGGCGGTCGTCGGCCGCGCGGTGCATCATGCGAAGGATGACGGCCGCCCCGCGATCGTCGCGACCTTCGACCCGCATCCGGTCCGCTTCTTCAAGCCCGACGTCCCGCCCTTCCGCCTGACGACGCTCGCGCAGCGGCTCGAATTGTTCGGTGCGGCCGGCGCCGATGCGATGCTCGTCCTGCCCTTCGACGCGGCGCTTGCCGCAACCACGGCGGAGGATTTCATCACCGGACTGCTGCTCGATCGCTACGGCGCCGCGGGCGTCGTCACCGGCGCCGACTTCACCTTCGGCAAGGGCCGCGGCGGCGATGTCGTGACGCTCGCCGACCACGCCCGCCGCCTCGGCTTCTTTACCGAGATGGTCGCCCCCGTCGACGACGCCGAAGAGGTCGTCTCGTCGAGCCGCGTCCGCGACGCCTTGCGCGCAGGCGATTGCGCGACCGCGACGCGCCTCCTCACCCGTCCCTTCACCGTCCGCAATGTCGTCCAGCACGGCGACAAGAACGGCCGCCTGCTCGGTTTCCCCACCGCAAACCTCGACATGGGGCAATATCTCCGCCCGCGCTACGGCATCTATGCCGTCACCGGCCGCCTGCCCGACGGGCGCGTGCTGAAAGGCGCCGCCAACCTCGGCATCCGCCCCAGCTTCGACCCGCCCAAGTTATTGCTCGAACCGCATTTCTTCGACTTTGCCGAAGATCTTTACGGGCAGGAAATCGACGTCGCCTTCCACGCCTTCATCCGGCCCGAGGCCAAATATGACGGGATGGACGCGCTGATGGCGGCGATCGCCAGGGATTGCGAACAGGCAAGGAAGTTGCTGGCGACCCTTTGACCCCTCTCCCCTTGTGGGAGAGGGTTGCGCAAGCTTGGCAGCTTGCTGCCTAGCTGAAGCTGGGTGAGGGGTTGTGCCCTATCGCAAGGGTGCACCCCTCACCCGCTGCGACTAGCGAGCAAGCTCGCAAGTCTCGCTGCCCTCTCCCGCAAGGGGAGAGGGAGAGAGGTTTGCTCCCACGCGAATCTGCGCTAAGCGCCGCCACCATGACCGACAGCACCTCCGCCGCCGAACAACGCGATTATCGCGACACCGTCTTCCTGCCCAAGACCGACTTCCCGATGAAGGCCGGCCTGCCGCAGAAGGAGCCGCTGATTCTGGCGAAATGGATCGAGGGCAATCTGGAAGGACAGATTCGCGAGAGCCGCAAGGGCCGCGACCAGTTCATTCTCCACGACGGCCCGCCCTACGCCAATGGCGACATGCACATCGGCCATGCGCTCAACCATATCCTGAAGGACATGGTCGTCCGCACCCAGACGCTGAAGGGCAAGGATTCGCCCTACGTCCCCGGCTGGGATTGCCACGGCCTGCCGATCGAGTGGAAGGTCGAGGAGCAGTATCGCAAGAAAAAGCTGAACAAGGACGAGGTTCCGGTCGAGGAATTCCGCGCCGAATGCCGCGCCTATGCGCAGCATTGGGTCGATACCCAGCGCGAGCAATTGAAGCGCCTCGGCATCGGCGGCGACTGGGACCACCCCTATCTCACGATGGATTATGAGGCCGAGGCCACCATCGTGCGCGAACTGCTCAAATTCGCGGCGAACGACATGCTCTATCGCGGCGCCAAGCCGGTGATGTGGTCGCCGGTCGAAAAGACCGCGCTCGCCGAGGCCGAGGTCGAATATGAGGATATCGTCTCGACCCAGATCGACGTGGCGTTCGAGATCGTCGAAAGCCCGATCGCCGAACTGGTCGGCGCGCATGCGGTTATCTGGACGACGACCCCGTGGACGATCCCGGTCAATCAGGCTTTGGCCTATGGACCGGACGTTGAATACACGCTGTTCATGCAGAGTGACGGCCCCGCGGGAAGTTGCTCTTTCCTCGTCGCCACCGAGCTTCAAGAAGAGTTCAAGCGACGGACCGGGCTGGGCTTCGAGCAGAGCAACTTTAACCCGCGCACTTGGCAGTTCAAAGGCTCCGACCTCGCCGGCACGATCGCGCGCCATCCGATGCACGCACTCGGCGGCTTCTTCGCGCGCCCGCGTCCCTTCCTCGCGGGCGATTTCGTCACGACCGACAGCGGCACCGGCCTTGTCCATATGTCGCCCGATCATGGCGAGGATGATTTCGACCTGTGCAAGGCGAACGGGCTCGACCCCGTCTTCGCGGTCGAGGGCGACGGCAAATATCGCGAGGACTGGGGCTGGCTCGGCGGTCAGGGATCGGTGATCAACCCCAAGTTCAACGCCCCCGACGGCCCGATCTGCTCGGACCTTCGCGACGCCGGCGCGCTGCTCGCCGCCAGCGCCGATTACCAGCATAGCTATCCGCACAGCTGGCGCTCGAAAGCCAAGGTCATCTATCGCTGCACCCCGCAATGGTTCGTGCCGATGGACAAGGTGATGACGCATATCGAGCCCAAGACCCCGCGCGAAAAGCGCTGGGAGAATGAGGGCGGCGCAATCAACCCGCATGAGGAAGATCTCTGCGACGCCCCGACCTTGCGGCAGGCGGCGATGCAGGCGATCGCCGACACGCGCTTCGTCCCCGCCAAGGGCCGCAACCGCATCGGGTCGATGGTCGAGGGCCGCCCCGACTGGGTGCTCAGCCGCCAGCGCGCGTGGGGCGTGCCGATCACCCTCTTCGTCGACCGCAAGACCGGCCAGTATCTCAACGACCCCATCGTCAACGACCGCATCGTCGCGGCGGTGAAGGCAGGCGGCGTCGACGCATGGAACGACGCACGCGCGCAGGAATATCTCGGCGATGCGTACAACGCCGCCGATTACGAACGCATAACCGACATTCTCGACGTCTGGTTCGATTCGGGCTGCACCCACGCCTTCGTCCTCGAAAGCGGCCGCTGGCCCGCGCTCGTCCGCCACGACGGCTCGACGCACAGCGCCGACCTCTATCTCGAAGGCAGCGACCAGCATCGCGGCTGGTTCCAGTCGTCGCTGCTCGAATCCTGCGGCACGCGCGGCCAGGCGCCGTACAAGGCGGTGTTGACGCACGGCTTCACGATGGACAGCAAGGGCTTCAAGCAATCGAAGTCGCTCGGCAACACGACCGACCCGGTCAAGGTGATGGAAACCAACGGCGCCGACATCATCCGCCTGTGGGCGCTGTCGGTCGATTTCACCGAAGACCACCGCATCGGCGACGAAATCCTGAAGGGCGTTGCCGACCAATATCGCAAGCTGCGCAACACCTTCCGCTACCTGCTCGGCGCGCTCGACGGCTTTAGCGAAGAGGAGCGCGTCACCGACGTTTCGGCGATGCCCGAGCTGGAGCGCTATATGCTCTCGCTGCTCGCCGACCTCGACGCGAAGATGCACCGGGCGGTCGATGATTTCGACTTCAACGGCTACACGCGCCTGCTCGCCGATTTCTGCAACGAGGACCTGTCGGCCTTCTATTTCGACATCCGCAAGGACGTCCTCTACTGCGACCTCGGCCCCGCCGCGCCGCTCGGCACCGACACCCGCCGCGCGTACCGCAGCGTGCTCGACATCCTGTTCCACGCGCTCGTCCGCTACGCCGCGCCGGTGCTGGTGTTCACCAGCGAGGAAGTGTGGGGCACGCGCTATCCCGACGCGGGCAGCGTCCACCTGCTCGAATGGCCCGAGCTTCCCCTTTCCCGTCACCCCGGCCCCCGAGCCGGGGTCCCGCTGGATGGCGGCGAGAGCGGGACCCCGGATCAAGTCCGGGGTGACGATCTGGCCGAAAAGTGGGCGCAAATCCGCAATACTCGCGCCCTCGTCACCGAACGCATCGAACCGCTGCGCCGCGAAAAGATCATCCGTTCCAGCCTCGAAGCCGAAGTCTGGCTCCCGAATGAAGCCGGCGATGTGGATTTCGAGGAGGTCTTCATCACTTCGACCGTTCATCAGGGGGACTGGGACGTGAAGCGCACCGAAAACCACAAATGCGGCCGCTGTTGGCGCCACCTGCCCGAAGTGGCCGAGGACGGCGCCTTGTGCAATCGCTGCGAGACGGTATTGGACGCAGGATGAGCAAGCGTTCCCCCCATCTCGGTTTCGGTCTGCTCCTTGCGGCCGCCGCCTTCGTCCTCGACCAGGTCGCCAAATGGGTCGTCACCGTCCCCTTGTCGCTCGAAACCAAGCCCGGCGGATCGATCGAGCTCGTCTCTTTCTTCAACCTGACCTGGGCGCAGAATTACGGCATCTCGCTGTCGATGTTCTCCGACCAGTCGCCGACGACGCGCTGGGTGCTGGTCGCGGTCACCGCTGTCGTCGCGCTCGCCGTCGCCGTCTGGATGACGCGCGAAAAGGCGAAGGGCGATGTGGTCGCGCTGGCGCTGATCCTCGGCGGCGCGCTCGGCAATATCGTCGACCGCGTGCGGCTCGGCTATGTCGTCGATTATGCCGATCTGCATTTCGGCAGCTTTCGACCCTTCATGATCTTCAACGTCGCCGATGCGTGCATCACCATCGGCGTGCTTTTGCTGGTTGCGCGCGCGCTGCTCTTGGGCGAAAAGGCCCCAGCCGCGGACGCCGCACCGTCCGCCGAGTAAACGGGGCGAATTGGGAGTATTAGTTTAGTGAACCGGACCACCGCCATTCTCGCCGCCTCGATTCTCGCGACGACGCTGTCGGCCTGCGGCTCGAACAGCCTGTTCAGCCGCGACCGTCCCGACGAATTCGCGGTGTCGCGCCAGGCCCCGCTCGTCGTGCCGCCCGACTTCTCGCTCACCCCGCCGGCGCCCGGCGCCGCGCGCCCGGGCAACGAGACGACCGCCGAACAGACGCTGAAGGCGCTCTTCGGCGGCGACGCGCAGCGTAGCGCCGCCGAAACCTCGATCATCGGCCGCGCCGACGGCCAGCGCGCCGACCCCGGCATCCGCAGCAGCGTCGGCAGCCCCGACACGCAGGTCGTCGACAAGGGCCTCGTCACCCGCGACATCGTCTTCGCGCCCGAAGGCGACGGCCGCGACGCGAGCGCCGCGATCCCCGGCGCCTAAAAGCAACAATTATTGACAGTATCGGGCGGCTACGGCCGCCCTTTCCTGTCCGGCGCCCTGCTGGCGCACAGCGCTACTGCATGGTCGCGCCCCTCTGCGTTCATATAAATCTGATCGCAATTACAGGAGGTTGGGGGCACTCACGCGCGGGAGCCCGCTACGGGCGGAAGACCGGCCTCCAGCCAGCGCGCAAAATCGCGCACAGTGCCCTCCCATTCGTCGGGCCATTGCGGCCATTGCTTAGCGTCCACGGCATGTCGCGCGGCAAATTCGGGCATCCAGGCCATCGCGGGCTCATCCGGGTCTATCGGCAAATCGTCGGCGAGATGATCATCGGGGTGCGGCGTCAACCTCGGCGCCACAAGACTTGCGATCGAGTCCCAAACAAATTCGGCCGTCTCCGGACGGACATCGTCGCTCAGCATCGCGACAAATTCATGCCTAGTCGGATTGGTTCGCCGAGCCAGTGTCGTGTCGATCATCCGCCGCGTGTTGCGCCATGCGACGAAAAACACACTCCCCATAATGATGATGACAAATGCCGTGGGAATTAGCCAGCCCGGCATATCGACCCCTTACGCCCGCGCGCCAGCTTCCTCGACGCCCGCGCTGTTGTGGCGCAGCGCCTTCAGCACACAATCGACAATCTGCGGCGCGTTGAGGCCCGCTTCGTCATATTGCGCCTGCGGCGAATCCTGGTCCTGAAAGACATCGGGAAGCCGCATCGTGCGCAGTTTCAGCCCCCCGTCGATCAATCCCTCGTCGCTCGCCATCGTCAGCACATGCGCGCCGAGCCCGCCGATGCTGTTTTCCTCGATCGTCACGCAAACCTCGTGATTCGCGAGCGTCCTGCGGATCAGTTCCTCGTCGAGCGGCTTCGCGAAGCGAAGGTCGATCACGCTCGTCGACAGCCCCCGCGCCTCCAGCGTGTCCGCGGCTTTCAGCGCTTCGGCGAGCCGCGTGCCGAGCGACAGGATCGCAACGGTCTTGCCCTGGCGCACGATACGGCCCTTGCCGATTTCCAGCTTCTCGGGAACCTCGGGTAGCGCCACCCCGGTGCCGTTACCGCGCGGATAGCGGAAGGCGATCGGCCCGTCGTCATATTCGGCGGCGGTATAGGTCATATGGACCAGCTCGGCCTCGTCGGCTGCCGCCATCACGACCATGTTGGGCAGCGTCGCGAGGTACGTCACGTCGAACGATCCGGCGTGGGTCGACCCGTCGGCGCCGACCAGCCCGGCGCGGTCGATCGCAAAGCGCACCGGCAGATTCTGGATCGCGACATCGTGCACGACCTGGTCATAGGCGCGCTGGAGGAAGGTCGAATAAATCGCCGCGAACGGCCGCATACCCTGCGCCGCGAGCCCCGCGGCAAAGGTCACCGCATGCTGCTCGGCGATGCCGACGTCGAACGTCCGGTCGGGATGCGCCTTCGCGAATTTGTCGACCCCGGTGCCCGACGGCATCGCCGCGGTGATTGCGACGATGCGCTTGTCGGTCTCCGCCAGCTTCGCCAGCGTCTCGCCGAACACATTCTGGTACGCCGGCGGACCGGGCGGCGCCTTCGCCTGCACCCCGGTGATCACGTCGAACTTCTGGACGCCATGATATTTGTCGGCGGCCGCTTCGGCGGGGGCATAGCCCTTGCCCTTCTGCGTGACCGCGTGGATCAGCACGGGGCCATGGTCGCTGTCGCGGACATTCTCGAGCACCGGGATCAGATGCTCCAGATTATGCCCGTCGATCGGCCCGACATAATAAAAGCCGAGTTCCTCGAACAAAGTCCCGCCCATCGCCATGCCGCGCGCGAACTCGTCGGTCTTCTTCGCCGCCTTGTGCAGCGGCTGCGGCAGCTTGCGCGCGAAACGCCGCGCGATCTCGCGCAGTTCGACGAACGGCCGCGACGAAACCAGCTTCGCGAGATAGGCCGACAGCCCGCCGACCGGCGGCGCGATCGACATGTCGTTGTCGTTGAGGATCACGATCAGCCGGTTGCCCGCCGCGGCGGCATTGTTCATCGCCTCATAGGCCATGCCCGCCGACATTGATCCGTCGCCGATCACCGCGATCGCGCGGCCGGGCTCGTCCTTCAGCTTGTTGGCGATCGCAAAGCCCAGCGCCGCGCTGATCGAGGTCGACGAATGCGCCGCACCGAACGGGTCGTACTCGCTTTCGCTGCGCTTGGTGAAGCCCGACAATCCGCCGCCCTGCCGCAAGGTGCGGATGCGGTCGCGGCGCCCGGTGATGATCTTGTGCGGATAGCATTGGTGCCCCACGTCCCACACAATCTTGTCGCGCGGGGTGTCGAACACATAATGGAGCGCGACCGTCAGCTCGACGACGCCCAGCCCCGACCCGAGGTGCCCGCCGGTTGTCCCGACGGCCGAAATCATCTCGGCGCGCAGCTCGTCGGCGAGCTGGCGGAGGTCTTCGGGCTTCAGCTTGCGGAGGTCGGCGGGGACATCCACCGTGTCGAGCAGCGGCGTATGCGGACGGTCGGTCATCGGGCCGTCATAAAGGTAACCGCTGATACTGTCGAACGAAAAGGCCGGAGTGACCAGCCTAGCCGTCACGGCCTTCCCCGGGTGAATCCGGACCGTGCTCGCGCGGTTTCACCGCATCGATCTGCGCATAGAGACTGCGCACCATCAGATCCGTGAGCACCAGCATGATCCCGACCATCGCCAGAAACAGCACGATCGCCACGGCCGGAAACGGCCCGATCGTCTCGATTGCTCCCCGTCGCGTCGCCACCGCGAGCAGGGCCGCGGCCGCCATGAAAGCATAGCCGGTGAACCGTCCCGCGCGGGTCATCGGGAACCAAAATACGGGTGCGGACTTATCATTGTCGCGAAAGGGGGCTGGTGCATGAAAGTCACGATGAAGTGAAAAGCCGCCCGCCGCAAGACGAAGTCTTTGCATTACCCCGACAATCCCATACACCCCTCGCTGGGGGGCAAGAATATAGGATGGATATGCCCGATTTGACGACGCTCTTCCGCTTTGCCTTTGCCGCGCCGCTCGCTGCCGCCCTTGCGATCATCGCGGACCCTGCCGCCGCCGAAGACACGGCGCCGCCCTATGATCTGCCGCCGGCGGCCGAGCCGGCCCCCATCGCTCCGCTCGCTCCGGCGCCCGTCGATGCGCCCGTCGCTTATCTTCAGGACAGCGGCGATATCGACGAGAATATCCTGTTCCCCGCCGCGCGGCCGCAGGACGATCGTGAAGACCGCACCTATGCCCGCGATTATTTCGCGATCGCCGGCGGCGTAATCACCGTCCCGAGCTACAATGGCTCGGACGAACGCAACGTTCTGCCCGCCTTCTATTTTCGCGGCCGGTACAAGGGATACAGCTTCTCGACCCGCGGCACCAATTTCCAGGTCGACCTGATCCGCCAGAAGCGCGGACAAAGAACCGACATCAAATTCGGGCCGATCATCAACCTCAGGAGCGACCGCACCGGACGCATCAAGGATGCGCAGGTCGAGGCGCTCGGCGACCGCAAGATGGCGGTCGAGCTCGGCGTGTCCGCAGGGGTCACCCAGTCGGGGATCATCACCAGCCAATACGACCAGCTCGGCCTGCGCGTCGTCGCGCTGAAGGACATCAGCGGCCGGCACGGCAGCTGGGTCGTCTCGCCGACGCTCGATTATGGCACGCCGCTGTCTAAGCGCGCCTATGTCGGCGTCTCGGCCTCGTTCAACGTCTATGGCAAGGGCTTCGGCCGCTATTATTTCGACGTCGATCCGGTCGGCAGCGCCGCGAGCGGCCTGCCCGTCTACACCGGCGCCAGCCGCAAGGCGACGCTCGGCAAATATACGATCGGCATTGCCGGCGCCTATGGGCTGTCGGGCGACCTTCGCAAGGGCTTCGTGCTGATCGGCGGCGCGCAATATGGCCGGATGACGAGCCGCTTTGCCGACTCGCCGATCGTCGACATCGCGGGCAGCAAGAACCAGTTCCTCGCCGGCGGCGGCGTCGCCTACCAGTTCTGAGCTAGCCCAGCCCCGCGATCCGCATCCGCGCCTTCATCGCCTCGACGAACAGCCGCACCGACGGCAGCGCGGCGCGCGACGGCTCGAACAGCAGGTGGACGGGCAGCGCGGGCGGCGCCTCGCGCGGCAATAGTTCGACCAGCCGCCCGGCATCGACCGCTTCGGCAACCTGATAGCTCAGCAGGTTCGCAATCCCGCGCCCCGCTTCGGCCGCCGCGATCGCGCCGTCGACCGTATTTACCGAGAATCGCGGCCGCCGGTCGAAACGCCAGCGCCGGCTCGCGAACTGCCATTCGTTCGTCGTGCGCGGCCCCTCCATCCCGATCGCGTCATGCGCGGCCAGATCGGGAACCGTTGCCGGCGACCCGCGCCGCGCCAGATAGGCGGGGCTCGCGACGAGCATCTGCCGCACCTCCCCGATCCGTACCGCCTTCAGGCTGGAATCGGCGAGCAGGCCGATCCGCACCGCGACATCGATCCCTTCCTCGACGATGCGGACATTGCGGTCGATCAGCATCATCCGCACCGTCAGCGCCTCATGTTCAACCAGCAGCGCATCGACGACGGGCAGCACGTGCAGCCGCCCGAACATGACCGGCGCGGTGAGGTAGAGCTGCCCGCGCGGTTCGGCCTGCGCGCCGCGAACCTGGCGTTCGGCATCGGCGAGTTCGCCGAGCAATCGTGCTGCCTCGCCCAGAAACGCCGTCCCCGAATCCGTCAGCGCGACCGCGCGCGTCGACCGGTGAAACAGCGCGGTGCCGAGCCGCGCCTCGAGCGACGCGATCCCGCGCGTCACCGCGGGCGGCGAACTGCCCAGCTTGCGCGCGGCCGCGGCGAACCCGCCCTCGGCGGCAACCGCCACGAACATCTCCAGCGTCTGCAACCGATCCATGATTATTCCACTTTAAGGAATTATATCGTTCCTCTTTCGCAGATTATCGCGCCTTGGGCAATGCCGTACATCGATCGGGCGAACGGAGGGCCGCCCCCCCTCCTCTGGCTGCTTCGTTCGCACTCTGCGCTGAAAGGCTTCGATGATGGCACGCAATTACCGGCACACGCTCTTCGACGACAGGGTGAAGACGCTGCAGGAACAGCACGGCTCGCGCGCCTCCTATGCGAAGATGGACGCCGGCGCCGACGGCACGCCCGATGCGCTGACGGCGAAGGAAATCGCCTTCATCGAGGAGCGCGACAGCTTCTACATGGCCAGCGTCAACCCCGAAGGCTGGCCCTATATGCAGCATCGCGGCGGGCCCGCGGGCTTCCTGCGTCATATAACGGGCAACCGCATCGGTTTCGCCGACTATCGCGGCAACCGGCAATATATCAGCACCGCGAACCTGATGGGCAACGACCGCGTCTCGCTGTTCCTGATGGATTATCCGAACAGGGAGCGGCTGAAGCTCATCGGCCACACGGTGAGCGTCGAACTCGCCGACGACCCCGCCGCCGTCACCGCGCTGATGCCCGAGGGCTATCGCGCGACCCCCGAACGCGCCTTCTTCATCGACGTGACCGGCTGGGAATGGAACTGCTCGCAGCACATCACCCCGCGCTTCACCGAAGCCCAGATTTCCGCCGCGATCAAGCCGATGGCGGCCGAACTCAATCAGCTGCGCGCCGAAGTCGCCGCGCTCAAGGCCGAAAGGACCGATCGATGACCGCAGCGCTTACCCAAGGGGCCCACCACGTCGGCCTCGCCGTCCGCGATGTCGCCGAGGCGCGCGACTTCTTCGTCGACGCGCTCGGTTTCAGCGTCGCCGCCGAGCGTCCCGACTATCCCGCGATCTTCGTGTCCGACGGCACGACATTGCTGACCTTGTGGCAGGTCGCCGACCCCGCGAGCGCGACGCCCTTCAACCGCCGCGCCACTATCGGCCTCCACCATCTCGCACTCCGTGTCGCCGACCTCGATGCGCTGCGCACCGTCTTCGCGCGCGTCCGGAACCATCCCGGGACGGCGATCGAGTTCGACCCCGAACCGATCCGCGAGGGCGCGGCGACGCATCATTTCATCTGCGCGATGCCCGGCGGTATCCGCATCGAATTCGCGACCCCCTTCGCCTGAAACTCCGACTGTCTGAAAGGATCTGCCCCGATGTCCCGTCCCCCGCTCCCGCCCTTCGACCATGACAGCGCCGCGCTGAAGGTTCGCCTTGCCGAAGATGGCTGGAACAGCCGCGAGCCCGCCCGCGTCGCCCTCGCCTATACCGAAGACAGCGTGTGGCGAAACCGCTCGACCTTTGTCACCGGCCGCGCCGCGATCACCCGCTTCCTCGCCGCCAAATGGCAGCGCGAGCAGGATTATCGGCTCGTGAAGGGCCTCTGGGCCTTTACCGGCAACCGCATCGCCGTCCGCTTCGCCTATGAATGGCACGACGCCGACGGCCAGTGGTGGCGCTCTTACGGCAACGAGAATTGGGACTTCGCGGACAATGGCGAGATGCAGCGGCGCATCGCCAGCATCAACGATCTCGCGATCGCCGAAGCCGACCGTCTGCTGCGCTGGCCGCGCGACGGACAGGGCGACCGGCGGCCCGACGATCACCCGGAACTCGAGGAACTCGGTCTCTAGGACGCTGATTCGGCGGCCTGGCCGCCCTCGCGCGCGGCGAAGGCGGCGCGCGCCGCGAGCACTGCGTCGAATTCGCGTTCGATCCAGCCGAACAATGGCGTCAGCGCCTCTCCCAGCGATGCGCCGAGCCCGGTCAGATGATATTCGACATGCGGCGGCACGGTCCGGAAATCCCGCCGTTCGACCAGCCCGTTTGCCTCGAGCGCGCGCAAGGTCTGCGTCAGCATCTTCTGGCTGATCCCGCCGACCCGCCGTTTGAGCTCGCCGTTGCGATGCAAGCCCTGGGCGATCACGAGCAGCAAGAGCAGGCTCCAGCGGTCGCCGATCAGGTCCAATATGTCGCGCGACGGGCAGCCCGCCTCGCACGGATCAACTTTATCTACCCAGCCGGGAATTTCTTTTTTCATGGTTACCTGAAGGTGCGTACTACACTTTCAGTTCCTATCCCCTCATCTTCGCGGCCGCAAGCCTTTCGGGCTCTCCCCCAAGGCACAGAGGAAGGACGCAAGACATGACGCAAATTGCCATCATCTATCATTCGGGTTTCGGCCACACCGAGGTCCTCGCGAAGGATGTCGCGCGCGGGGTCGAGGCGGCGGGCGGCGCGCCCGTGCTGCTCGCGATCGAACCGGGCCAGACCGATTTCGACAGCTTCTTCGCGGTCGCGAACGAATCCGACGCGCTGATCTTCGGCTCGCCGACCTATATGGGCACGGTCTCGGCGCCGATGAAGGCGTTCATGGACGCCAGCGCCGCCGTCTATTTCACCAAACAATGGAAGGACAAGCTGGCCGCCGGCTTCACCGTCTCGGGTTCGCCGTCGGGCGACAAGTTGAACACGCTGACCAGCCTCGCGATCTTCGCGGCGCAGCACGGCATGCTGTGGATCGGAACCGGGCAGAACCCCGGCAACAACGACGACACCAGTGCCGCGACCGATGTCGAAAACCGGCTCGGCAGCTTCATCGGCGCGATGGCGCAGGCCGCGAACGACAGCGCCGAGGTGACGCCGAAAGC
>JAEWIL010000042.1 GCA_023387085.1 Pseudomonadota bacterium | reverse complement strand
GCCGAAGGAATGGGAATCGGCCTTTCGGTGAGCAAATCCATCGTCGAACGCCACAAGGGCCGGATCTGGTTCGAACAAAATCAGGGACCGGGTGTGACCTTCACCTTCGCGCTTCCGGGGATCGCCGGCGCGTAACGATCGGCGGCGACCCTACGAAAGTAGCATGGCACTGCGCCGCAGCGCACCCCGAATGGACGGGCACAGCATGAACGGCGATCGAAAGGACGGGTCATGGCATATTCGACAGGTGGTCGGGGTTTCCTTCTCGCCGGCCTCCTCGCCGCGGCGGGCGCTGTCGCCTGTTGTTTCGGCGATCTTCCGAGGGGCCCGCTCGACCGTTCGCCGCGCCCGGTGCCCGCAGCCGCAGCCGCGGAACCGCCGGCCCGGCCCCTCTCGCTGCTGAAGGAAAGCGGCGAGTGGCTGAACGGCGGCCCCCTTCGGCCGCAGGCGCTGCGCGGCAAGGTCATACTCGTCAATTTCTGGACCTACTCCTGCATCAACTCGCTGCGCCCCCTTCCCTATCTGCGCGACTGGGCGGCCAAATACGGGAAGGACGGGCTGGTCGTGATCGGCGTCCACACGCCCGAGTTCGCTTTCGAAAAAACCCCGGCGAACGTCCGGCGCGCCCTGACGGAACTCGGCGTCGACTGGCCCGTCGTGCTCGACAGCGACTATGCCACCTGGCGGAAATTTGGCAATGACGGATGGCCCGGCTTCTATTTCATCGACGCGAACGGGCGCGTCCGACACCACAAGCTCGGCGAGGGCGGCTACGACGCATCCGAGCGGCTGTTGCAGGAATTGCTGTCCGAAGCCAATGGCCGGCCGGTGACCGCCGCCCCGACGCGCGAGATCGGCCGCGGGATCGAGGCTGCGCCAGACTGGGACGATCTCGCGTCGCCGGAGACCTATGTCGGGTATCGGCAGGCCGAGCGCGTCGCGGCGCCGCAGCATCTCAGGCGCAACGCGTCCTTTGCCTATGCGGCGCCCCTGTCCCCCGCGCTCAACGAATGGGGCTTCGGGGGGCGATGGACGGTCGGCGACGAATTTGCCCGCGTCGATGCCCCATCGGCCACAATCGACTTTCGCTTCCGCGCGCGCGATCTGCATCTCGTGCTTGGCGCCCGCGCCGACGGCAAGCCCGTCCGTTTCCGTATCACCCTCGATGGCGCGCCGCCGGGCGAGGATCACGGCGTCGACACCGACGCCAAGGGCTTCGGCGAAGTGACCGGCGACCGTCTCTATCAACTGGTCCGCCAATCGTCGGACGTGAAAACCCGCACATTCCGGATCGAGTTTCTTGACGAGGGCGCGCGCGCTTATGTTTTCACATTCGGCTAGGCCCAGAGTCCGCCGCACCCCATTCGAGCCCGCTGATGACGGTCACGACAGACCATCGCGCCTCGTCAGCGCCCGCATTTGCACCGATACCTTGGTGTCCCCGATACCATAGTGCGATTTGTCGCCGGACGCGGCGGTGACATCTTGTCCTGGATCAACGCAAGCGAAGGATTGGCGACATGAAAATCCTGATGGTGTTCACCTCGCACGACATGTTGGGCAATACCGGGCGCAAGACCGGCTTCTGGCTCGAGGAAGGCGCGGCGCCCTATTATGTCTTCCGCGATGCCGGCGTCGAACTGACCCTCGCTTCGCCCAAGGGCGGCCAGCCGCCCATCGATCCGAAGAGCGACCTGCCAGAAAACCAGACCGAGGCCATGGCGCGCTTCAAGCGGGATCCCGACGCGCAGAAGGTCTTCGCGAACACACGGAGGCTCGCCGACATGCGCGCCGAGGATTTCGACGCGATATTCTATCCCGGCGGTCACGGCCCGATGTGGGATCTTGTCGACAATCCGGACTCCATCGCGCTGATCGAGGCCTTCTACAACAGCGACAAACCCGTCGCCGCCGTCTGCCACGCCCCGGCGGTCCTCCATCGCGTCATGTATGAGGGCGCGCCGATCGTGAAGGGCAAGCGGGTCACCGGCTTCACGAACAGCGAAGAGGAAGAGGTGCAACTGACCGACGTCGTGCCTTTCCTCGTCGAGGACGAACTGAAGCGGCTGGGCGGCCTGTTCGAGAAAGTCGACAATTGGCAGAGCTTCGCGATCACCGATGGCCGGCTCATCACCGGACAGAATCCGGCGTCCTCGACCGCCGGCGCCGAAGCGCTCGTCAAACTGCTGACCGATGCGAAAGCTTCGGCGGCGAGCGCCGCGTGAGGCACCGGTGAGCCCCCGCGCTGGCCATGTCCTCGCCCTGACCCTCGCCATGTGCACGATTGCCCCCGGCAATGCCCAGAGCCTGCCGACCGACAAGGTCGGGTCCGTCCACGGCGAGGATATCGGCTTTGCGCCCTTCGCCGCCTTCCCGCCGGAGGCGGGTCTCGCCAAGGTCGCCGGCGATCCGGCCGCTCCCGGCCCTTACGTCGTGCGCGTGAAGGTTCCGGGGGGCGTCAGACTGATGCCCCACATTCATCCCGAAGATCGCATCTACACGGTTATATCGGGCGTCTTCTACATCGGCTTCGGCACGACCTTCGATGCGAGAAAGCTGAAGGCGTACGGGCCCGGGAGCGTCATTATATTGCCGCGCAACACGCCGCACTTCCATGAGGCGCTGTCGGGCGAATATATCAGCCAGGTCAGCGGAACGGGCCCGCTGGGCATTGAATATATCGACAAGCGGGACGACCCGCGCGGCGCGGCGGGCCGATAGTGTGTGAGACGGAAAGCCGGCTGTCATTAAGGCAAGGTCGGTACCAACAGGCCAGCACAGCTGCGAGCCGGCATATACTTCGTTTCACTGCAAAATCCGGTCGAGTCTAGCGGGCAAGAGCCACGCCGATCAGCATGGGGAAGGCGCCGATCAAAAGTCCACCCGTCGCCGCCCAAGTCACCCACCAATCCGGCTCTTCGGTCGAGCGCTTCTGCTTGATCATCCCCTCGACGCGGTCGAGCTCGCGCGCCAGCGCTTCGCGCGCCTCGCCGACGGATTTGCGATCCTCAGCGCCGAAAGATCTCGACGCCTCGAAGCTTTCGGCAGCAAGCGTCAGCGGCGTGGGCTGCATGGCCGGACGCTGGTCGATGCTTTCAACCTGGTCCAGACGCTGCGCCGTATCGCGCAGCGTCTGGGAGTGTTCGGGGATCTTGTCCTTCGCTGCTGTCAGCCCTTCGATTGCGGAGCGCTGGAGCGATATCTCCTTGCGCAGATCCTCAAAGGCTTGGGCGGCATCATTGGCGGGCGGGGTGCGGGTGATTTTCCGGGTCATGGCCCCAGCCTACATCCCTATCCCCATGCCCCGTCCACGGCCTAGACTTAGCTGGAGATCCTGAGACAGCGTTTTCGTACTCGTGGCGTCCAGCCCGAGCTGCGCGCGTCGATTCTGGAGCAGCGACTCGAGCTGCGGATCGCGGTGAAGGCTCTTCGCCATGTCGGCGAGATTGGCGCGCGCCGCGTCCCGCGCCGCATAGGTCGGCGCCTCCTTCGCATGCGCGCTTTGCTTCTTCCAGGCCGCAACGAACAGCTCGGCGCGCTTCTCGGTCTCGGCAGCGAGGCGCCTTGTCTCGGCGGCAAGCCGGACACGGTCGCGCTCGGCGCGGACCGCCGCCGCACGTTCGGCCATGCATGATATCGAGCATCCGATTGTTCTTATGACCTTTGATTTGGTGTAAGCTACTGGGAAGAGGAATCGCCCAAGCTTCACATTCCCGGCTTTGCGATAGACGTTGATATCGTTGATCTCGAGACGCAGCTCAAGCGCCTGCCTCGGGAGCGGCACGAGATGTTCGGACCGCATCTTCATGCGCTCTGGGGGTATTCGCCATATGGGGTTGGGGCCGTCGAGATCCTCGAACTCATCCCATTCCGCGAAGCGCGTCTCCTGGGTACGGATCATTGTGATAATCGTCCAGCGGAGCGCGAGATGACTCATGCGCTCGGCACCATCCGCGTTCAGTTTCACGAAGAAGGAAGGCAGATCTTTGGCCGCGACCTTGGGGTGATGCTTGACTGGCCTCGCCTTCGTTAGCGCAGGCGAAAGGTCCCGGCACGGGTCGCTCTCGCAGCGACCGTCAGGAATTGCGTAGCGAAAATCTCGCTGCAGTGGTTCTTGACCCGATGGGCCATTTCAATCGCGCCCCGCGCCTGAATCTTGCGGATCGCGTCGAGCATCTGACGCGGCGTTATCGTGCTGATGTCGAGCTCTCCAACCGCCGGAAATACGTCGGCCTCGAGCCGCCCGATGACAAGCGCCGCATAACGAGGAGACCAGGCGAGCATGCGCGTTTCGAGCCATTCGCGAGCAATATGTTCGAATGTGTTGGCGACCGGCGCGGATGCACCTGCAATCGCCCTCCCCTTCGCGGCCTTTCTCTCTGCCGATGGGTCGAGACCGAGCGCAAGCTGATGCTTCATCATGTCACGCCAGCCGCGCGCTGCGAGTAAGGTCGTGGCCGGATACAGCCCGCCGGAGAGCAACTTCGGCTTTCCGGCGAAGCGATAGGCGAAGCGCCAGACTTTCGAGCCATTCGGCTGAATAAGGAGGAAGAGCCCTCCCCCGTCAGCTTTCTTGTATAGCTTCCATGTGGGTTTGAATGCCCTAATGGCGACGTTGGTGAGCCTTTCCCGGCGCGCGAACAGGTTCGAATCCTGCGCACGCGAATTTTGTTGGTAGGAGCGGAATTGCTACCAACAATCTGGCCAAAAACGGGCCGAGCGGCAAGGGGAGGGCCTGAGCGGAATCGCGATTCCGTTTCAAGATAACTCATTGTTTTTATTGATTGAGATGAGACGTCCTGAGCCGTTAAGATCGTCTCTGGGAACACCGACTGGCTGGGGCGGCAGGATTCGAACCTGCGCATGGCGGCATCAAAAGCCGCTGCCTTACCGCTTGGCGACGCCCCAACGGTCGATGCGACGCGCGCTCTATAGCGCGCCGCCGATGATTGCAAGGAAGGCTTACAGGCGCATCACCCAGCCATGCGGATCGGCGGCGCGGCCACGCTGGATGTTGACCAGACGGTCCTTGAGCATGCCCGTGACCTGCCCCGGACCACCGGCGCCGATCGTGAAGCTGGCCTCGCCGCGCGTGACCTTGCCCACCGGCGTGACCACCGCGGCGGTGCCGCAGGCGAAGCTTTCGGTCAGGCGGCCGCTTTCCGCATCGGCTTGCCACTGGTCGATCGAATAGGGTTCCTCGCGCACGGTCAGACCCGCGTCGCGCGCGAGCGTGATGAGCGCGTCGCGGGTGATGCCCGGCAGGATCGTGCCGGTCAGCGGCGGGGTAACGATGCTGCCATCGTCGAAGACGAAGAACATGTTCATCCCGCCCAGTTCCTCGATCCACCGCTTCTCGGCGGCGTCGAGGAAAACGACCTGATCGTGCCCCTTCGCGATCGCTTCGCTCTGCGCAATCAGGCTGGCGGCATAATTGCCGCCGCATTTCGCGGCGCCTGTACCGCCGGGAGCGGCGCGGGTATAATCCTCCGACACCCAGAGCGAGACCGCGGGCGCGCCCGATTTGAAATAATTGCCAACGGGCGAGACGATAACCAGAAAATGATATTCCGAGGCGGGCTTCACCCCGAGAAACACTTCGCTCGCATACATGAACGGGCGAAGATAAAGCGCGCCGCCGTCGACCGGCGGGAACCAATGTGCGTCAGCGGCAACCGCCTCTTTTACCGCCGCGATAAACATGTCCTCGGGCAGTTCGGCCATCGCCATGCGGCGCGCGCTCGCGTTGAAGCGCGCGGCATTGGCTTCGGGACGGAACAGCGCCATCGATCCGTCGTCGAGGCGATAGGCCTTCAGCCCCTCGAAAATTTCCTGTGCGTAATGGAGAACGGCGGTGGCCGGGTCGATCGACAGCGGGCCGCGCGGCATGACCTTCGCGTCGTGCCAGCCAAGCCCCTCCTTGTATCGGATCGACACCATATGATCGGTGAAGACGCGCCCGAACTGCGGGTCCGCAATCGCCGCCGCGCGTACGTCGTCCGCCGTAGGATTGGGGTGCGGCAAACGGGCGAAAGCGGGAGCGAGCATGACGGAAAACCCTTGTTATTCGTAAAGTGACTCGGGGTGAAGGCTGCGCGCCTCTTGCCAAAGGCGGGCGCGGGGCGCAACGGTGGCGACTATGCCGAATGAAAATTTTCTTTCACAAGTTCCCGCCGCCTCTGCCCTTTTCTTGCGCGAAGAGGAAGTACGGCGCGGCATCGAATATCTGTTTTTCGGCCATAACGCGCTGTGGCGGGCGATCGACGCGCGGCTCGCCGAGAATGATCTCGGCCGCGCACATTACCGCGCGCTCTACTTCATCGCGCGCGCTCCGGGGATCACGATTTCGGACCTGCTTGGCCTCCTCGGCATCACGAAGCAGTCGCTCGGCCGTGTCGTAAAAGACTTGGAATCGCGCGAATTTCTGACGACACGCCAAGGGGGTCGCGACCGGCGGCAAAAGGAATTGCGGCTCACTCCCGCCGGCCGCACGGTCGAGGCCGCCATTTTCCAGCCCCTGCGCGACGCGATGAGCCGTGCCTACACCCATGCGGGGCAGCAGGCAGTGACCGGCTTCTGGCAGGTCAGCGAGGCGTTGATGACGCCTGGCGACCGCGCGCGGGTCGCAAGGCTGGGACGCGAAACCTAGGCGTCGCCGCGTGCGATGTCGGCGAGTTCGCGCCCGCGGTCGCGCGCGGCGCGCAATACGCCCGTGAACAGCGCCGCGAGCTGGCCGCCTTCGTCAAGCACATCAAGGCCCGCCTGCGTCGTGCCGCCCTTGCTGGCGACCTGCACGACCAGCGCGCCCGGCTTTTCGCCGCTGTCGGCGAGCAGCGCGGTCGCGCCGCCGAACGTCGCGGTCGCCAGCTTCAGCGCATCTTCGGCCGTCAGGCCAAGGCGTTCGCCCGCCGCCGCATAGGCTTCGATCAGTCGAAACACGAAGGCTGGGCCGCTGCCGGTGAAAGCGGTGACCAGATCCATCGTCGTGTCATCGGCAAGCTGGACGGTCGTGCCGAGCGGATCGAGCAGCGCAGCGACCTGCGCCATGTCAGCATTGCCCAGCATGGCGACCGCCGATACGCCCGCACCGATGCGCGCGGCAAGGTTCGGGAGAATACGCACCTGTGCCTTCGCTTCCGGAAAACGCGCCGCGAGATCGGCGAGCGACACGCCCGCAAGGATCGAGACCAGGTGCGTGTCGGCATCCACCAACGGCCCAAGGTCATCCGCGACCTCGCCAAGCTGCTGCGGCTTCATGCCGAGGATGACCCAGTCGGCGGCGGCGCCCGCGGCTTTCCACTCGGCGAGCGATGCGTATTGCGAAACGCCTTCGCGGGGACTTGCGGCGGGATCGACGATCGCGGCGTGCGACGGGGCGAGGCCCGCCGCGAGCCAGCGGTCGAGCATCGCGCCCGCCATATTGCCGCACCCGACCAGCAACAGCCGGCCGGCGAAATTCCGCAAATCCTTCGTCATCGTCCCTGTTTCTTCTCTTCGTCTCGTTTAGCGGCAGCTGCTCTCTGGTCCCGACAGAAGGTCGAGGCAGCGTCCGTCGATCTTGCCCGCGTCGAGCGGCAGGCCCATCACCGACGCGAGCGTCGGCAGAATGTCCACCGTCATCACGGCGTTCGGTTGCTCAAAGCCGCTCAGCCCCTTGCGCCAGAAGAGGATCGGCACGCGCCGGTCATAATCCCACACCGATCCGTGCGTCGCGACATAGCCCATGCCCGATTCGGGGATCGGCGTCACGCGCGGTTTGAGTACGACGATAAAATCGCCCGACCGCTGCGCATTATAGGAAGCGCGCAGCTTGTCCATCAGCGTCCAGGTATCGGGCGACCGCTTCGAGATCGGATAGTTCGCCAGTTCCTCACCCGTCACCACCGCCTCGACCTGGCGATGCGCCTTGAAGCGCCCGACCAGCTCCGCCATCGCCGACTTGCGTTGCACCGGGGTCAGCGCTTTCGACAGATACATGTCGCCGAACGGACCGTCGCTGTAGAGAAGCGGCTGCGGCAGGCCGAGCTTCTCCGCGACCGCCTTGCCCATCGCGTCAGGGTTGAGCGCATCGTCGACGCGCTCGGCAGCCGGCCAGGCGTTCTGGCGATTGCGTTCGGGAATATCGTGGCCGCCATGATCGGCGGTCAGCATGACCATATAGTCGACCCCCGTCGCATCGAGCCGCGCGAAAAAATCGCCGAGCTGGCGATCGAGCGCAAGCATCTGCATGCACATCTCACTGCCCTCGGTGCCCGTGCCGTGGCCGATATAGTCGGTCGCCGACAAGCCGAGGATCAGCAGATCGGTCGTATCGCCCTCGCCCATCTTGCGCGCCGCGAGGAGCGCCGCGCCCGCCGCGAGGACCGCGCCGTCGGATTCGGGCGATGCCATGAAGCGGCGGAAATCACCGCCGTCGCGCTGGAAACGCCAGGTCCCGACCGTAACGCCCTTGTCGCCGACCGGAATCGCGATGTCGTGCGAGGCGCAGTCGGCGGGCAAGGTCATCGCCGGACGCGGCGCAGCGATCGCGGCGGCGATCGCGGTGCTCGCCTGCTGCGCGGTCGGCGACAGCGCCACGCCGCGGAAGCTCGTCAACCCGTCGGGAACGAGCCACATCAACTCGTCGGCCTTGCGCCCGCCCATCATGATCGCGGCGCGGTCTTTGCCCGCCACCGATACGACCTGCGCCTTCGGGTTGGCCACTTTCATCCAGTCGCCGAGCGTCGCCACCATCAGATGGTTGACCGATGCCGCATATTTTCCGCTTTTCGAGCTGGTGTCGGGAACGGTCTCGTCCTCGGCGCAGTACAGCCGCTTGTCGGCGCGCGCGGCCGACAGATCGAAATAATTATTCGCGATGATGCCGGTGTGGGCCGGGTGATTGCCGGTGAGAATCGTCGAATGACCGGGGCAGGTTTCGGTCGCGCCATGCGCCTGATAGCCCGACGGAAAGACAACGCCTTGGGCCAGGCGGGCAAGGCCGCCGGTAAAATGGCTGCGATATTCGGCGAAGAGGTCGGCCGAGAACTGATCGACCGATATGGCGATCACCAATTTGGGGGCAGGTGTGGCGGCTGTAACCTTCGCCGTGGGCGCCATCGAATCCTGCGCGATGCCCCCGCTTGCGGCGGCGAGCGAAACGGCGGCGGCGACGGCGGTGGCGATATAGTTGATCTTCACAGGGCAGCTTCTCCGATAGGGGTGTCGGCGCGGGCTGTCCTCTCGTCGAAAGGCGCCTATATGGCAAGCCTTGGAGACAGAACGGCGGCGGGCGAACGGTGGATTTTCGTAGGCATGCTATTGTGACAATTTGGCGCACCGGGCTGGCGCTGCTGACGCTCGCGCTTTTGGCGCTCGCCCCCGCGCGCGCGCAGACACCGCATATCGCGGCGAAGCTCGTCGCCGAATCGGTGGCCCCGGCGCCCGGCGGGGGGGGGGGGGGGGGGGGGGGGGGGGGGGGGGGGCCGGGGGG
>JAEWIL010000034.1 GCA_023387085.1 Pseudomonadota bacterium | reverse complement strand
TTCGGCCGCCCCGACCATCCGAAGATGAAGCATCTCATCTCGGGCGTCGTCCACGGCATCGGCGGCTACGGCAATTGCGTCGGCGTCCCCACAGTCGGCGGCGAAGTCAATTTCCACAAGGCCTATGACGGCAATATCCTGGTCAACGCGATGACCGTCGGCGTCGCCGAACAGGACAAGATCTTTTATTCCGCCGCATCGGGCGTCGGCAATCCTATCGTCTATGTCGGCTCCAAGACCGGCCGCGACGGCATCCACGGAGCCACGATGGCATCGGCGGACTTCGGCGAGGACGCCGAAGAAAAGCGCCCGACCGTACAGGTCGGCGACCCCTTCACCGAAAAATTGCTGATCGAGGCGTGCCTCGAACTGATGGCGTCGGACGCGATCGTCGCGATCCAGGACATGGGCGCCGCGGGGCTCACCAGCTCGTCGGTCGAGATGGCGTCGAAAGGCGGCGTCGGACTCCATCTCAAGATGGATGACGTGCCGCAGCGCGAAACCGGCATGACCGCCTATGAGATGATGCTGTCGGAATCGCAGGAACGCATGTTGATGGTCCTGAAGCCCGGCAAGGAAGAGTTTGCCAAGGCGATCTTCCACAAATGGGAACTCGATTTCGCGGTCATCGGCACGGTCACCGACACCGGCCGCATGGTGCTGGAGCATCATGGCGAGATCGTCTGCGACATCCCGCTCGCCCCGCTCGCCGACGACGCGCCGCTCTACGACCGCCCGCACGTGCCGACGCCGAAGCAGGCCGAATTGACGAACGTCCCCGAGACCAAGGACGTCGCCGCCGACCTCAAGACGCTGATGGGTACCCCCGACATCGCCAGCCGCCGCTGGATCTGGGAGCAGTATGACAGCCAAGTCGGCGCCGATACGGTGCAGACCGGCGGCGATGCCGCGCTCGTCCGTATCCACGGCACCAATCGTGCGCTCGCCATGTCGACCGACTGCACGCCCCGCTATTGCTACGCCGACCCGGTCGAAGGCGGCAAGCAGGCGGTCGCCGAGACCTGGCGCAACATCACCGCGGTCGGCGCCACTCCCTTGGCGATCACCAACTGCCTCAACTTCGCGAACCCGCAGCGCCCCGAAATCATGGGCCAGATCACCGGCTGCCTCGACGGCATGGCACAGGCGTGCCGCGCGCTGGATTATCCGATCGTGTCGGGCAACGTCAGCCTCTATAACGAGAGCAAGGCGACCGGCGGCGGCAGCGCGATCCTGCCCACTCCCGCGATCGGCGGCGTCGGCGTGATCGAGGATCTGAACAAGGCCGTCGGTATCGGCTTCAAGCGCACCGGCGACATCGTGCTCGCGGTCGGCGAACGCGCTGGCCATCTCGGCCAGTCGGTGTGGCTGCGCGAGATTCACGGGCGCGAGGAAGGCCCCCCGCCGCCCGTCGATCTGAAGGCCGAAAAGCGCACCGGCGATTTCATCCGCGCGAGCATCAACGCCGGCTGGATCACGGCGTGCCACGACGTCTCCGACGGCGGCATCGCGGTGACGCTCGCCGAAATGGCGCTGAAGTCGAACATCGGCGTGCTGGTCAGCGAAGAACAGCCCTTCGGCATCGCCGAGAGCTTCTTCGGCGAGGACCAGGGGCTGTATCTGGTCACCGTCTGCGACACCTGCCTCGCCGACTTCCTCGACGCCGCGGGCCGCGCCGACGTGCCCGTCGACCCCGTCGGCCGCACGATCAAGGACCGCATCGTCTTCGAACTGCCCGAGAGCGATCATCAGGTGACGCTCGCCGAACTACGCGAGGCGCATGAAGGCTTTTTCCCGAAGCTGATGGGGGCCGACGCGGCGCTTGCCTAATTCGTCATTGCGAGCGTAGCGAAGCAATCTCCAGCCATCGTCCATCGACGACCGTAGCTTGAGATTGCTTCGTCGCCTGCGGTGCCTCGCAATGGCGAACCACGGCTGGCGTGAGGAGGTAAACGATGAGCATTCACATCGGCGTCGGCGGCTGGACCTTCGAACCGTGGCGCGGCCCCTTCTATCCCGCCGGCTTGCCGCAAAAGCGCGAACTCGAATATGCCGGCCAGCATCTGACGGGGATCGAGATCAACGGCACCTATTACGGCAGCCAGAAGCCCGAGACCTTCGCCAACTGGGCAGCCTCGGTCCCCGACGGCTTCAAGTTCAGCGTCAAAGCGTCACGCTTCACCACCAACCGCAAGGTGCTGAAGGACGGCGCCGCGTCGATCGAGAAATTCCTGGGCCAGGGACTGACGGAGCTCGGCGACCGGCTCGGCCCGATCCACTGGCAGTTCATGGCAACCAAGAAGTTCGACCGCGACGATTTCGCGGGCTTCCTCGACCTGCTCCCCGACAGTCAGGACGGCCTGAAACTGCGCCATGCGATCGAGGTGCGCGACGAAAGCTTCCGCGACCCCGCCTTCATCGCGATGCTCCGCGAACGCAACATGGCGGTCGTCTACGCCGACAGCGACGAATTTCCCTGCATCGACGAGCAGACCGCGGACTTCACCTATGCCCGGTTGCAACGTTCGCAGGAGGATGTCGAAACCGGCTACGACTTAAAGGCCCTCGACGACTGGGCGAAGCAAGCCAAGGATTGGGCCAAGGGCGACCGCGACGTCTTCCTCTTCTTCATTTCGGGCGCAAAGGTCCGCAACCCCGCGGCAGCGCAGGCTTTGATCGCCAAGCTGGACAAATAATCCTCCCTGATGGGGAGGATCTTGAATTCAAGCCATCGCAGGCTTTGCCGCAAGGAAGTTGTACGGATCGATCCCGCGGCTGCGATAGGCGCGGTGCGCTTCATGATAGAGCGTCGGTTCGCCGATCCCCAGCCGGGTGCGCGCGGCGTCGAGCGGTTCGGCGAGGAGCGAGCGGATGTCCTGCTCGATGATCGCCTTCGATGCCTTGCCGTTGCGCTGGCCCTGACGGATCGCGCCGATCACCGGTGCGTCGCCCTTGACGCTGCGCTTCAGTTCGAGACCGCCCGCATAGGCGATGAAGAAATTGCCGTAATTCCCCGTCTGGCCATAGGTGAAGCCCAGCACACACTGTTCGCCGAGCGCGTCGCGGCCATAGCCGGTGAGGATATGGAACAGGTCGTGCGTGTCGCGCAGGCGGTTCGCGTACCACTGGATCTGGTCGTCGAATTTGGGGCGTCCCATCTTGTCGGCCTCGGCGACAAGACCCGCGGCCGACAGGCCTTCGCGGCGCATGAAGGTGACATAGGCGTGGCCGACGCTGCCCTCGGGCAGTTCGTCGATCCAGCTATGATCGTCGAGCAGGTCGGGCAGATAGGGTTCCCGCTCCATCAGCTTCCGGCCGAAGTCGCTTTCGACGAAGGCGCGCGCATCGTCCATGAAGCCCTTGCGCGGCAGGTTCTCGAAGATGTGGAACACCTGTTCTGTATCTTCCTTGTCCTTGATCAGCTTGCGAAAGTGCTGGAACGCCTTGAACGGACGGAATTTCTGCGGCTGGCGATCGGGATGGGAGAAGACAGTCGGGATCATGGTCGCTCTTTCACGAATCATCTGATGTTGTGCAAATAGCATTACTGACATAAATGTCAATAGGCGCTTGACGCTGTTCCAGAAACTCCTCGACGCTGCCTACGCGGCGCGATACGCCTGCGCATCAGCGTCGGGGGAAACGATGGAAACGCAAACGGCGGCCACACGATACGAAAGCCTCGACGCCATCCGCGGCATCGCGGTGATGGGAATTTTGGCGATGAACATCGTCGCCTTTGCCCTGCCCTTTTCGGCCTATGTCAATCCGTACGCGGGCGGCCCCGTCGGCAATCTCGACCTCGCGACCTGGTTCTTCAACTTCGTCTTCGTCGATTCGAAGATGCGCGGATTGTTCTCGATGCTGTTCGGCGCCAGCACGCTGCTGGTGATCCAAGGCGCCGAGGCGAGCGGGCGGAGCGCGGCGGAATCGCACTATTCGCGCATGGTCTGGCTCGCGATCTTCGGCCTGATCCATTTCTATTTCATCTGGTTCGGCGACATCCTGTCGCTTTATGCCGTCTGCGGCCTCCTGCTCTATGCGTTTCGCAACGCGTCGGTGAAGGCGCTGCTGATCTGGGCGGCGTTTTTTTTCCTTGTCGCCCTGGTCCTCCTCGGTTCGACATGGCTGATGTTCGCACTCGCCGAGGCCGGAAAGCTCTCCCCCGAGGCGATGGCACAAGTTCAAGACGGGCTCGCCCAAATGAACACCGATATGGGGCCCGCCTCGGCCGGCTATGCGCGGGAGATGGCGGTCCATATGGGCAGCTATGCCAGTATCGTCGCGGACAGGCTGGGCCCGAAAGCCGCCGAACCCTTCATCCAGGCCTTCTTGTTCCTGTGGGAAACGATGGGGCTGATGCTGGTTGGCATGGCACTGTTCAAGTCGCGCATGCTGACCGGCGAGTGGGATGCCGCCCGCTACCGCAAATGGGCGCTGACGGGCTTTCTGGTGGCCACGCCGCCGCTGGCCGGCCTCGGCTGGTATCAATATGCCAGCGGGTTCAGCGCGGTATCGACCTTCGGCGCCTCGCTATCGCTGTCGATGCCGTTCGACGTCGCGATGACGATCGGCTGGGCGGCGCTGATCATGCTGCTGATCCAGACCGCGGCGAGCGATGCGGTGCGTGCGCGCCTCGCGGCGACGGGCAGGATGGCCTTCACCAATTATCTCGCCACCTCGATCGTGATGACGACGCTCTTCTACGGCTATGGATTCGGGTTGTTCGGCAGCATCGGGCGCCCGGCGCTCTATCTCTTCTGCGTCGGCATGTGGACGGCGATGCTGCTGTGGTCGAAGCCCTGGCTCGACCGCTTCCAATATGGGCCGCTCGAATGGAT
Organism: Pseudomonadota bacterium; assembly: GCA_023387085.1. GTDB lineage: Bacteria > Pseudomonadota > Alphaproteobacteria > Sphingomonadales > Sphingomonadaceae > Sphingopyxis. Next base: position 6,309 of record JAEWIL010000034.1, on the reverse strand, counting down.
CTGGCGCAGCCTGTCGCGGCGACAGTTACAGCCGATGCGGAAAGTGAGCGCGGCTCAGTAACCGACGGCGCGGCCGAAGCCCGACGGGCGGCGCTGGACGAGCGGGTTCGCCTCCCGCTCGAGCGCTTCCAATGTCTGCTCGAACAGCGGCCGCAAGGTAACGACGCGCGGCAAATATTCCTCGGGGCTCACCTGCGCCTCGACACAATGGCGCGCGAATATCTCGATATCCTCGGCGAGCATGCCGAGCCGCTCGGCACCGAACTGGCGCGCTTCGCTCTTCAGCGTATGCGCGGGCATGACGAGACCGCGCGCATCGCGGGCGCGCATCGCCTCTTCGATCACGGCGACCGACTTGGTGCCGTCTTCGCGAAAATAGCCCAGAATCCGGACAAACGCCGCGCCCAGTTGCGCGCGGGCCGCACGGAATTCATCCCAATCGACCAGGATCTCGTCCAATGCCTGTTCCTCGGTGTTCAAATCGGTCCTTGGTCCCGATGCCCACCATGGCCGAAGTCGGTAAAAAAGAGGTTACGGGCCCATTGCCTGCGGCGCAGAAGACGACCCATTCTGGGTCAGCCGCGACGCACGCGCCAGCGCCCCCCGTCGGCTGCATCAGCTTCGTCAGCGACGTGCCAGCCATGTTCGCCCGCGAGCGCAGCGACTTCGCGGCCTGCCTGCGGATCGTCGGCGAACAGCAAGACCTCGTCCGCGTCGCGCATCGCCCGCGCGAGGCGCAGCGCAGGCCACGGGCACCGCATGCCGCGCGCGTCGACCACACGGGCCGGCGCGTCACTCGTCATAGGGATTGCGCGAATTGCGGAAATTGAGGCGCACCGGAACACCCTGGAACCCGAGTTCCTTGCGCATGCCGTTGACCAGATAGCGTTCATAGCTGCCCGGCAGCGCGTCGGTCCGGCTGCCGAACACGACGAAGGTCGGCGGCCGCGTGCGCGCCTGCGTGATGTAGCGCAGCTTGATACGCTTGCCGCCCGGCGCCGGTGGCGGATTGCTTTCGACCGCGCCCTCGAACCAGCGATTGAGTTTCGCGGTCGAAACGCGGTTGGTCCAGATCGCGCGCTGTTCAAAGGCAACGCGGACGAGCGTGTCGATCCCCTTCCCCGTCGCGCCCGAAATACTCAGCACGGGCACGCCCTTGACCTGGCTCAGGCCATCGTCGAGCGCGGCACGCACGCCATTGTAGAGGGCCGATGGATTCTCGGCGACGTCCCATTTGTTGAGCGCGACGATCAGCGCGCGCCCTTCCTGCAGCACCCTGTCGGCGATGCGCAGATCCTGCGCCTCGAGGCCCTTGGTCGCGTCGAGCAGCAGCACCACGACCTCGGCGAAATCGACCGCGTGCAGCGCGTCAGCGACCGACAGTTTTTCCAGCTTGTCCTGCACTTTGGCGCGCTTGCGCATGCCCGCCGTGTCGAACAGCTGGATTTCGTGAACCTCGCCGTCATTTTCCCATTGCCAGTCGACGCGGATCGAATCGCGCGTGATCCCGGCTTCCGGACCGGTGATCAGGCGGTCCTCGCCGACCATGCGGTTGATCAGTGTAGATTTGCCGGCATTCGGCCGGCCGACGATCGCGAGTTTCATGGGACCGAGTGGCGCGTCCTCGCCCTCGTCGCCCTCCTCTCCCTCGACCGGCGGAGGCAGGGCATCGGCGGCGGCGTCGTCATGCGCTTCGACGATCGGGCGCAGCGCGTCGAACAGATCGACGATCCCTTCGCCATGCTCGGCGCTGAACGGAATCGGATTGTCGAAACCGAGCGACCAGGCTTCCATCAATCCCGCCTCGCCCTGCTTGCCCTCGGCCTTGTTGACCAGCAGGATGATCGGCGTGTCCTCGCTGCGCAGCCAGCGCGCGATTTCCTCGTCGAGCGGCGTCACCCCGGCGCGTCCATCGATCATGAACAGCGCGGCATCGGCCTCGCGCACCGCCTTTTCGGTCTGGACGCGCATGCGGCCGGGCAGGGTCGCGGCATCCTGATCCTCGAACCCCGCCGTGTCGACGATCAGAAATTCGAGCCCGAGCAACTTGCCATCGCCCTCGCGCCGGTCGCGCGTCACCCCCGGCTGGTCGTCGACGAGCGCGAGGCGCTTGCCGACGAGCCGGTTGAACAAGGTCGACTTGCCGACATTCGGCCGGCCGACAATGGCGATCGTCGCGGATCGCGCCATGGCTTGGTTCCTATCTTGTCCGGGCCGCCCCCGGCCCGGACGCGATCAGCGCCAGGCCGTGATGGTGCCGTCGTCTGCCAGAATATACAAAATATTGTTCGCGACCACCGGCGTCTGCGACAGCGGGGCCTTGAACTCGGTCGTCGCGAGCGTCGACCCGTCGGCGGGCGAGAATTCGACCAGCTGGCCCTCGCTGTTCACCGCGATCAGGCGGCCGCCCGCCAGAATCGGACCGGTCCAGCGGATCGGGTCCTTCTTCTTCTTTTCGGTCTCGACGCGGTAACGTGCGAGCTGCTGGATCCAGCGCACCTTGCCGCTGCCGCGCGCGACGCACAGCAGCTTGCCGTCGTCGGTCATCGCATAGACCCACTCGCCGACGACATAGGGCGTCGAAATGCCCGCGATCGAGATTTCCCAGGTACGCTGGCCGGTGACCAGCTCATAGCTTGCCATGCGGCCGCCCTGGCCGAGCGCGAAGACGCGGCCGCGGTCGATCACCGGATCGGCATCGACGTCGGACAGCGTCGACACCGACAGCGCCATCGACGTGCGCGCCAGCGCATCTTCCCAAAGGTCGCGGCCATTCTCGTAGCGATAGGCCTGCACCTCGCCCGACGAATAGCCCGCGACGATCGTGCCCTGCCCCGCCGCTGGCGACGCCGCACCGAAAACGCTGCCGGGTTCGAGCGACGCGGTCGCCTGCCACTGCACCGCGCCGCTCGCGGCGTTGAGCGCGAAAATCTGGTTGTCCTGGCTGATCACATAGACGCCGCCGAAGGCGACCGTCGGCGCCCCGCGCAGCGGCCCGGCAGGCTTCGCTTTCCACAACACGCTGCCGTCGGCGACATTGAGCGCCGCGACATCGCCCGATCCGCTCGTCGCATAGACGGTGCTGCCGTCGACGCCGGCACCGCCGCCGAACAGCGAATTCTTGTAATCCTTGCCCGTGCTGCCGATCGACACGCTCCACAACTTGGCGCCCGTATCGGCGGCATAGGCCGTCACCACCGCGTCGGTATCGACGACGAACAGGCGGTTGTCGGCGATCACCGGCGACGAGGCGAGGCGCTGCTTGTTGGTGCTGCCGGCGACGCGCGCTTCCCACACTTTCTCGCGCGCCGCACCAAGGGCCGGGTGGCCCATCGATTTCGAGGCGTTGCCGCCCGACTGGGCCCAGGCGGCGTTGACCACCGGATCGGGCAAGACGACCGCGACCGCCTCGGTCGTCGGATCGACCTTGATGCTGTTGTCGTTCGACAGGATCGAGACACGCTGGCCGACGGTCGGCGTCTTGGGACCGCCGTTGCCCTTGAAGGCGCCGCAGCCGGCAAGCGGCAACGCAAGCAGCGCCGCACAAATCACATAATGGCGTTTCCGCATATTATTTGGCTTCCTCACTCTTCACGGCCGCCGCTGCGCCCGGCGTGCCTTTCTGGTCCCTGGCGGCGGCCTGCGCGCCCTCCACTTCGGCCTTCAGGCTGTCGGCCGCACGGTCGGCGACGGCATCGACCCCCAACATCCCCGCCATCTGCACCGCGCGCGACTGCAGCGATTTGCTGACGCCCGGTATCTTGGCGATACGTCCGTACAGCTTGCCCGCCTGATCGAAATTGCCCAGCTGATAATAAGCCGCTGCACTGAGTTCGGCGGCGCTCGGGAACCAGCTCGAAACGGGATCCTTGGAATCGACGATCGGTTTCAGCCGCGCCACGATCGTCTCGGGCTTCAGCGTGTCGAATTCGAGCGCGGTCTGGCGGATCAGCGCCATGTCGCGCAGCGACTGATCGACCTTGGTATCGGCCGCGATCTTTGCCATCAATGCGGCCGCGGCCTTCAGGTCGCCGGTCTGCGCCTTCAGGTTCGACTGCTCGATCAGCGCCGCGGCGCGATAGGCGGCATTGCCTTCGCCCTCGAGCGCCTTGAGCGCCGTCGTCGCGGCGGTCGGCTGACCGGCCTTCACCTTGCCGAAGGCGGCGAGCAACTCCTCGGCCTTTTCGCCGCGCGCGATTTCCTGGCGGTGCCCCCAATAAAGATAGCCGCCGAATGCGAGCAGCGCAGCGACGGCCCCGCCGACAATCCAGCGCCCGAAACGCTGCATGATCGTGTCGAGCCGATCCTTGCGGACGGCTTCATCGACTTCCTGCAATAAGGCCGCGTCGTTCGTCGGGCTCAGAGCCAATTCAAACCTCCATAATCTTCAAACCGGCTCCGCGCCGCCGCTTCCTTAGCGACGGCGGCGAAAAAGGCCAAGCGATTCACTGTGCGCGACCCGCGACCTTAACCCGAATATATCTGATCTTCGGTCGGGAATGAACGGGACCTGACCTCGTCGGCATATTCCTTCACCGCGCCGTTCACCACGCTTGCCATATCCTGATAGCGCTTCACGAATTTGGGAACGCGCTCGAACATGCCGAGCATATCGTCGGTCACCAGCACCTGCCCATCGCACTGCGCCGACGCACCGATACCGATCGTCGGGCAACCGACCTTGTTCGTGATCTCGATGGCGATCGATTCGAGCACGCCCTCGATCACGATCGAGAACGCGCCGGCCTGCGCGACCGCGACCGCATCCTCGACGATCGAGCGGGCTTCCTCCTCGCTCTTGCCCCGAACGCCATAGCCACCGAGGATGTTCACCGCCTGCGGCGTCAATCCGACGTGCCCCATCACCGGGATCCCGCGCTGGGTCAGGAATTCGATTGTGGGGGCCAGCACCTTGCCACCCTCGACCTTCACCGCGGCAGCACCGGTTTCCTTGAGCAACCGCGCGGCGTTGTCGAACGCCTGCTCGGGGCTGCCCTCATAGCTGCCGAAGGGCATGTCGACGATCACCGCCGCATGATAGCTGCCGCGCACGACCGCGGCGCCGTGCAGGGCCATCATGTCCATCGTGACGCCGACGGTGTGCGGCAGGCCATAGATGACCTGCGCGAGCGAATCGCCGACTAGCAGCATGTCGCAATGCGGGTCGAGGAGCTGCGCCATGCGGACGGTATAGGCCGTGAGCATCACGATCGGCTCTCCGCCCTTGCGCTGGCGAATGCGCGGGACGGTCAGGCGCTTCATCGGCTGCGGCGTCGGGTTGGCGCGGCTCGTCGAGGTGTCGAGGGTGAGCGTTTTGGGGAGCGTGGACATGGCGCGGGGGTCTAGCCCGTCATACCCGCGAGCGAAAGCTCCAAACTCCACCCGCACATTGTCCATGTAAAATCATCTTGACTTTATGTTTTATACATTTAACATGAAGTCATCTATAGCAAACATTGGAAATATACCCCGATGACCTATACCGAGAAAAAGGCCTGGCTGACGCTGGTCGCGATGCTGCTGGCCTACAGTCTCTATTTCGGATTGATTCTGGCGGGCCATCCCGCCGGTAGCGACCGCTTCGCGATGCTATGGTTGTTCGGTACCATCGCCGCGACGCAGGCGGTCGTGGTGATCGCCGGACATATCTGGCTCGCGATCGCCGCGCGCAAACTGCCGCAATCGCGCGTCGACGAGCGCGACCGCGCGATCGCTGCGCGCGGCACGCGGGTCGCCTATTATGTCCTGCTGACGGGTACGATCGTCGTCGGCGTCGTCATGCCTTTCACCGATCCGCCGATGCACATCGTCAACAGCGCGCTGTTCGCGATCGTCGTCGCCGAAACGGTCGGATTGCTGGTCGTGGTGACGAGCTACCGGAGGGGCTGGCATGGCTAAGCCCCCCTTCAGAAACGATATCCGCACGCTGCGTTTCCTTGCCGGCGAGATGACCCAAGGCGACCTCGGCGACCGCGTCGGGGTGACGCGGCAGACGATCGCGGCGATCGAACAGGGCAAATATTCCCCGTCGCTCGAGGTCGCCTTCCGCATCGCGCGCACCTTCGACAAACCGCTCGAAGCGGTGTTCCAGTGGGAAGAGGATTGAACCGGAGAGTCCGCTTTGTGGCGGATTTAAGACGATCCTCCGCACTTGTGGGGAGGTGGCAGCCCGCAGGGCTGGCGGAGGGTGTGCGCGTCCTCACGCAACGCTTCAGGACGATAGCCCCCTCCACCACCGCTTGGCGGCGGTCCCCCTCCCCGCAAGCGGGGAGGATCCTATGGCAACTATCGATCGAAACGGCCTGAGGA
>JAEWIL010000026.1 GCA_023387085.1 Pseudomonadota bacterium | reverse complement strand
GACCTGTTCGCCTTCATGGTCAAGGTGACGACCTCGACCGCGATCATCCTCTATATCGTCGGCTCCGCGTCGGCGCTGATCCTCGAACGACAGGGGACGATCAAGGTATCGGCGGGCTTCGCCGCCGCGACGATCATCGGCTTCGCCTACAGCTGCTGGGCCTTCTACGGCGCCGGGCTGGAGGCGAGCCTGTGGAGCCTCGCGATGACCGCGGCGGGACTCCCCATCTACTTCGCGATGCGGCGGTCAGCGCCACTTCGGCGCGAAGAAGCCCCGGTCGCGTAGGATGACCTGTGCGGCATTGTGCCCCGGCGCGCCGGTGACGCCACCGCCGGGGTGCGTCCCCGCGCCGCACATGTAAAGCCCCTCCACCGGGCCGCGATAGCCGCCGTTGCCGAGCACCGGGCGCGCGGACCAAAGCTGGTCGAGCGTCATATTGCCGTGCATGATGTCGCCGCCGATCAGGCCGAACTTGCGTTCGAGCCCCTTGGGGCTGAGGCGCGTCTGGGCGATGATGCTGGCGCGAAAGCCCGGCGCATGTTTCTCGACCGTGTCGATGATGCAGTCGGCCGCCGCCGCCTCCTCATCGACCCAGTCGCGGCCGTCGGGTAGTTCGGGCGCGAATTGCTGGCAGAACAGGCTCGCGACATGACAGCCCTCGGGCGCGAGGCTGTCGTCTACGGTCGAGGGGATCAGCATCTCGACGATCGGCTGCTTCGACCAGCCGTCGCGTTTGGCGTCGAGGAAGGCGCGGTCCATATAATCGAGCGTCGGCGCAAGGATGATCCCCGACTGCTGATGCTCGCCCGGTTCGGGAAGGCAGGAGAATTTGGGCAGCTCGCTCAATGCGACATTCATCCGGAAGGTGCCGCTGCCCGCTTTGAAACCGCGGATGCGGCGCTGGAAGTCGCCCGGCAGGTCCGACGCGTCCATCAGCCGTTCGTAGAGCAGTTTCGGCCCCACATTGGCTATGACGCGCGCGGCAGCAATCTCCTCGCCGCCGGCCAGCTTCACGCCGACTGCCTTGCCGCCGTCGACCAGCACTTTCGCGACCGGGCTTTCGAGGCTGATCTCGACCCCATGATCGCGGCAGACCTTGGCCATGATCTCGGTGATCTTGCCCATGCCGCCGACGCTGTGCCCCCAGGCGCCCTTCTTGCCATTCACCTCGCCAAAGACGTGGTGGAGGAGGACATAGGCGCTGCCCGGCGTGTCAGGGCTGGCATAATTGCCGACGACCGCGTCGAACCCGAAAGCGGCCTTGACCGCCTCGCTTTCGAACCAACTGTCGAGCATGGTGCGCGCGGACTTGGTAAAGAGGTCGAGGACGTCGCGCTGCTGTTCCAGACTGAGCGTTGCGAAACGACGCCCCTGCCGCGCGCCGTCGATCAGCGTGCGAACGCCGTCGCCGACATTGGGCGGCACCTTGAGCGCAAGGTCGCGGAGCAGTTCGGCGACATTTTCGAGCGCGTCATAATAAGCGGGCAGAACCTCGGCGTCGCGATGGGAGAATTTGCGGAATTCGGCCTGGGTGCGTTCGAGCCCGCCACCGAGCTTCAGATAGCCGCCATCCTCTTGCGGCAGGAAATTGCTGATCGGCCGCTCGATCACGCGGTAGCCGTGATCGGCGAGCTTCATGTCGGCGATCACCTTGGGCTGGAGCAGGCTGACCGTATAGCTCGCGACCGAATTGCGGAAACCCGGCGCGAACTCCTCGGTCACCGCGGCGCCGCCGACGACGTCGCGCGCCTCGACGATCCGCACCTTGAGCCCCGCCTTCGCGAGGTAGAAGGCGCAGACAAGGCCGTTGTGGCCGGCGCCGATAATCAGCGCGTCATATTTTTTGGTCATTTTTGGCTCCATCCCGCACGCGGGGCTTGATCGAGTCGGGATTCGGGAATGATGTCGCGCATCCGCGCGCAGAAATGCTTGAGGCAGACCTCCTTGTCGCTGAGCGGCCCCATCGAGAAGCTCCTGGACTGCATGCCCTGCTGGACGCGGGTGATCAGCGCGGTGTCCTCGGCATTGACCTGGCGGTTGATACGCCAGTTGAGATACCGCGCGGCCTTCATCTCACGGCGATCATCGGGGAGGACGTAGCTGATCTCGCGGATCAGGCAGCTCGTCGGACCGGTCGGCAGCCACTGCATGAAATCGACCTGGTCGGGATAGATGTCGAACGCGACATTCGGCCACAGCTTGAAATAGAGCCAGTGGCGCTGGCGGTTCTCGGGCAAATGCGGCACCGGCGGCAGCAGCCGCTGGTACATCCGCTCCGACCAGTTTGCCGAAGGCCGGTCAATGAGATCACCCCACATGCGGTCCACGCGGTCCTCGGCCTCGACGCCATAGCTTTTGCCGAACAGGCGCGTGAGGCCGGGGTGCGCGACGGGGATGTGCAGCCCGTCCGAATAATTGTCGCCGACATTTTTCCAATTCACCTCGCGCGGGCGCAGCGTGACGCGGCCAAGCGCGCCGAGTTGCTCGAAGCGATAGGGTTCGACCATCGCCTCATAGGGCGCCATCATGCTCGCGACCGAGGGGCCGCCGTCGTCCTTGAGCCGGACGAACCAGAAGCCGCGCCATTGTTCGAGGCCGACGGCAACGAGCGACGCCTTGCCTTTGTCGAGCGTCTTGTAGCTCGCGCTGTCGGGGACTCCGGTCAGCCGGCCGTCGAGGTCATAGGTCCAGGCGTGATAGGGACAGACGAGCTTTTTCGCGCAGCCCGCCGCGCCGTCGACGAGTCGCGAGCCGCGATGCCGGCAGACGTTGGTAAAGGCCCGGACCACGCGGTCGGTGCCGCGGACGAGGATCACGCTTTCGCCGCAATAGTCGATGCTGTGCCAGTCGCCGACGTTCGGGATGTCGCTGTCGTGGCAGACGACCTGCCAGCTGGGGCGGAAGATGCGCTCCATTTCGGCAGCGTGGAATTCGGGGTCGCTGTAGGTCCACGCGGGCAGCGACCAGCCGTCGAGCGGGTCGATGTTGTCGAAAGTGTCGCGCAGCGTTGCCATGTCTCGTCCCTTGTTGTACAAACGTATAACAACATGCAGCCCGTTCGCCAAGCCTTTACGCGCGAAAGCGCCGATGCCCGCCGGGCGGACCTGATCGAGGCGACCGCGGCAGTGCTGGCCGAACATGGGCTCGCGGGGACCAACGTCCGCGCGATCTGCGCGAAAGCGGGGGTGTCGCCGGGGCTGCTGCGCCATTATTTCGCGGGAATCGACGATCTGGTTGCCGCGACCTATCAGGCGACGAGCGACCGTATGGACGCGATTTTCGCGGGAGCGGTGGAAGGTGCCGGGGCCGATCCGCGCGCGCGGCTGACCGCTTATCTGACCGCGAGCTTCCGCCCGCCGGTGACCGATCCCGAACTGCTCGGCGCATGGACCGCCTTCTGGGCGCTGGCGCGGAGCGATGCGCGGATGGCCGCGATCCACGCGGAAAGTTATGCCGGCTATCGCGAACGGCTCGGCGAGCTGCTCACCGACTGCGGTGCGAAAGATGCCGCGCGGCTGGCCATCATGCTGACCGCGATGGTCGATGGACTGTGGCTGGAACTGTCGCTCGACGCCGAAAGCTTCGGCGCCGAGGCGGCAGTGCAGATGGTCGAGCGCGCGGTCGACGCGCTCGTCTGATCCTTATTTCGACAAATCGCGCAGCAGGCTGTCCCAATGCGCCAGTGCGGGGGCGATCGCATCGACGGGAACGCGCTCGTTGAGGCCGTGGGCGTAGCTGTCGCTGGCTTTCGAGAAGAGACCCGCGACGCCGTAGCTCGGGACGCCCTGGATGCGGAAGTGATAGGAGTCGGTCGCCCCCGCGCTCATCGACGGGATGATCGGTAGGCCCGGGGCGCGCGCATGGACCGCTTTCGCGACCGCCGTCATCACGTCGGGACGCAGCGGCGAGGCGTCGCTCGCGCTCGCGTCGGGATCGGGGTTCACCTTCACGCCCGGATCGCCGATGACCTTTTCGAGCTCGGCGCGCACCGTTTCGACCGGGACACCGGGGAAGATGCGGCAGTTGATGTTCGCGGAGGCGCGCTGTGGCAGAGCATTTTCGGCATGGCCGCCCTTCACGAGCGTCGGAACGCAGGTGGTGCCGATCTGGCCGACATATTCGGGGTCGGCGCGGATCGCGGCGATCGCCTTGGCATCGGTCGGGTCGGCGGCGAAGGCCTTGAGCGCCGCACCGATATCGCCGCCGACCTGATCGGCGACGATCGGCATGCCGACCTTGGTCAGCTCGTTCTGCTGCGGCGCGAAGCGGTACTTGCCGATCTTGGCGAGGGCCTCGGACAATTCGGCAATCGCGTTGACCGCGCCGGGGCGCGAGCTGTGCCCGCCCGGGTTGGTAACCTCCAGCGTGAAGTCGGCATAGGTCTTCTCACCCGCTTGCAGCCCGTAATATTTGGGTTTGCCGTCCTCGCCGATCAGCCCGCCGCCGCCGTCGCCGTTCAGCGCGAATTCGGCATTCTTGTATTTGGCCGCGAGCGCGCGCGTCGTCACCATCGACGTTTCCTCGTCGCCGGACAGCAACAGGATGATCGAACGCTTCGGCTTGAAGCCATCCTTCTTCAATTGCGCCATCGTCGCGACCATCATCGAGACGTCGAACTTGTTATCCTCCGACCCGCGGCCGAAGATATAGCCATTCTCCTCGACCGGCACGAACGGGTCGCGCGTCCAGTCCTTGGGGTCGGCCTCGACGACGTCCATATGGCCGAGCAGCACGATCGGCTTCTGCTTGGTCGTCCCCTGCAACGTCGCGGCGAAGGTTGCCGTCTCGCCCATCGGGGTGATCTCGATATCGGCGTCGGTGTAGCCCGCCGCCTTTAAAACGCTGGCGTAATAGGCAGCCAGTTCGGGCACCTTGCCGCGCCCCTCGACCGTCGGGATCGCGACGCTGTCCATGAGGATTTTCTTTGCCGCCGCGGTGTCGGCGGGTTTGGCGTGGACAGGCGCGGCGGCCAGCATGGCGGCGGACGCAAGGAAGGCGGAAACAAGACGCATATCGGCAACCCCTTTAATCTTTTCGTTCGATCCGTTCGGGCCGAGCCGGTCGAAGCCCGCTTATATGCTGGAGGAAGAACCGCGCTTCGACAAGCCCGGGTGATGAGGGTCTGTTAGCGACCGGTCGCTGTCCTTGACGATCCTCCCTGTGGCGAAGTCATGGGGAGGTGGCGGCGCGTAGCGACGACGGAGGGGCAACTGGCGCGACGT
>JAEWIL010000213.1 GCA_023387085.1 Pseudomonadota bacterium | reverse complement strand
CTGCGCCGCGCGCTGTCGTCGGCGATCGACACGCCCGAGACGATCAACGGCGCCGACCTGGCCGCAGACCGGGCCGGACTGCTGCTTCGCATGGGCGAATCGACCGCGGCGCGGTGGATCGTCCAGTCGGTCGATTATGATCGCGCGAGCCCGCGGCTCGTCCAGGTCGCGCAGCAGACTTTCCTTGCCAACGCCGACCCTGCGGGCCTTTGCCCCTATGTTCCCGCCGGACTTGCGCATGGCGAGGAGCACTCGTGGCGGCTTGCGGCGGCGATCTGTTCGGGGCTGTCGGGCGAGGCAGGACCGGCTGGCTGGGCGATCAGCCGGGTGCGGTCGAGCGGCAAGATCAGCAATTTCGACATTTTGCTCGCCGAGCGTGTGCTGGGCGCGACCGGGGCGGGACGCCGTTCGACGACGATCGAATGGGACAAGGTCGACCGGCTGACCAGCTGGCGCTTCGGCCTCGCCACCGCGACCGCAATCGACATTCCGGCGCCCCTTCGCGCGAGCGAACCGGCCTATATGCGCGGCTGGACCGTGCTCGCGCCGATGACGGGCATGGCCGATCGCATCGCCGCGGCGCCCGATGCCGCGGCGCGCGGCGTCCTGTCCAGCGAAGCCTATATCTCGCTGCTCAGCGCAGGATCGAGCGAGGAAGAACTGCCCGAGGCGGTGGTCGCGCAGACGAACGAGCTGCGCGATGCGTTCGGAGCGGCAAGCGGCAGCGAACGCTATGCGGCGATTCAGGGGCTGTGGGGCGCGGGCACGAATCCGACCCAACGCTATGCGGCGCTGGTCGCGACCGCGCGCGCCGCGGCCGGTCTGCCGACGGCGACAGAGGTCGGTGACGATCCGTGGCAATTGGTCGGATCGATGCTCGCCGCCGGATATGATGCAAACGCGATGGCGTGGGTGCAGAAGACCAATGTCGGAAGCCGTGCTTGGGGCGTGCTGGCGGTGGGATCGCCGCGGCCGCTTACCGGAGTAAGCGCGAGCAGCATCAGCAACTTTGCCGGCAAGGACGATAGCGGCGACTATCTGCGCTCGAAATTTCTGGTCGCGGGTCTGGCCGGCCTCGGGCGGATCGACGAGGGGCAGGCGGCGTCGGCGGCGGGCGACCTGAACATCACGCTGGGCAAGCAGACGCGCTGGTCGCGTGCGATCATGGCGGCGGCCGAGCGTCGCGAGCCGGGGATGGTCGCGCTGATTGCGGCGGCGGGGATGCAGGGCGACTGGTCGGATATTCCGCCGTACCACCTCTACTATATCGTGCGTGCGCTGCGCGACGTCGGTCTGGAAGGCGAAGCGCGGATGATTGCCGCCGAAGCTTTGGTGCGTGTCTGACGGCGCCCTAATCGATCGCTTTCTGGAGATGATGGCGGCTGAGCGCGGGGCTTCGCGCAACACTCTGGCCGCCTACAAGCGCGATCTGGAACAGGCGGCGGCGACCGTTCGCGGGTCGCTGGGCGATGCCGGCGCGGACGATCTGCGCGGGCTCATGGCATCCTATCGGAACCTTGCGGCGAGCAGCGCCGCGCGCAAGCTGTCGGCTTTGCGTCAATTCTTCGCCTTCCTGCTCGAAGAGGGCGAGCGCGGCGACAATCCCGCGCTGGATATCGCGCGCCCCGCGACGCGGCGCCCGCTGCCGCGCATCGTCACCCATGACGATGTCGAGCGGCTGTTCGCGCAGGCGGGCGAGGAGGCCGGCGGCCCGGCGGCGCCCGCGCGTGCGGTGCGGATGCTGCTGCTGATCGAGCTGCTCTATGGTTCGGGGCTGCGCGCGAGCGAACTCGTTTCGCTGCCGCGCCGGGCGGTTGCGGGCGGGCGCGAATATCTGATCGTGCGCGGCAAGGGCGACAAGGAGCGGCTCGTGCCGCTGTCCGACCGTGCGCGCGACGCGCTCGATCGCTGGTTACCGCTGTCGACCGACGCATCGCCTTGGCTGTTTCCCTCGGGTAAAGGGCATCTGTCGCGCGTGCGGCTGTTCCAGATGCTGCGCGAGCTGGCGGCGCGCGCCGGGATCGATCCGGCCGCGGTCAGCCCGCATGTGCTGCGCCACGCCTTTGCAACGCATCTGCTCGAAGGCGGCGCCGACCTGCGGGCATTGCAACTGATGCTGGGCCATGCGGACATTGCGACGACCGAGATATACACCCATGTCGACAGCCGGCGGCTTGTCGAACTGGTCAACAAGCGGCATCCGCTGGCGCGGATGGAGGACGTTGACCTCAAGGCGCCTTCGGCCTAGCGACGGCGCATGACAGCCTTTCTGGACTTCGAAAAACAGGTCGCGGCGCTCGATCGGCAGATCGCGGAATTGCGCGAAATGGGGGACGACCCCTCGCTCAACATCGAAAACGATATCGCGCGGCTGGAGGACAAGTCCTCGAAATTGCTTCGCGAAATCTATGGCAAGCTGACGCCTTGGCAAAAGACGCAGGTCGCGCGGCATCCCGACCGTCCGCATTTCAAACATTATGTCGCCGACATGTTCGACGACTGGATGCCGCTCGCCGGCGACCGCAATTTCGGCGACGATCAGGCGATCCTCGGGGGCCTTGCGCGCTTCCGCGGCCGCCGCGTGATGGTGATCGGCCATGAAAAGGGCGACGATATTCCGTCGCGCATGAAGCATAATTTCGGGATGGCGAAGCCCGAGGGCTATCGCAAGGCGATCCGCCTGATGCAGCTTGCCGACCGTTTCGGCCTTCCCGTCGTGACGCTGGTCGACACGTCGGGCGCGTTCCCCGGCATCCAGGCCGAGGAGCGCGGGCAGGCCGAGGCGATCGCGCGTTCTACGGAGCAGTGCCTGGCGCTTGGCGTGCCGATGGTCGCCGCGATCGTCGGCGAAGGCGGATCGGGCGGCGCGATCGCGCTCGCCGCCGCCAACCGCGTGCTGATGTTCGAACACGCCGTCTATTCGGTGATTTCGCCCGAAGGCTGCGCGTCGATCCTGTGGCGCACGTCGGACAAGGCCGCCGATGCGGCGACTGCGATGAAGATGTCGGCGCAGGACCTGCTTGGCCTCAAGGTTATCGACCGGATCGTTCCGGAGCCTGTCGGCGGCGCGCATCGCGCGCCCGAGGTTGCGATTCGGTCGCTCGGCGACGCGATCGCCGAGGAGCTCGATGCGCTAGCCGGTTTGCCGCGCGAAACGCTGCTCACGGCGCGCGAGGAAAAGTTCCTCGCGATGGGACGGGCATAGCCGGAACCCGATCGGCCCTTTCGCGTTCGACCCGATGATGGCAAGCCGTCGTTCAGGCGCGGCTTGATCTAATGTTCAAAGGACCAACGGAGCGGGAGGCTGTCGATGACGCGAAAAACGGGGAGCAGGCTGGCGATGGTGCTGGCCGCGAGCGTTATGCTGACGGGGGTCGCCGACGCCCAGCTGAAGGCGATCAGGACCCAGACGAACATCACGCCCGCCGAGCGCAAGCAGGGGGACGAGGCGCATCCGCAGCTCGTCGCCGAATTCGGCGGCGCCTATAATGGTCCGCAGGCGGCCTATGTGAACCGGATCGGCCAGAACATCGCCGTCCAGTCGGGGCTGTCGCGCTCGCCCCGCGATTTTACCGTCACCCTGCTCAACTCGCCGGTGAACAACGCCTTCGCGATCCCGGGCGGCTATGTCTATGTGACGCGCCAGCTGATGGCGCTGATGAACGACGAGGCCGAACTTGCCGGCGTGCTGGGGCATGAGGTCGGCCACGTCGCGGCGCAACACAGCAAGAAGCGGCAATCGGCCGCGACGCGCAACCAGATCCTCGGTGTGCTGGGGGCCGTGCTGGGCAGCGCGATCGGCGATAATGGCGGTCTGCTGGGCGGTCTCGGCGGCCTGCTTCAGAATAACGCCATGCAGGTCGCGCAGATGGCAACATTGGGCTTCTCGCGCAAGCAGGAGCTCGAAGCGGACCAGCTCGGCGTCGAGTATCTGAAGAAGGCGGGCTATGATCCGCTTGCGCTGTCGACGATGCTCGCGAGCCTCGCCAACCAGACGAATCTGGAGGCACGGCTGTCGGGCGGCGATGCGCGATCGATCCCCGAATGGGCGAGCACCCACCCCGATCCGGCTTCGCGCGTTCGCAATGCCGAAAGCCTTGCCGCGCGCGTCGGGGCGGGCGGGGTGCGGAACGCCGCCCCGTTTCTACCGGGGGT
>JAEWIL010000205.1 GCA_023387085.1 Pseudomonadota bacterium | reverse complement strand
GCCTGTCGCTCAGCCCTGTCTGTCTTCGTCGTCCGGCGCTTCCCATTCCGAGACTTCGAGTGCCGGTTTGCGCCCGAACAACCGGCCGATGAAATTACGAAAAGCGGCCAAGGCGGCAATCAGTCCGACCAGAATGACCTTGCCGAATTTTGCGAGTACCGCGAGCAGCCCGACCTTCTTCGCGACTGCTGCCGCGCCGCCGGCGGCGATCAGGCCGGCAAGGCCATATTCGGCCTTTTTGTCGGTTGCCGCGTTATAATCGATATAACGAGCGCCGCTCTTGAAGTTACCAACGCTGGCGAAGGTCTTCGCCGCCTCGCGCACTTCGCCGAGCTGGCTCATGCTCGCGAGGACATTCATGCTGAGCACCCCCTCCCGCCCGAGCAGGCGGATGTCGTAATTGAGTGTATCTTCGGGTGTGTTGTCGAACTTGATGTCGCGCGCCCAGACGAGCGAATGCCTGCCGGGATCATAGGTTGGCGATTGGGCCCAGCGCTGAAGGATACCCGCCGGATAGCCCTGCGAGCGAATTTCGGGCGCCTGCGCCTCGTCGCTGCGACGCATGTCGGCGAGCATCGAATTATAGTCGATTGTCTTGGCATCGTCGTCGGACACATAGCCCGTATTTTCATAGGTAATCACCGCCGACCACGTGTCGTCGACGAAACTCTTGCCCTTTGGAAACACCATGCCGAGTACGCCGTTCGCCGCTGCGGGCGGATTGCGCCAGATATCGACAAGGATCGTTCGCGACTGTTCGGGCCCGACGAAATAATAGCGGTCACCGAGGTCGAGTTCGGCCTTCGCCGCCGCGATCGAAATCGTCCCCGTCTGGCGGTTCAGTTCCTTGAGCAGCCTCTCGGTGGCCGCGCGCTGCTGTGCCGCGATATCGTCCTGCGCGGTCGCCGCGGCGGTCGAAGGCGCCGACGCATGAAGCACGGTCAGCGGTACATTTGCGATTATCAGCGCGCCGGCCAGCGCCAGCGCGTTGCTCTTCCCCGACAATTTCACCATCGATCTCCCCCCCGTTGGTCTGCAAGATGTTCCAGACTTGGGGGGACGTGACAAGCGCCAAAAGGACCAAAGCCACGCATGGGCATGCGCACGCGGCTGGGCTATGCCGCTGGCGCCGAGTCGTAATTTCCGCCTTTCCGGAGCCCAGCCATGCTGAACCGCCGCCATTTCCTCGCCACCGCGACGCTCGCCGGGCTCTCCGCGCCCGCGATCCTGCGCGCCGAGGCGGGATTCTTCCGCGATTTCCCGTTCAGCCTCGGCGTGGCGGCAGGCGATCCGGCGAGCGACGGCTTCGTGATCTGGACGCGGCTTGCGCCCGATCCGATGGAGCCGCACGGCGGGATGCCGCTGATCAATATTCCGGTCGAGTGGGAGGTTGCCGAGGACAGCGGCTTCCGGACGATCGCCGCCAAGGGCACCGAACTCGCGCGCCCCGAACTCGGCCACAGCGTGCATGTCGAGGTTGCGGGGCTCAAGCCCGATCGCCCCTATTATTACCGCTTCACCGCCGGCGGCGAGCGGAGTCTGCGCGGCCGCGCGCGCACCCTGCCCCTGCCCGGAACGCCTACCGACGCGCTGAAATTCGGCGTCTGCGGCTGCCAGCATTATGAATCGGGTTTCTATGGCGCCTATCGCCACCTCGCGCGTGAGGAACTGGCGTTCGTCTATCATTATGGCGATTTCATCTACGAATATCAGCAGGACTATATCTTCCCCGACGGCCTGCCGGTTCGTCCGGTGCGTAAATATGCGCTGCGCGGTCTGCAGGACCTCGGCGACTTCCGCACCGCCTATACCCAGACGCTGCTCGACATCGACATGCAGGCGGCGCGCTCGGTCCATGCTTTCATCTCGAGCTTCGACGATCACGAGATCCGTAACGACTGGGTTTCGACCTATGACGACTGGAAGATGGACTTCGACGGCAACGACCCCGACGCACCGCCGCCCGAGATATTCATGCTGCGCCGCCAAGCGGCGTTCCAAGCGTGGTACGAGCATATGCCGGTGCGCAAGGCATTGCTGCCGAGAGGCGGCTTCATCGCGGCGAACCGCGAGCTGCGCTATGGCGACCTGATGTCGATGCAGATCCTCGACACGCGGCAATATCGCGACAACCAGCCGTGCGGCGACGGCTTCAAGCCGACGTGCCCCGAGGTGTTCGCGAAGGAGGCGCAGGTGCTCGGCAAGGCACAGGAAGACTGGCTGGCGAAAAATCTCGCCAAAGGCGGCGCCGAATGGAACGCGATCGCGCAGCAGGTGACGATGATGTCGCTCGACCGGCGCCGGAAAGAGGACGAACCCAAGAAGATCGTCAATCTCGACAGCTGGGCAGGATATGAGGCGCCGCGCGAGCGCATCCTTTCTCGGCTTGGCGGGCTCAAGAACGCGGTCGTGCTGACCGGTGACGAACATCAGAATTTTTGCGGCGACCTGGTGCTGAAGGACAAGGTCGTCGGCGCCGAATTCGTCGGCACCTCGATCACCAGCGGCGGCGACGGCAGCGACCTTCGCAAGGGCACCGACGTGTTCCTGAAGCTCAACCCGGAACTCAAATTCGCCAACGACCAGCGCGGCTATATGGTCTGCGAAGTCGGCCGCGAGGCGTGGCAGACGCACTTCATGGTTGTCGACAAGGTCACCGTCCCGCTCGGCACGCTGTCGAAGCGCGCGACGGGCGTGGTCGAAAAGGACGTCGCCGGGATCAGGATGGCCTGACCCCGGCGCGAAACGCTTATTCGTTCGGATCCTTGTATTTGAACGGATTGGTCGGCGACGGCTGCGACGGCACGGGGAAGCGCGGCAGTGTCTTGTCGCTGTTCGCCGAAGCGAGCAATACACCCGCCATGACGACCGACGCCTGCCGCAGATCCTCGGCCTTCAGATGGTCGAAGGTATCGGCGCTGCTGTGGTGGGTGCGCGACGAATAGTCGAGCGGGTCCTGGATGAACTGGAACCCCGGCGCCCCGACCGACTGCATATAGACATGGTCGGTCCCGCCGGTTGGCGCCGCGACGACCTTGCCCGCGCCCATGCTGGCGAAGGGCGCGAGCCACTGGGTGAGCAAAGGCACCGCGCCGACATTGCCCTCCGCATAAATGCCGCGCAGCTTGCCCGAGCCATTGTCCATGTTGAAATAGGCCTTGAGGTCGTCGAAGCCTGGGCGCGGCGTGATCGGGTAGCGGTTCGGCCAGCCGTAATAGAGCGCGTTGCCGTCCTCGCCCGCCGTCGGCCCCGGCCGCGAGGCGAGATATTTGTCGACATAGGCAAGGCTGCCGAGCAGCCCCTGCTCCTCGCCGGTCCACAGTATGAAGCGGATCGTCCGCTTCGGCCGGATACCGAGCGTCTTGATGATCCGCGCCGCCTCCATCACGACGGCGCTGCCCGCGGCGTTGTCGGTCGCGCCGTCGCCCGCGACCCAGCTGTCGAAATGCGCGCCGGCCATGACATAGCCCGCCTTGGGATCGGTGCCGGGGATTTCGGCGACGATGTTATACGCCTTGGTATCGCTGTCGTCGAAGCGGACATTGCTGTCGATCTCGAGCGTCGGCGCCGGACCCGACTTGGCAAGGCGCGCGAGACGGCGGTAATCTTCGGCCGCGAGCTCGACGGCGGGCAGGCTGAGCGAATGGCCGGTGCGGTAATTATAGCCCTCGCCGTGGACGAGCTTGCCGTCGCGGTACGACTGGCGCACCCACGCGACCGCGCCCTCGGCCTTCAGAAAGGCGTCGAGCTTTTCGACATAGGCGACGCGCTCGAGCCGGCGGTTGATCGCGTCGGGATCGTATTTCGGCTGGCGGAATTCGTCGAGCTTGCCGATGTCGGCGCTTTCGAGGCGGCGGAACGGCGCCTTGTCGGGCTCGTCGCCATCGCCCGGCAGCGTGACGAGCACGATCTTGCCCGCGAGCTTGCCCTTCCATTCGGCGAAATGCTCTTCCTTGGTCATCGGCGCAACGATGATCGGCGCCGACAGCGGACCGTTCGTCGAGGGCGTCCACGCGATCGGGATTGCGGTGAGCGCGAGCGGGCGCGGCGTCACCATGCGCGCGCCGACCGAGACAATCTCCCACCCGCGGCCGAATTCGAAGCCCTCACGGCGGACGTTCGCAAGGCCCCAGCCGTTGAACTTGTCGATCGCCCATTGCTCGGCGCGGCGCATAGCGGGCGAGTTGGTCAGGCGGGGCCCGATGCCGTCGGTGATTTCCTGCGCCAGTTGCATGACCTGGCTGTGGTTGAAGCCCTGATCGATGACCGCGTTGACGTTGCTGTCTTCGGTCTTCTGCCCGGCGGCCGGAACCGCGACGAGCGCCGCCCCCGCGAGCATCGCGGCGATCCAAGTCCTTTTCATTGCGAACCCCTTTTCGTTGCTATTGTAAGGATGCACCATGTCGCGGGGACCGATGCAAGGCCTTATTGTCCTATTTCGGCAGTGTCGGCACGGCGACGGCTTGCCTTGAACGCCGTTCGCGCGCCATAGGGGACACATGCTCTATTATGAAGATATCGAGGTCGGCGCGGTCCGGCGCTTCGGCAGCAAGACGGTGACGCGCGAGGAAGTGATCGACTTCGCCAGCCGGTTCGATCCGCAACCCTTCCACCTCGACGATGAAGCGGCAGCGGCGACCCATTTCGGTCGGCTGTCGGCAAGCGGATGGCACACCGGATCGATGGCGATGCGGATGATGGTCGACGATATGAAGGAGCATGAGCAGGCGGGGCTCGGCTCGCCGGGAATCGAGGATCTGCGCTGGCTGAAGCCTGTCTATCCCGGCGACACGCTCCGCTGCGAGACCGAAGTGCTCGAAAAGCGCCGGTCGCAGAGCCGGCCCGAGATGGGTCTGTTCAAGTCGCAGCTTACCGTGTTCAACCAGCATGACGAACCGGTGATGACGATGCGTTCGACCGGCCTCATCCGCGTCCGCGACGAGGCCGGCAGCGACTGATCAGTCGCGCAGCAGCGCCATGGCGCGGATCGACGCCGCCGGCGCGCTCGAAATCTGCAAGACATAGCGCCCCGACGTGACGTCGAATTCGACCATCTTGCGGATGCCCGAGCAAGCGGGGCCATGGCCATGCTTCGCCGATGCGACGAACTTCGCGTCGCGGACGAGGTCGATCCACGCCCCGGCATCGAGCGCGACAACGAGGCGCCCGGCCTTCTTGACCTCGATCGGCACCAGCCCGCCATATTTGAACGGATCGGGCTTGCGCTCGGGCGCGATCCAGTAGCGCAGGCTCTCGAACTTGTGCAGCGGAAGCTCGGTTCGCGCCGCCCCCAGCGTCGGGAAACCCGCCTCGCGCGGCGCGCCGTAAGCGTAGAAGGTCTCGCCCGTCACGGTGCGACCCCAGTCGGCGAGTTCGGGCGGCAGCACCGGGTTTGCGGGACAGGCGGGCGCGGGCTTGGACGGTGGCGCACCGACCGCCGGAACCGTCATCATGACCATTGCGAGCAAGGCGGCCGAAAACCGATGCGTCATCCTACTTCCTCCCGAATAATTTTTCGACGTCGTCCATCGCCAGCTTCACCCACGTCGGGCGGCCGTGATTGCACTGGCCCGAGTGCGGCGTGACTTCCATCTGGCGGAGCAGCGCGTTCATTTCGGCGACGTTCAGCGTCCTGCCGGCGCGGACCGAGCCGTGGCAGGCCATGGTCGCGGCGACGAGTTCGAGCTTTTCCGAAAGGCCGAGCGCGGCGTCATAGCCCGCAAGATCGTCGGCGATGTCGGTGACGAGCTTGTGGCAATCGATCGCGCCGAGCATTGCCGGGGTCGCGCGCACCATCATCGCGGCGGGACCGAACCGTTCGAGTTCGACGCCGAGCGCGGCAAGCTCGGCCGTGGCCGCTTCCAGCCGGTCGCACGCGGGCTCGTCGAGTTCGACGATCTCGGGCAGCAGCAAGCCTTGCGAAGGCACCGCCTGCCCGCTCATTCCGCGGCGGAGTTGTTCGAGGACGAGGCGTTCGTGCGCCGCGTGCTGGTCGACGATGACGAGGCCGTCCCCCGCCTCGGCAACGATATAGGTTTTCGCGATCTGCCCGCGCGCGATGCCGAGCGGATGCGCTTCGACCTCGGGCGGTGCGATTTCGGCGATCTCGGCGCGTCCCGACAGGGGGGCCGCCGACGCGAAGGGCACCGAGCGATCATAGACGCGCGCGACATCCTCGCCCGGCGGCGGCGTGTCGGTTCCGAACAGATGCACCGCCGGCTCGCTCCGCCGGCCGAAGAGGAAACCCGTCGCCGGTTCGGGTGGCACCGGCTCCTGTTGCCACGCCGCGAGTGCAGCTTCGGCGGGCCGCTGCACGCTGCGGAAGCCATGTTCGTCGAGCGCGCGGCGGAGGCCACCGACGATCATTCCCCGGATGAGCTGCGGATCGCGGAAACGCACCTCGGTCTTCGCCGGATGGACATTCACATCGACTTCGCTGGTGGGCACGTCGAGGAAGAGCGCGACGACCGGATGACGATCGCGCGCGAGCAGGTCGGCATAGGCGCCGCGGAGCGCACCGACGAGCAAGCGGTCCTTCACCGGACGGCCATTGACGAACAGATATTGATGGTCGGCGATACCACGATTGTAGGTCGGCAGGCTGATCACGCCGCCCATGTGAACGTCGCCGCGATCGATATCGACCCCAATGCTGTTCGCGGCCAGCTCGCGCTGGGTCAGCGCGGCGACTCGGGTCAGCCGATCCTGCCCGCCCTGCACATCGAGGACGCGGCGCCCCTCATGCTCGACGACGAAGGCGATATCGGGCCGCGCCATCGCAAGGCGCTTCACGACGTCGAGGCAGGCGGCATATTCGCTGCGCCCGCTGCGCAGGAACTTGCGGCGCGCGGGGACACGCGCGAACAGATATTCGACAAGGACGCGGGTCCCCTTCGCGAGCGCCGCCGGCCCCTCGGCGGCCACCGCGCCGTTATCGACGACGCGCCGCCAGCCCTCGCCGCCCGCGACACGGCTTTCAAGCGTCAGCCGCGCGACACTCGCGATCGAGGGCAGCGCCTCGCCGCGAAAGCCGAGCGTCGTGACATCCTCGATCGCATCGTCGGGGAGCTTGGACGTCGCATGGCGCTCGAGCGCCAGCGCCATGTCGGCGGCCGTCATGCCGCAGCCGTCATCCTCGACCTCCAGCCGCGAAATTCCGCCGTCGGCGATTCGCACCGAAATACGCGTCGCACCCGCATCGATGGCGTTTTCGACCAGTTCCTTCAGCGCCGCAGCGGGTCTTTCAACCACTTCACCGGCTGCGATCCGATTTACTAGCTTTTCCGGCAGGCGACGTATTGACATGGCCGCTGTCCTAGCGCAGTCGAACGCAAATCGCGACCCATCCGCACAGCCCTGATCATTTTGTCCAGCCACCCCCCGTGGACGAGCCGGAATCTCCCCCTGATTGTAGCTGTCGCCGGCCGGGGCGCACGAACAAATCACGACAGGGGCGTGTCCGTCGGGGACGCGGCTTCGATGACAGGAAGCAGTATCGATGTCCTTCTTTTCTCGCTGGCTTAAATTCAATTCCCAAGACATGGCTATCGACCTCGGCACCGCGAACACGGTGGTCTATGTGCGCGGCAAGGGCATCGTGCTCAACGAACCGTCGGTCGTCGCGGTCGAGACGCTGAACGGGATCAAGCGGGTGAAGGCGGTCGGCGACGACGCGAAGCTGATGATGGGCAAGACCCCCGACAGCATCGAGGCGATCCGCCCGCTGCGCGACGGCGTCATCGCCGACATCGACGTCGCCGAACAGATGATCAAGCACTTCATCACCAAGGTACACGGCGGCAAGCCCAATGCGTTCCGCAGCCCCGAGATCGTGATCTGCGTGCCTTCGGGCTCGACCAGCGTCGAACGCCGCGCGATCCGCGATGCCGCGTCGAACGCCGGCGCGAGCGAAGTGTGGCTGATCGAGGAGCCGATGGCGGCGGCGATCGGCGCCGATATGCCCGTGACCGAACCGATCGGGTCGATGGTCGTCGATATCGGCGGCGGCACCACCGAAGTCGCGGTGCTCTCGCTCCGCGGCCTTGCCTACACCACTTCGGTCCGCGCGGGCGGCGACAAGATGGATGAAGCGATCGTCTCCTATGTCCGCCGACACCATAATCTGCTGATCGGCGAAGCGACCGCCGAGCGGATCAAGAAGGATTTCGGCATCGCGCGCATCCCCGCCGACGGGGTCGGCATGACCATCCACATCAAGGGCCGCGACCTCGTCAACGGCGTGCCCAAGGAAATCTCGATCAACCAGGCACAAATCGCCGAAGCCCTGTCCGAACCGATCGGCACGATCGTCGAGGGCGTCCGCATCGCGCTGGAAAATACCGCTCCCGAACTCGCGGCCGACATCGTCGATCAGGGCATCGTTCTGACCGGCGGCGGCGCGCTGATCGCCGAGCTCGACGAGTTGCTGCGCGACGCGACCGGCCTGCCCGTGACGGTGGCCGAGGATCCGCTGACCTGCGTCGCGATCGGCACGGGCCGCGCGATGGAGGATCCCGCCTTCCGCGGCGTGTTGCAGCAAGCCTGATCGGGTAACGCTGCACCATGGTCCGCCCGGCACATCGACGTCCGGGGCAATCCCGAAAGGCCCAGTACAGCCTGTTCGCTGCCTATGTCATCGCGGTGACCGGGGCGTTAGCGGGCTTGTTGCTGGCGATCCTTTCGGTCGCCGACCCCGTCGGATTCGCCCAGCTTCGTCTCGCCAGCCAGGAGGTGACGGCGCCGGTGGCGCGCGCCACCCGTTCGGCGATCGGATCGATCTCGGGCATCGACGATGCCGTGTCCGCCTATGTCGGGGCGGGATCGCAGAACCGGCGCCTTCGCAAGGAGCTTGCCGAAACGCGCCGCCAGCTCGTCGCGACCAGCTCGTTGCAGGAAGAGAATCGGCAACTCAAAGCCCTGCTCAAATTGCAGGAGACCGACAAGACGGCGATCGCCAACGGCTATCTGCTGACATCGACCTCGACGAGCAGCAAGCGCATTGCCCTGCTCAGCATCGGCCGCAATCTGGGCGTCGCGGCCGGACAGCCGGTGCGCGGCGCCGACGGCCTGATCGGGCGCGTCCTGGGATCGGGCCCGTCCGTGTCGCAAGTGTTGCTGATTACCGACATCGACACGATCGTTCCCGTGCGCCGCGCGCGCGACGGGCTGCCCGCGCTGGCCTATGGTCGCGGCAATGGCGACCTCGACATTCGCACGCTCAACATCGCGAACAATCCGTTCAAGCCCGGCGACATCCTCGTGACATCGGGCACCGGCGGCCTTTATCCGCCCAATATCCCGGTCGCGATCGTCGCGCGCCGCCTGAATGACGGCGCGCTGGCCCGGCCGCTCGCCGACCCTGCCAAGGTCGATGCCGTGTCGGTGCTACGCCCCTATACGCCCGAAAATGCCGAGGCCCAGCTCAAGGCCGCTGCCGACGCCATTCCCGAAGTTTCGAAGGCGCCATGAATCCCAAGGGCCCACGCCTCGGCGAACCGGCATCGCGCTGGCGCATGCTTGTCGTACCGATCGCGAGCGTCATGATCGCGTCGGCAATGCCGCTGATGCTGCCGCTCGTCGCCAGCTCGCCGGTGCTGCCGCCGCTCGGCCTGCTTTTCTTTCTGTCGTGGCAGCTGCTCCGGACCGAGATGTGGCCGGTGTGGATCGGACTGCCGCTCGGCCTGTGGGACGACCTGTTCAGCGGTGCGCCGATTGGCACCGCGGTCTTTCTGTGGACGGCCGCAAGCATCGCGATCGCCTATATTTCGCAGCGCATCTATTGGCGGGGTTTTTTTCACGACTGGGCGATTGGCGCTTTACTTGTCACGGCCATCCAGGCTCTCGCGGCGCTGCTCACGCATCCGCATGCCGCAACGGGACGCGTTCTGGGGCTCGTAGCGCCGCAGATCGTGGTTTCGATCCTCCTCGTTCCGCTCTTCCTTCGCCTGACGGGGAAGTTTGACAATTTCCGACTGAAACGCCGATAAAACGCCCAGATGTTTGGCAAGAAGAGCCCGCCCATCACCGAAGCCTGGAGGGGCATCACCTTCACCCGCCGCGCGATCGTCGTCGGCGGGGCGCAGGCGGCCTTGTTCGGGGCGCTCGCGGCGCGCATGACCTATATTTCGGTCATCGACAACGAACGCTATGTCCTCCAGTCGGAAAGCAACCGCGTCAATCTGACGCTCGTGCCGCCGCGCCGCGGCTGGATCGTCGACCGCCACGGCAAGGCGCTGGCGAACAACCGCGTCAGCTTGCGCGTCGACATCATCAAGGACCGGCTTCACAACAAGGAGCTGGTGCTCGGCAAACTGAAGACGCTGCTTCGGCTCGACGGCGACGCGATGGAACGGATCGAACGCGATCTGAACGCCGCTTCCGGCTTCCAGCCGGTGGCCATCGCCGAAGATATGACCGAGCAGGAATATAGCTCGATCCTCGTCCAGCTGCCCGAACTGCCAGGCGTCGCGCCGCAGCGCGGCTTTGCCCGCAATTACCCGACCGGCGCCGCCGTCGGCCACCTGATCGGCTATGTCGGCGCGCCGACCGCCGAGGAATATGAGAAGGTTAAGGACCCGCTCTACATCACCCCCGGCTACAAGACCGGCAAGGACGGGCTGGAGAAATATTTCCAGGAAATGCTGCGCGGCAAGCCCGGCGCAAAGCGCGTCGAGGTGACCGCGCGCGGCAAGGTGGTGCGCGAACTGAGCACCCAGCCCGACACGCAGGGCAAGACCGTCCATCTGACCATCGACGCCGATCTGCAGGAATATGCCGCGCGGCGGCTCGGCCCCGAATCGGGCGCGGTGGTCGTTATCGACACGCTGACCGGCGACATCCTCGCCTTCGTATCGATGCCGAGCTTCGATCCGAACAGCTTCTCCGACGGGATCAGCAATTCGGAGTATAGCTGGCTGCGCGCCGACGATCACCAACCGCTGATCAACAAGGCGACGCGCGGCCTGTATCCGCCCGGATCGACGCTGAAGCCGATGGCCGCGATCGCTGCGATCGGCCACGGCATCGATCCCGGCGAGCGCCATACCTGCATCGGCGGCTACCGCCTCGGCAATCGCTTCTTTCGCTGTCTCGGCACGCACGGCAGCCTCGACATGCCGCATGCGATCATGAAGAGTTGCAACAGCTATTTCTATTGGGTCGCGGACCGGCTGGGCTATGATGCCATCGCCCCGACGGCTCGTCTGATGGGGCTTGGCGAGGAATTCCAGCTCGCGGGCAGCAATCAGCGCTTCGGCACGATCCCCGACAGCGCATGGAAGATGAAGAAATATCATCAGCCATGGTCGGCGTCGGACTCGCTGAACGCGGTAATCGGTCAGGGCTATGTCAGCGTGAACCCGCTGCAGCTCGCCGTCATGGCGTCGCGCATCGCCTCCGGCCGCAGGCTTTATCCCCGGCTCGTCAATCGTCCGTTCAAGAACGACCCCCTCCCCTTCGCGGCCGAAGCGCTCGCGACCGCGCGCGAAGGGATGAACCTGGTCGTCAACGGGCCCGGCGGCACCGCCGGCCGCAGCCGCCTGCCGCTCGACGGGATTACCATGGCGGGCAAGACGGGCACCGCGCAGGTGCGCGGGCTCAACACCGGCAATGGCAAGGGCGGAACGTGGAAATTTCGCGACCATGGCCTGTTCATCGGCTTCGCTCCGGTCGATAACCCCCGCTACGCGATATCGGTCATCATCGAGCATGGCATGGGCGGCAGCCGCGCCGCGGCCCCGGTTGCGAAGGACATCTTCACCTTCATCTATGACCGGGAGAAGGGAATGGAAGCGCTCGAGACGTTCGAGGCCGGCTGGGGCGGCACGATCAAGGAGCGCATGGACCGCAATTATGCCGCCTGGAAGGCCGGCATAGCCGCACCCGACCCGGGACTCGCGCAATGATCCCCGTCCCGCCCGCAATCCAGCGCATCCCGTGGAAGCTCATCGCGCTGCTCGGCTCGATCATCGTTTTCGACTTGCTCGTGCTGTATTCGGCGGCGGGCGGCAACTGGTCGCCCTGGGCGTGGCAACAAGGGGTGCGCTTTCTCGTCTTTCTTGGCGTGATGCTCGCCATCAGCCGCATGCCGCTCCGGATATTCGAGGATTTCGCCTACCTCGGCTATATCGGCGTGCTGTTGCTGCTGATCGCGGTGGAATTGCTCGGTTTCGTCGGGGGTGGCAGCCAGCGATGGCTCAACCTGGGCTTCATGAACCTTCAGCCATCCGAGCTGATGAAGGTTGCCATCGTGCTCGCGCTCGCGCGCTTCTATGCGCAGCTGCCGCCCGCCAACACCCGCACGTTCACCGCGCTATGGCCGGCGCTCGCGGCGATCGGCTTTCCCGCCGCCCTCGTCATGCTGCAGCCCGATCTCGGCACTGCGCTGGCGATCTCGATCGGCGGCGTCGTGGTGATGTTCGTCGCGGGGCTGCCCTTCTGGTGGTTCGGCAGCGCTGCCGCCGCCGGCGCCGCGGCGCTTCCGGTACTCTTCTCGTTGCTCCACGACTATCAGCAGAAGCGTATCCTGATCTTCCTCGATCCCGAGAGCGATCCTCTGGGCGCGGGTTACCACATCAGCCAGTCGAAGATCGCGATCGGATCGGGCGGGATTGGCGGCAAGGGGTTCCTGAACGGATCGCAGAGCCACCTCGACTATCTTCCCGAGGGGCATACCGACTTCATCTTCGCGACAATGGCCGAGGAATGGGGACTGATCGGGGGCCTGGGACTGCTCTTCGCCTTCTTCCTGCTGCTGCGCTGGGGCACGCGGGTCGCGCTGAGAGCGCGGACGCGCTTCGGCCAGCTGACCGCGGCGGGCCTGACGATGACGATCTTCTTCTACATCGCGATCAACCTGTCGATGGTCATGGGCCTCGCGCCCGTCGTCGGCATCCCGCTGCCGCTCTTTTCCTATGGCGGATCGTCGATGCTGACGATCATGACCTGCATCGGCATCATATTGGCGATCGAAAACGACAGCAAAACAGGCAGCCGCCGCTTTCATTGATAAAAATGTGAAGAAGGGCATTGCCATCCCCGCAGCCCCATGATAGCGGCGCGCTCTCTTCACGAGACAGGGAGTTTCCCGGCCCCGCGAAGAATGCCGAAACCGGCACGTGGACGCATAGCTCAGTTGGTAGAGCAGCTGACTCTTAATCAGCGGGTCCTAGGTTCGAGCCCTAGTGCGTCCACCATTTTCTTCAAAGAATTAGCGTCCCGACTTCAAGCCGGTCGCGGTCTATTTGCGCTCGGAAGCACCGAGTTATCGCGCGTTACCCTCCGTAATCACCGCACGGTCACTCGAGAGAAACGCAGGCCGGAGAGAATCCGCCCATTGAAGGCGTGGCATAAACTGTGGCCCAAAAGCAGGCTCTGGCCCGAAGCGGAGTGTCCGCTTGGTTGCAATGGGTGCCGATAGCTGACGCCACATTGCCGCTTGATCGATGTTGGCCTCACCTGCCCAATTTGGCGTCGACCAGCAGCATGGCGGTCCACCCGGATGATCGGCTGGCACTTTGTCGTAACGTGCCAGCCGATCGACGGGGGTCATTCCTTAATCATCGGGACGCGCATCTCGATCATCGCGCGGTTCTTGCGCGATATGCCCCAGAGTATTCCCGGCCGGCTTTCGTCCCAGTCGATCGCCTGCCCCTCGGCCTCCATCGGCACCGTCGCGACATGCTCGAGCGTTGCGCCACCCTTTGGCAGCCGCGTGACGTACAGTTCAGGCAGGTCGTGCCCCGACAGCCACAGATTGCCGTCGGGTCCGAACCCGCCGCCCGAAATACTCATCGGCGCAACCCGTTCGAGGATCGTCGCGGGCAGCGCCCAGCTTTCGGTGCGGCGCCACTCGAGATCGAATTTGACCAGCCTGGTATGGCGGTGGTCGCGTGGGGGTTCGCCGCCCTTGGCGTCATAATTGGCGAACATTCCCCACCAATGACCGTCGTGCCAGTCGATCCAGGTGAGCGATCCGGTGCCCTGTCCCAGCGACACCGTGCGCTTGTGCGTGAGGGTTACGGGATCGAAAATTTCGACCGAACTGGCTTGCGGCACCGCCGGGAAGTTCGACGCCGCGCACACGAGCTCGCCTTTCAGGAGGGCGCAGCTGTTGATGTGCGGGTAGCGCGCGGGGTCGCCCTCCCAAAGTGTCACGCGCTCGCCGGTCTTGCGGTCATAGCGGGCGATGGACCAGTTCGCGACGGCGTAGATGCCGGCGGGGCCGGCCGCCACACCCTGCCGCGCTTCGTCGGCGGGGATGCGGCGGACGGTCTCGGCCGCCTCGCCCCGCGGAACCGCGGGGGCAGGCGTTGCTACGGTCGAGGCGAGGAGCAGGAGTGCGCCGAGCATCAGAAGTTCGCCGCCACGCCGAACCAGAAGGTACGGCCATATTCGGCCGATTCCTGGAGATATGCCTGTCCCGGCCCCACGAGTTCGCGGCGCCCTTTGTTGGTGAGGTTCTGCCCCTCGGCATAAAGGGTGATGTTCGGTGTCAGGCGGAAATTGAGGTTCGCGTCGAGCGTGCCGCGGCTCTTCCAATACTGATCCGCGTTCGGGATCGTGTCGTTGATCGTTTCGAGGAAGCCACCGATGTAATTGTATGACAGGCGGCCCTCGAACTTGCCCTTCTGATAATAGACCGATGCGTTCCATACCGTATCGGGCTGGAGGAACAGGCCGGTCACGCGAGGGCCGACGCTGGTCAGGAAGGTGAACTTCGTGTCGAGGAAGGTCGCGTTCGCGCTGATGCCAAGGCCGTCGAACGGATCGGGCAGGAAGGTAAGCGCCTGCTGCAGATTGAGTTCCAACCCCTTGATCGTCGCACTTTCGGCGTTGCGCGGTTCGGACACCAGCACATCTTCGACCCCGCGGCCCACGTCGATCCGTTCGACGTTGGACAGGGTGAATATCTCGTTGTCGATCTTTTTGTGGAACAGCGCGGCCGAGATCACACCATCCTTGGGATAGAATTCGAATGACAGGTCGAAACCGCGACTTTCGCGCGGCTTCAGGCCCGGATTACCGCGCGACAGCGTGGGCTGGCTGCCATCGAAGCTGAGCGTTTCGGTCGCAGCGATCGAGCCATAATCGGGCCGGCCGATCGTGTTGGTGTAAGCGCCGCGCACCACGAAGCGGTCCGCGACGTCCCAGCGGATGTGGAAGCTTGGCAGCCAATTGTCATAGCTGCCGCCAGTCGTAACCTCGGTCAGCGTCGATCCGACCGCGCGGAAGGCGTTCGAGGAAATCTCGGTGCGCTCGTAGCGCAAACCGCCGAGCAAGGTGACGTTGCCGAAGCGCGTGCTGCCCTGAAGATAAGCGGCATATACATTCTCGCTGACGTCGTAATTGCCCGCGACCGACGCGACCGTTGTCGTAAAGCTGCCCTTGTTCGCTTCATAGAGGGCCGGGAAAGCTTCGGCGTCGATGCGGATCGGGATAGCGAACTGGCCGCGGATCAGCTTGGTCGGGCCGTCGGTGACGACCCTGTCGAGCGTGTAGGTAAAGCCCGTCGCCGCGCGATAGTCGGTGCGCGGGTTGCTGTTCTCGCGGTCGGTCAAACGCACGACGCCGCCCGTCTTGATCTTGAACCCGCCGTCATAGCTGTCGTCACCATAGGTCAGGTTGAGGCGGAACTGGCCGCTCTTCTCCAGCGATTTCTGAAGGTCGCTGCGTTGCTGCTGGAGGTAGAAGTTGGCCGGATCGACCGCCGCCGCGGCATTGGTCGGGGTGAAAACCGGATAGAAATCCGACGTGTCATAATGGAAGGCATAGCGCGCGCCATCGGCGTCGCGGGTGCGGAACTCGATGCTTTCATTCGGGACACGCAGGCGGCCGAGCGAGAAGACGGCATCGCCGTCGATTTTCAGCTTGTCGGCGGCGTCCCAGTCGAACGCCGTACGGCCGAGCGCGACGAGGCGCTTGGTAATCGGCTGATTGAGCTGGACGATGATGCGGCCGCGCGCGAAATCGCCGCTGGTCGGGGTCTGGTTCGCGACGTTGCCGATCGGTTCGATCCGATATTCGATGCGCTCCTCATCATCCTCGGTCCGCGCAACGACACCCGACAGTTCCCAACGGAAGCGATCCGACGGGCGCCATTCGAGCTTCACATTGCCGCCCGTGCGCTGCTTGGTGTTGTTGTAGTAGAAAAGCCGATGCTGAGTCGGCACCTGAATGCCATTGCCGTTCGCCGCGCCCGAGTTTACTGGCGCGCCGGCCGTCGTGTATTCGCGCACCGAGGGGCTCGCGACCTCGATTTGCGGGATGTCATAGTCGAGCTGTTCCTGGCTGGCGCCGATGACGATGCCCCATTCGTCGTTCGCGCCGAAGGTCGTGCCCGCTGCGAAAGCCACGCGATAGGACGGCTTGCTGTTCCGCACGTCACCATTCTGTTCATAGATGCCATAGGAGGCGACGCCATTGAAGAAGGCGCGCTTTGCATCGAAGGCGCTGCGCGTCGCGATGTTGATGATACCGCCGATCGCGTTGGCGTCATTTTCGGGCGTGACCGTCTTGATGACCTCGATCCGCGCCGCCATCACCGAAGGAATGATATCGAGGGGCACCGTGCGGCCCGTCGAGTCCACGCCCGACACCAGCGCGCCGTCGACGGTCGTGCGGTTGTAGGTCGACTGGAGCCCGCGAAGCACGGGGAAGCGCGGTTCACCTTGGTCTTCCTGCACCGACAAGCCCGGGATGCGGCGCAGCGCGGCGGCGGTATTATGGTCGGGCAGCTTGCCG
Organism: Pseudomonadota bacterium; assembly: GCA_023387085.1. Taxonomy (GTDB): domain Bacteria; phylum Pseudomonadota; class Alphaproteobacteria; order Sphingomonadales; family Sphingomonadaceae; genus Sphingopyxis. The sequence goes on along the minus strand of JAEWIL010000205.1, from coordinate 46,267 downwards.
ATGTCGTCCGACGAAATCGCGTCCATCACGACGAAAGCATCGCGCTTTTCGGCTGTCGCCTCATATTGTGCGCGGCGCTGGCCGGTGACGACGATCGAGTCGCCACCAGCGGCTCCCTCGGCCTCAGCCGCAGGATCGACCGGCGGTTCCGACTGCGCCAGCGCGGGCGTCGCGAAGAGGACCGCCGAGCACAGGAGTGCGGCCCGGAAATTCGGGAGAGACGTTTTCATTTTTGGTGATTCCCCAGACAGTGTTGTTGTTGGGGCGGCAGATAGGAATGCGTCGGGTCAGCGAGATGACCGGACCGTTGCGACATGATGACGGCAAAATATCATTTCGGTGACAATGCAGGCGGGCGATGGGTCGCCGTATGGAGACCGTCGACTGTCGGGTTTTGGCAGAGGTAGGCTGACATTCGTCGGTTAAGCTTCGCCGCGTTTCCGGCGGATCACCTGACCGACTATCTCACAGACGCTTCAATCTTCGAGGATCGACCTGCTCGACATCGATCCCCGCTGCTCGTAGATCGCGACGCCCACCTTGCCCGGCACGTTGGACGACGCCAAATCTTGAAACCCGATCGTGCCTTCGGCCGTCGGCACGGATGCCGACGCCGGCGGAGCGACCGAGGCGGCCGCGCCCAGGACCGCGAGGCCTGTAAACGCCCTGCGGTTCAACCCAGGCCGCTCATCGCGCATCCGGCGCAACGCAGCTGAAATTGCTCGCCGAGGCCGTCGAGCCCCACCCGCGATAGGCGACTTTCTGTGGATAGGGGCAAAGCGGCCGCTGCATTTCAACCTTTCCGGCATCGTCGCTCGCGAACCTGGTCGCAATGATGCTCTCCGGCGCCTTGCCGCCATCGGCCCAGGCGATCAGCGCCGAGAAGATATCATGTTTCGCGTCATAGCCGGGCGGCTGCGGCGGAATGCCGAGTGTGCTATTGAACGCATCGGGACCGGCGCCGCCGCCGCAGTGCATCATTCCGGGTGCGAGGAAGAGGCGCGCGTTGTTCGCCAGATTGTCTGTGCCGCCGAAGTCCTTCGCATGCCGTTCGTAAAAGGCGACCGACTGCGCCGGCGCGACGAGCGTGTCGGCAAGACCATGATAGATGATCAGCTTGCCGCCGCGGGCGGCAAAGGCTTTGAGGCTGCCCCGCGTCGCGTCGTTGACAATCGCGTCGAGCCGCTGATCGACCAGCGGCATGTCGCGGTCGAAGTCGAAACTCTTCCAGTCCCAGTCGGCGCCGAAAACCCATTTGAATAGCGCACCGAACGGCGGTTCTTCGTTGATCGGCTTTTGGAGGAAGGCCCAGCCGAAGGTGTCGGGCATCTCGCTACCGGGCAACCAGCCGAAGTAACTTGCCTTCCCTTCCGGCGTTATCGGCCCCGAGTAAAAAGCGCGAGCGGTCTCGATCTCAGCCGGCGTCAGACAGGCATCGGATGCCCCGCCCTTGCATGCAAGGACAGCGGGATCGAACTTGCAACTCATCGGATCCGAGACGAACCGGTCGCCCGCAATGCCGTGTCCCTGTTTCCAGCAGGTCGCGACCGCGGCCCGATTGAGCAGCCTGAGCTTGGCATCCGATAGGAGACTGCCCGGCGTGCGATGCGCGGCGGCATAGTCCCACAGGACGGCGGCATGGCCCCATGTCCGGTTCATGACCGGCGCGCCCACGAGAATGCCGTCATAGTCTTCGGGATAATAGAGCGACTCGATGAGCCCCTGCTGTCCACCGGTCGAGCAGCCGGTGTAATAGGAGCGTCGTGCCGGCTGGCCATAGAAGGCCTCGGTGATCGCCTTGCCGGTGGTCGTCATCACATGGGTCGAGAGCCGTCCCCAATCACGCCATTTGCGGTCCTGCCCGATAAGCGCATCGCCCTCGAGCGGCGTCGCGGGCGCTGTACCGGCGTCGGTCGTCGCGGTCGCAAAGCCGCGCCGCAGGCCATCCGCCATCCCAGAGTAGCCGCCCGCGAGAATACCGGCGAAGCCTCCGTTGCCATTGCCATGGAAGACGCCGGCCCATCCTGCCACCGGCAACCAGATTTCGACGCCGATATCGGACCCGGGCGCTGAGCGGACATGCGCGACGACACGGCAAAAGCTGCGATATCCCGCCGCATCGCCGGCGATCGACGTCTCCGCCTCTTTTCCCGGCACAAGGACCGCGCTCGTTATGCTGGTGCCGGGAAGCTTTAGACCGGTAAGGCTCGCGCAGCGCGCCGTAGGCGCCTCGATCGCGGAGGTTGCCTTGGAAGCCGGCGCTTTCGCCGCAACGCTCACCGGAACCATCGATCCCGCCGCGACGCCCGCCAGCAAGGCGATGCCAGATATCCGCTTCATTATTGCCTCCCGAAAGTTGACGCGTTCGCCGGATCGGCCTCCGATTTCCGGATCAATCGGGCGAGCCAGACGAAGAGCAGCGCGGCGACGAGATACATCGGCGCCAGCGCGTAATAGGCCATCCGCAGCGCATGCTCGCCATGGTCGGCACGGAAATAGTCGCTCGCCATGCCGACAAAGGTCGGGCCGAGGCCGAGGCCGATCAGGTTCATGACCAGAAGCAGCAGGGCGCCCGAAATCACCCGCGCGCCGGGGTCGACTTCGCTTTGGACGAAGGTGACGGTCGCGGGAAGAAAGAAGGAATTGAGGAAGAGCGGAACGAACAGCAGGGCGAGCGCGGTCTCCCAGCGATCGGCGGCTGCAAAGCCGAGAAAGAAAGGCAAGGCCAGAAGCAGCGAGAGCGCGGGGATGCTCGCGTAGGCGGCCTTGTTCTTCACGGCGAAGCGGTCGATCAGCCGACCGGCGACGAAGATGCCGGCGCCCATTCCGAGCCCGACCGCCAGCGCATACCAGATCGCGACATCTTCGAGCGTCATGCCCTTCTCGCGCATCAGGAAGAGGGTCGCGAAATTGCTGAGGCCATAGGTGATGAAATTGGCGGCACCGCTCGCCAGCGCCGCGACCGCCAGGACGCGGTTGCCGAAGAAGGCACGGATCGCCGAGCCGAAGCTTTGCGCCGGAGCGGCCGCCGCCAGCTCAGCCGGTGCAGGATCGAACCGGCCGCGTTCGGGCTCGGGAATGACCAGATAGACCATGATGGCGGTGAGCACGCCGACCCCGCCGACAACGTAAAAGGGTATGCGCCAGTCATAGGCGGCGGCCAGGGACGCACCGAAAGCGACGCCGAGCGCGGAGCCCAGCGGCGGCCCGAGGTTGAATATGCCCATGGCGGTTCCACGCTGCTCGCGCGGATATGTGTCCGAAATAATCGCATAGGATGGCGGCACGCCGCCTGCCTCGCCAACACCGACCGCCATGCGCGCAACGACAAGTTGGCCATAATTGGCCGCCAGGCCGCAGGCGGCGGTTGCCGCGCTCCACAGGCCGCACGCGATCGACAGGACTTTCACCCGGTTCGTGCGATCCGCGAGCCAGCCGACCGGGATGGCGATGAAGCAATAGAATAGCGCGAAATAGAAGCCGGTGATCCGACCAAGCTGGCTGTCGCTGATCTGGAGGCTGTCCTGAATCGGCTTTGCGAGGATCGACACGAGCTGCCGGTCGAGGAAGTTCAGCACATAGACGAAGCAGAGCATGCCGAGCACGAGGCCGCGATGGCCCTGACCGGTCGCGTCGGACACCGCCGGTCGCCCCCGCGATCCATTCAAATCCATATACGTCCCTCCATCCTTATATTCTGTCGCTATCCGGTCGCCTCGACGGCCCTGCCGTCCTGCCACCGCCGCGCCTGGTCGATATACCAGGGCAGAATGTCGGGCGTCGCCGTCGCGTCGGCGTTGATTACCTTGTCCGCCGGCCAGCCGGCAAACAGCCGCTTGATCGGAAGCTCCTGCTTCTTGCCCGACAGCGTAAGAGGTATGGCGGGCGCCGCGATCAGGCGATCGGGTACGAAGCGCGGCGAGAGACTCGTGCGAATGGCCGATGCAATGGCCGCTTCGGTTCCGGCATCAAGCTCCTTCCCCTCGTCGGGAACGACGAACATGATGAGCTCGCTGCCGCCCTGGCAGTCCTCGACGTCGATGACCATCGTGTCGGCGACGCCCGGCAGACCTTCGACCGCGGCATAGATTTCGGCGGTGCCCATGCGCAGCCCGTGACGGTTGATCGTCGCGTCGCTGCGACCCGAGATCGTACAACTGCCGTCGACGCCAACGGTCAGCCAGTCGCCGTGGCGCCAGATCCCCGGCCATTCGGAAAAATAGGAGTCGCGGTAACGGCTGCCGTCCTCGTCGCCCCAGAAATAGAGCGGCATGCTGGGGAATGGCCGGGTACAGACGAGTTCGCCGACCTCCTCAATCACCGGTCGGCCGTTCTCGTCCCACGCCTCGATGGCAGCGCCGAGGTGGCGGCATTGCAGGCGGCCCGGCGTGTCGGGCAATTCTGGATTGCCGGCCATGAAGGCGGCGGCGATTTCGGTTCCGCCGCTGACATTGCACCACCAGATGCCGGGCCGACCGGCGGCCTCGAACTCGGCCGAGCCCCAGCGCTGTACATCGGGGGGAAGCGGCGAACCGGTGCTTCCGAGCGCGCGAATGCCCCCGATCCCTCCGAGACCTTTCAGATCGAGCCCGGCCTTGCGGCAGCTTGAAAAAAAGGCCGCGCCGGCACCGAACCAGGTAACGCCGGTGCGCGCGGCAAAGTCCCAGAGCCGGCTCCAGTCGGGATCGGCCTTCGTTCCGCTCGGTGAGCCGTCGAAGAGGCAGATGGTCGTGCCGCTGAGTAGTCCGCCGACCTGGATATTCCACATGACCCAGCCTGTGGCGCTGAACCAGTGAAAGCGGTCGCCGAAATTGTTCGCCGAATAGCTCGGCCCGAGATCGAAATGGAGCCGGCCCGCAGCCGTCGCGAGGAGCACACCGCCGTGCCCGTGCACGATCGCCTTGGGCAGCCCGGTCGTCCCGCTCGAGTAGAGGATCCATAGCGGATGATCGAAGGGTAACCACTCGGGTTCGAACGCCGCCACCGCGGCATCGGCGCGGCCGACCGCCTCGGCGAAGTCGAGCGCGCCGGGCACGGCAGCCGCGCCATATCCGCTGGTGACAAGGAACAATCCCTCGATACACGGCAGCTCAGCGCATATTTCGGCGACGGCGGCGCTACGGTCCATCGCCTTGCCCGCATAGAGGACGCCGTCCACCGCGATCAGGGCCTTGGGCTTGGTCTGCCGCAACCGGTCGAGCACCGCGCTCGTTCCCATGTCGGGCGAGCAGAGCGTCCAGATCGCGCCGAGGCTCGCCGAGGCGAGCAGGCCGATGACTGCCGCCGGAATGTTGGGCAGGTAGGCCGCAACCCTATCCCCCTTCCCTATCCCGTTCCGGCGCAGTTCAAGCGCCAGCGACGCCGCCTGCCGGCGAAGCTCGGCCCAGCTCAGCTCAACGGCGTCGCCGCGCTCGTTCATGGCGACAATCGCCGGCTGGCCGGCCGCGTCGGCTACGGCCGCATGCCGGAATATATGGCGCGCATAACTGACTTCGGCGCCCTCGAACCAGCGCGCCTGCGGCATGGCGTCGTCGCTCAGCACGGCGGTGAACGGTGCCGCAGATTCGATTCCATCATAGTCACAGATGCTGCGCCAGAAGGCTTCGAGGTCGTTCACCGACCAGCGCCGCAAATCCTCGAAGCTGGCGAACTCGAGGCCGTGCGTCGCCTTGAGCCAATCTGAGTACAGGCGCATCTGCGGAACCGGACCCGGAAGATTTGCGCTGGTACTGGCATGAGTCATCGCGTGGCGGAACCTTGTTCAAATCGCGGGTGGGATCGGGTGCTGACCCGGCGCCGCCCCCCCGGGGCGCCCCCCCCGAAGGCGAGACGTCAGAAGGCGGTTCGGAGGCTCATGGCTGCATAGCGACCGATCGCATTATAGGTACCCCCGATGCCGTCGGTTCCCGGGAAATAGGGCGGCGTCTTGTCGAACAGATCGTTGATCTGAAGGCCGATCTCGGTGCCCTTCATAAATCCGGTGTCGGGCAGCTTGACCGACAGGCGCAGGTCCATCGTCGTGTAGCTCTTCGATTGATAAAGGCTCGTACCGGTCGGGGTTGCGAAGGAGGCGGTAACGCCGCTGCGATGATTGACGAAATTGACGAACGTCACGGGACCCGCCGTGACACCGAGCGTCGTGCGCAGCGTCGTGCGCGGGATGCCGGCGTCGAGCGAATTGCTGACCGCCGAGGTTGGCGACAATTGGGTGCGATACTTCAGAATATAATTGCCGGCGATCCCGCCAAAGATCGTCCCGAAGTCCGCCGTATGCCGATACCGCACGTCGAAATCGATGCCATTGGTCTTGCGGATACCGAAATTACCCTGGCGCAGGTCCAGGATGTTGCCGATCGCCGGCACCGCCGAGAAGGTGTAGAAGAAAGGCACCGTGTTCGTGATTGCCGACGTCACCTGCGCAGCGCTGGGATCGCGAATGACCAGCGACGCAAAGGTGGGATCGGTGAAGAGGAGCGCGCCGAGCCCCGAAGGCGTACCGATCACGTCCCGATATCTGATGTCATAGAAGGTCGCGCCGGCGGTCAGATCGGGCGCGAAGCGGGGCTTGAGATCAACGCCCAGCGAGAAGGTACGGGCCTTTTCGGGCTTGAGGTTCTGGTTGCCCCCGAACAGCAGGATCGTGTTGACCTGCGCTGCGCCGCGCAAGGGATCGCGCGCACCGAAGGCATCGACGAGCGCGGCCGCGGCGTAATAGGAACCGACGGTCGAGCCGAGATCGCGAAGGCCGGGCGCGCGGAACGAGCGGCCGTAACTGCCGCGCAAATTGACGCCCTCGACGGGCTCCCAAGTGATGCCGACCTTGGGGTTGGTGGTCGAGCCGAAGTCGCTGTAATGATCGTAGCGCCCCGAGAGCGAAAGGGCGAGGCTATGGGCCATCGGCCCCGCATTGCCCTCGCCGACGATCGGCACGAACAGCTCGCCATAGACCGACGCGATGTTGCGGCTCAGATCTTCGGGAAAGCCGACACCGCCGCTCGATCCGCGCTGCCTATAGGTTTCGCGCCGATATTCGGCGCCCAGCGCGACCTTGATATCCCCGCCCGGCAGGTTGGCCAGCGGTCCATCGATCTTCACGGCGCCGATGCGGGTGCGCTGGCGGTTGGTGAAATCGGTCGGATTGTCGAGAATGGCTGCGACGACAGCCGGATTGGTGCGGGTGCCGAAGGGGTCGAGCGCGGTCGTGGTCGTGGTGCCGGCAGCCGCCGCCGTCAGCGCGGTCGTGTTGATGCCCGGCTGGAAGGTGTCGTTCCGAGACCAGTTGAAGGTCCCGTAGAGACTCGCCTTGAAATCGCCCGGCAATTTGACGTCGAGCCCAGCCGTCGCATTGCCGCTCCTGACGCGAAATGTCTGGTCGAAATGATCGGCGCCGACCAGATTGTCGGGCCGGAAATCGACATATTCATACGTCGTTCCCGTTCCGGGCGGCGGCCGGAAGAAGGGATTGGCCGCCGTGATCAGAACGAAGGTCTGCCCGGGCAGCGCGGCCTGAACGACATCCCTCCGGTCCGAGTAAAGGACATCCGCCCAAAGAGTAAGGTTTGAGGACAGGTGCTGGCGCGCCGAGACAAAGGCGGCGTGGGTGCGGTTTTCGGGCACGAGATCGACCGGCCCGCGCGGATCGCAAGTGTTGAGCCCCGGCGCCAGGCTGGGCGCGGCATAGATGGTGCCAGTGAACAGATTGACGTTGGCGTCCGGACACACGGCCGAGCGTGTATCGACGCCGCCTGCGGCGCGGAAGTCGAGCGAGCGATACCGCCGGTCGGCGCCGGTAATATTGCTGTTCTCCGAATATTGATAGGCCGCGACAAACGAGCCGCTACCCCAGTCGTGACCGAAGATGCCGCCCGCGTTGAAAGCGTGATAGTCGTCTGCAAAGCCGTAGCGGACATTCGCTTCCAGTCCCGAGACGCGCCTCCGCGTGATGAAGTTGACGACGCCCGCGACGGCATCCGAGCCGTAAATGGCCGAAGCCCCGTCGGCGACGATCTCGACCCGCTCGATCGCGAGTTCGGGAAGAAAGGGATAGTCGGGATTGGTCTGCTGCGTGCTCCCCGAGATCAGGCGATGTCCGTTCATCAGAGGCAGGGTCGCAGCGGGCGGAAGCCCGCGAAGACCCGGCGCGAAGGAGCCGAGCCCGCCATTGCTGGTACGCGGCGCGGTGTTGAAGCTGTTGAGCTGCGGGACGGTTGCGAGCAGTTCGGGTGTGCTCGCCGCGCCGATCAGCTTCGCATCCTCGCGCGTAACGCCAATGAGGCCCGATCCTGTCGGCGGGATGCCGCGGATGCTCGTGCCGGTCACGACGATTTCGGTGTCCGCGTCGCCGTTCGCGTTCGACTGCGCGCCGTCTTCGGCCGACTGGGCCAGCGCGGCGGCCGGCACGAGAAGCACCGCCGCGATCGCGGAGCCGGATAGCAGACATGCGCGGCCGGCCATGAATAGGATGTTGTTCGTCATGATGGTCCTCTCCCTCGCTTTTTGAATGCGGCCAGGGCCGCGGCCGGACTGTGCCGACTTGATGCCCTGCTTATGGTCTGCAAGAGAGGTTTGTAAGCGCCCGAACGGACATCGATGTGTCTTTAACGGACAAGGTAGGGAGAGAGACGATGCCGATTGCCGATGCGCAGGTTGGGGCTGCGACGAGCAGCACGCGCGCCGGTTTTCCTTCGCTGAACCAGCGAATCTTTGCGCCGTTCAAGCTGGCGACCGTCATCGACGCCGTCGCCGGCCGCGGCATCAAGCCCGAGACAGTTCTGGATCGCACGGGATTGACGCTCGCGGATGTACGCGATCCCCATACACTGACCTCGATCGGCCAATATCTGGTTGCGTGCGAAAATATCGTCGCCGCCGGCGCTGAATTCGGCGACGCATTCGAAATCGGGTCGCGGCTCCATCTTTCGGCCTACGGCATGTATGGCTACGCTTTGATGTGCTCGCCGACGATGCGCGAGTTCTTTGACTTCGCGGTGCGATACCAACCGCTCGCCACGCCGACGGTGAGGCTCGGTTGGCGAACCGAAGGCGCGTTCGCGATCTGGCGTTTCGAGGAAATCTATCGCGACGTCATGAGCAACGAGGTCCGGACCTTCCTTGTTCGCCAGCAGATGAAGATGACTTACACCCATATCCGGGACACCGCCGGGGCGGACAATTTTCCGCTGCAGGCGATATTCGCTTTGCCCGAAGACGGCCAGGCATCCGCCGACGCACAGGCCTTGTCCTGCCCTTGCTCCTATGGACAGGATGCCAACGAACTTCATTACCCGATCGGAATTCTGGAGCAGACACCGGAACTCGGCAACCGGCTCACAAGAGCGATGCTCGAAGAAACGTGCGACCGGCTGATCGGCCAGTCGCGGATCGCATCGGGACTGTCCGGCGAGGTATACCAACTGCTGCTGCTCGCCCCGAACCAGTCGGCCTCAATGACTTCGATCGCGGAGCAGCTGGGATTGCAAGAGCGAACCCTGCGCCGTCGGCTCGCCGCAGAAGACACGAGCTATGGCGAGATCGTCGATGATGTCCGCCGCAAGCTTGCGATCGAATATCTGCAGACCACCCGGATGAGCGTCGACGATGTCGCCTGGAAAGTCGGCTTCAGCGACAGCGCGAACCTGCGCCGTGCTGTCAGGCGATGGACAGGAAAGACCATCAACCAAGTCCGCGCGGAGCGATGAAGCGCTGGTTGCCCGGCTTATGCCAGAGACGTCATCTCGAGCGCATGAGTGGCCGCTGGCGGACCGCGGCATTTATTGGAAAGTCTCGGAAATCCGACGGTACAGTATCAACCCGCTGGAAGGTCGCCGAGGCAGTATGGGGTAACCTTGTTCAGGGAGGCTATCCCTTGGCGAGACGGACCGTCGGCGAAGCTGACCGATTGCGGTCCGAGCAACTTGTGTTGCCAACACTGGCAATGGGCGACGGACTCTTGCGGAAATGTTCTGCCCGACGATCACGGGCATCAGGCCAATGACGCTTGCCGCTGTAAGCCCGGTAGCGGATTGCGCGAACGACCCGATCAATCTGCCTTCTCCCGAAAAAGCTATGGCGAACAGGCAGGCAGATCGAATCCCGAAGTCGCTATCGCAGGACCCCTTTTTCTTCCAAAGACCGGATTTCGGCGACGGGCACCCCCCATTCCTGCAGGCTTTCGGGAACATTCAGCTCCGAGACGGTTGCACCCGGCGTCCGACCGGGTGACCGCCCAAATCGCGGGGCGGGAGCCGGCTGCCTGGACGGACCGCTATGAACGTGAACGTCGCGCGCCCGGTTCGCCGGGTGGTCGGCCGCCTCATGGAATGTCAGCACCGGCGACACGCAGGCATCCAATTGGTCGAAAATTGCGCACCAATCACTTTGCGGGCGCGAACGAAATATTCGGTCGATCCGGGCAGCCCTATCTGGCCAAACGGTGGGATTGAGATAATCCGCGAATTGATCAGGATCGAGCCCCAAGCCGGTCAGAAATGCGTCATGAAACTCGCGTTCCAATGCCCCGACGGCCATGTGCCTGCCATCGGCGGTTTCATAACAGCGATAAAAATAGGCGCTGCCATCAAGCAGATTATGGCCTCGACCCCGATTCCACAGACCCATCTGCATCCAGCCCGCCATCTGGGTCAGCAAAACCGAAATGCCATCGACCATCGCTACATCAAGAACCTGCCCCTTGCCCGATCGCTGCCGCTCGACCAGCGCCGCGAGAACGCCAATGGCAAGGAATGTTCCGCCGCCGCCAAAATTGCCGACAAGGTTGAGCGGCGGTGTTGGCACCCCGTCGCTTGGACCGATGGGATACAGCGCGCCGGTCAGAGCGAGATAGTTGATATCATGCCCCGCGCGCGATGCCAGGGGTCCGTTTTGCCCCCAGCCGCTCATGCGCGCATAAATCAGCTGGTCGTTCGCCTTGCAGAGCGTCTCGGGCCCAAGGCCAAGCCGCTCCATCGCGCCCGGCCGATAACCTTCGATGACGACGTCGGCCTGCATCGCCAGATCCCGAACAAGATTCAGCCCTTCGGGCGATTTCAGATCGACCGCGACTGAGGGGCGGCTTCGATACAGAAAATCATATTGCGGATCCCCGCCCAATGGCCTCCCGGCACCAAAGCGCTCGATCCGCAGAATGTCGGCGCCAAGGTCGGCAAGCAGCATCGTGCCAAACGGTGTTGGCCCAAGCCCGGAGAATTCCAGAATTCGGATGCCTGCAGCGGGCGCTGATGCCACTCTTTTTCGTTCGTTGATAATCATTTAGCTTTCCCGTTCCCAGCGCATGTCGCGAAAATATTCCCGCTGGTTGAAAAATATACTAGCCAGTATCTCTTCATCCTGTCACTATCTGATTTGCGGACCGGCTCAGACCGGACGTCCAGAGGAGAGCGACACCATGGCAGAGATCACCCCAAGCGAACTGCGATTCACCCGGACCGAAAGGGTCACCATGGGTGTGGCGACGGCAGACGCGATTGCGGACCAGGCCGACAAGATGGGATGCGGCAAGATCTTCCTGCTGGCATCGACGACACTGCGCGACCATACCGATGAAATCCGGAAGATCGAAGCCGCGCTGGGGGCAAGGCACGCGGCCACCTACAGCGGTATCGCGCCGCACGCGCCGCGCGCCGACGTTCTAAAGGCGGCCGACGCCGCTCGCGCCGCCGGCGCCGATCTGATCGTGTCGGTAGGCGGCGGTTCCGTGACGGACAGCGCAAAGATTGTCGCTCTGCTCATCAAGCATGACGTCCGGAGCGTCGAGGCGTTCGAACCGCTGCGCACCTATGTCACCGACGCCGGCGAAGTGATCAACCCGATCACTGTCGGTCCGGACATTCCGGTCATTTGCGTCCCCACCACGCTATCTGGCGGCGAGTTCAATGCGCTGTCGGGTGCCACCGACGAGGTGACCCAGCACAAGCAGGGCTATGAGCATCGCAACATGGCGCCGGTGATGGTCGTGCTCGATCCGGCGATCACGCGCCATACGCCCGAATGGCTCTGGCTTTCGACCGGGGTTCGATCAGTCGATCATGCGGTCGAAACCCTGTCATCCTATCAGTCGAACGATTTCGCCGACGGGCTCGCCGAAAGTGCGCTGCGATTGCTTGTCGAGGGCCTGCCGCGCGTGAAGGCCAACCCCGACGATCTGGAGGGCCGGTTGAAGTGCCAGATCGGCGCCTGGCAGTCGATGATCAGCATCATCGGCGGCGTTCCGATGGGTGCCAGCCACGCCATAGGCCATATCCTCGGCGGCACCTGCGACGTCCCCCACGGCTATACCTCCTGCGTCATGTCGCCCTATGTGCTGGCGTGGAACGCCGAATATGACGCAACCCGGCAGACACGCACGCTCGCCGCTCTCGGCAACCAACACGCCAGCGCGGCAGAGGCCCTCGACGCGTTTATCTCGGGGCTCGGAATGCCGCGACGGCTTAGCGAAGTCGGCGTCGACGAGAGCCGTTTTCAGCAGGTGGCAGACTACACATTGCTCGACATCTGGGGCCGAACCAACCCACGGCCCGTAACCTCCGCCGCCGATATTCTCGAAATCCTTCGCCGCGCTGCGTGACGTCCCCCGACCACCGCCATTGCGACCATAGGAAGACCGCCCTGCATGTCTGACCCCGTACGAGCCCGAGATTTTCAGGATCCACGCATCCCCAACCGCGACGAATGCGTGCTGCGCTACCTGCTGGACCGCTGGGCAGTAGAGCGCCCCGACAAGACGCATATCGTCTTTGCGGATGGCTCCGAATGGAGCTTCGCCAACATCCACGCGCGCGTGCGCGCAAAGGCCGCCGGGCTTCGCAAGCTGGGTGTCCGGCAGGGTGAGCGCGTAGCGGTATGGTTGCCCAACGGCGCCGACGCTCTCGTCGCTTTCTATGCCATAAACTATCTCGGCGCTGTGTTCGTGCCTTTCAACACTGCATATCGCGGGGGATTGCTCGAGCATGTCCTTGCAAACTCGTCCGCCAGAACCCTGCTAATCCATCCCGATCTGGTGCCGCGTCTGGCCGAAGTCGACACCGCCGGCATCGAATTGCTCGTCGTCACGACCTCGGCCGCTTTCGATCCAGGGCGGTTTGCGTCGGTGCGATACGACGATGTGACCGGTGACCCGTCCGACGAACTGACGCTTGAACGGCCCATCGAGCCTTGGGACATTCAGTCGATCATCTACACGTCGGGTACGACAGGACCATCGAAGGGGGTCCTGTCGTCCTATCTCCACATGTTTTCGAATGCCGGACCGGAAAGCTGGCCGATGGTCGGCGAGGATGATCGATACATGTGTGTTGCGCCGATCTTCCATATCGGGGGAATGGGGCCGCCCTTCGTCATGCTGGCTCGCGGTGCGTCGGTCGCCCTCATCGACAATTTCACGACCGACGAATTCTGGGCGGTGGCCAAGCGGACCCGCGCGACCGTCGTGTTTCTGCTGGGCGTCATGGCGACCTTCCTGCTCAAGGCGCCGCCCTCGGCTCAAGACCGTGACCATGAGGTCAAAAAGGCATTCATGGTCCCGCTCACCGGCGACGCGCCGGCCTTCACCGAACGCTTTGGCATCGACATATATACGATCTTCAACATGACCGAGATCTCGTCGCCGGTGGTCTCGGAAGCGAACCCCGCCAAGATCGGCACCTGTGGCCGTGTCCGTCCCGGCGGCGAGGTGCGGCTGGTGGATGGGAATGATTGCGAAGTCGCGGTCGGCGAGATTGGCGAGATGCTCGTGCGCACCGATCGGCCATGGGCGATGAACAGCGGCTACAACGCCAACCCCGAAGCCACCGCCGCTGCCTGGCGCAACGGCTGGTTTCACACGGGCGATGCGTTTCGCCGCGACGAGGATGGCTACTTCTACTTCGTCGACCGGGTGAAGGATGCGATCCGCCGCCGCGGGGAGAATATTTCCTCCTTCGAGGTCGAAGCCGAGGTCTGCCGCCATCCCGCCGTGCGCGAAGCTGCGGCCATCGCCGTACCGAGCGAATATTCGGAGGATGAAGTGATGGTCATTGTGGCGCCGGTGCCCGGCCAATCGATCGACTGCCGCGCGCTCGCAGAATTCCTGATCGAGACAATGCCCTATTTCATGGTCCCGCGCTACTTTCGCGTGCTTGAAGAGCTTCCCAAGACGCCTTCGGCCAAGGTTTTGAAGACCGACCTTCGGCGCGAGGGCGTAACGGGCGACACATGGGATCGCGAGGCGGCAGGTCTGCGCGTCCGCCGAGAAACCTTCACGCCATGAGCCATCTTCAGAACGGGATTGGTTCGGTTCACCGCCACCGCGCAGGCCATCGTCCAATTTCGCCCACCCCGTCCAACGCCCCCTTTAGGATTTTTTCGACATGACCCCATCGATGGCAGACCGGCCGATCGCCGCTGACGAGATCGACTGGCCCCTCCTGGCATCAGGGGTCGAACAAGCGAATATCCCGGCACTCCTGATGCTGCTTCACCAAATGACGGGGGAAGCGAAATGGCTGGAGGAGCCCTATCGCCCGAAACGGGCACCCGGTCTCGACGACAATGACAGCGGACAATTGCCGGAAGCCGTTCAGCGCGAGATCCGCGACCGTGCGCTCCAGGCGATCGACGATTGGCTAAAAGGCAAGCCGCTGGCTTTGCCCCGGCCCGACAACGCGCATCTCGCCCAGATGCTGAGCGTCGCAATGACCGAGCATGTGCCTGAGGAATATGGCGACATCATCGCCGCCGGAATGATGCCTGTCCCGGATGAGCCCGATGTCCCATCGTCGCTCAAGACCAAGTCGGCCATCGTCATTGGCGCCGGAATCTCGGGCATTTGCGCCGGGATCGAATTGCAGCGCCTTGGCATCGACTATATGCTGTTCGAAAAGAACGAAGATTTCGGCGGCACCTGGTTTGAGAACCGCTACCCGGGGTGCGGGGTAGACACGCCTGCATTGACCTACACTTTCTCTTGTCGCCCGAACGACTGGTCGAAATATTTCCCCCTGCGCGACGAAATCGAAAATTATCTGCTCGACACCGCGCGTGAATATGGCTTGGCCGCACGCACGCAGTTTAATTCGAAGGTTGAATCGGCTCACTGGATCGATGATGCGGGACAGTGGGAGGTCGTCGTATCGCGACCGGACGGAGTGACCGCGACGCACCGCGCCGATTACCTGTTCAGCGCGGTCGGCCTTCTCAACACGCCGCAGTTTCCCAAGATCGACGGTCTCGACTCCTTTTCAGGCGAATTGATCCATACCAGCCGCTGGCCGAAAGACGTGAATCTGTCCGGCAAGCGCATCGCCGTGATCGGCAACGGCGCGTCGGGAATGCAGGTCGCCCCCGCGGTTGCCGACGAAGCCAGTGCGCTCACCCTCTTTGCCCGCTCGAAACAATGGGCGGCGCCTTTCCCGCAATTCCGCAAAGAGATTCCCGGCGGTGTCCGCTACCTGATGCGGGCCGTCCCGCTTTACCGCGCCTGGCTGGAGCAGCGCCTGTCATGGACATTCAACGACCGCGTTCACGGGACCTTGCGGCGCGACCCGGAATGGCCGCATCCCGAACGCGCGGTCAACGCGATCAATGACGGCCATCGCCGGCATTTCACCCGTTATGTCCAGGAGCAGCTCGCCGATCGCCCGGAGCTGATCGACGATGTGCTTCCCGACTATCCGCCATTCGCAAAGCGCATGCTGTTGGACAATGGCTGGTATCGGACGCTGCGCAAGCCGAATGTACGATTGATACCCGAACATCTTGCGCGCGTTGACGGCAACCGCCTTATCTCCTCTTCGGGGATCGAAGTCGAAGCCGACGTCATCATCCTTGCCACGGGTTTCCAGACGACACGGGTGCTCGGCTCCTACGAGGTGATCGGCAGAAATGGTCGAAATCTGCGCGATCTTTGGGGCGAGGATGACGCCGCCGCCTATCTGGGAACGCTGGTACCCGGCTTCCCGAACATGTTCATTTTGCTTGGCCCCAATGTCGGCTCGGGCCACGGTGGCAGCATGATCCGCAACATCGAGAACCAGATGCATTTCGCGGGCGAAGTGGTGCTGGCGAGCGCGGCGCGCGGCGCCGACACGGGGGAAGTCAAGGACGAAGTCTATCAGGATTATCGGCGCCGGATCGACGAGGCGCATGCGACGCTGGTGTGGACCCACCCCGGTACCGAGAACTGGTATCGCAACGCAAAAGGCCGCGTCATTGCGATCACGCCCTGGCGTAACGACGCTTTCTGGCGCATGACACGGTCCCCCAAAGCCGACGATCTCGATTTCGGTTTCGGCAGCATCAACCGCACGAACCTCGCCGAGGCCGATTAAACGGAGCTGGAACCGACCAGATGAAGGCATTTCAGGGGCGTCGCCTCGGTACCGTCGAAGATTTCTCGCTCGAAGAGCGGGGCATCGAAGCTCCCGGAGCCGGTGAAATCCTCCTCACGGTCGAGGCGACATCGCTTGGCTTTGTCGATGCGCTCGTTATGCGCGGCCTCTATCAGGTCCAGCCGCCGCTTCCCTTTACGCCCGGCGGCGAGATCGTTGGGCGCGTCGAAGCGCTTGGCGAAGGCGTCGCGGGTTTCACGCCCGGTCAACGTATTGCAAGTTGGCAATTCGGTGGCGGCCTTGCCGAACAGGCCATCGTCGAAGCGGCGAAAAGTGTCGCGGTACCCGATGCACTCGAAGCGCCCGGCGCATCGGCGCTGATCCTCGACTTTCTGACGGCATATTATGGTCTGTTCGATCGTGGCCATTACCAGGCTGGCCAGTCGCTGCTCGTGACTGGCGCCTCGGGCGGCGTGGGATCGGCCGCTATCCAGCTGGCCCACGCCTGCGGCGGCACCGTCATCGGCCTGGCCTCGGGCGATGACAAGATGCGCCATGTCGCAGCGCTGGGAGCGGACCTCGTGCTCGACTACCGCGACCCCGACTGGCGCGCACAGTTGAAAGCCCGATACCCGGCCGGCGTCGACCGGGTCTTCGATCCCGTCGGGGGGCCGCTGCTGGAAGCGTGCTTCCGTTCTCTGGCCAAGCATGGACGCCATCTGGTGGTCGGCTTTGCGTCCGGTGACGGCATCCCGCGCCTTCCGGCCAACCTTCCACTGTTGAAATCGGGAGAATTGGCGGGCGTCGACGCCCGTCACCTTGGCGAAAGCGATCCTACGCGGGTGCGAGATATCTTGGGATCATCTTCCGCCTCGCCGGGCAAGGCCGGATAAGGGCCGTCATCGACCGGTCCTATCCCCTTGCCGACGCACCCGCCGCGTTCCGCGCGCTCGCATCGGACACCCGCATCGGAAAGATCGTTGTGATGCCCTGAAGCGTCACCAGCGGGCCGATATTTCGCTCATACCGCGGAACAGGAATCCCTCGCGCCATGCCGGCGCATCCGTTTCGACCTGAAGGCGTGGGAGCCGCGTCGCCAATCGTTCGAAGGCGATCCGGCCTTCCAGCCGCGCGAGTTCCGCGCCGACGCAGAAGTGGATTCCGCCGCCAAAACTGAGGTGCCGGGACGCATTGTCGCGCCCGATGTCAAAGCGATCGGGATCGTCAAAGACGCGCGGATCGCGGTTGCCGGCGCCAATCAGGGTCAGAATCTTCTCTCCCTTCTCCACGGTCTGGCCGCGAACCTCGGTCGATCGCAGCGCGGTCCGATACGTGGCGATGAGCGAGCTTTCGTAGCGCAGCACCTCATCGACCGTGCCGGCGGCGAGACCCGAAGGATCGGCAACCAGCCGTTGCCACTGGTCGGGAAAGCGACTGAAGGTGAGCAGCCCGTTACCGATCATATGCGCGGTCGTCTCGAACCCGGCGCCGAACAGGCCAATTGCGACGGTCACCAGTTCGTCATGCGACAGCGCGTCTTCACCGCCTCCCGCCTGGACAAGCGCAGTCGCAAGATCGTCTTGCGGCGCGGCTTTGCGCTCATCGAACAGCGTCTCGAAAAATGACTGCAAGACAGCAATCTGCGTATTCGCCGTCTCCAACTCGGACGGTGTCAAGGCGCGTGCTTCAAAGACGATGAAGCTTTGGGCGATGGCATCGATCACGGCGGGCAGCCGGTCATCCTCCGGATCGATACCCAGCATGTCGCACATCACGCGCACGGGCAGTTCATAGGCGAAGCTGCCGATCAGGTCGCTCCGGCCTTGCGCCACAAAGCCATCGATCAGCCGATCGGTAATTTCCCGAATGCGCGGTTCCATCGCGCGCACGCGCTTCGCCGTCAGCGCGCCCGTCACCAGCCCTCGCACGCGCGTGTGGTGCGGGGGATCCTGCATGAGAAACACTTCGGATAGCCATTTATAGCCCCGCTGACCCAGCACGTCGAAGTCGGGACCATAAAAGAGCCGGATGTTTTCGACGAAGTCGCCCTGGCCGAAATCATCACGATTCATCAGAACGGCACGGACATCTTCATGGCGGCTCACGACCCAATAGCCGAGCTGCGAGCGATGGATCGGCTCCTCCTCGCGCAACCGGGAGAAAGCGACGTACGGATCCGCCTTCAGCGACGCATCGTCGGGAGAAAAGGATGGCAGTGGAACGGCGGCCACGAAATCGTCTCCCCTGATTTAGTCGAAACGCGGATGAAAGGCGCCGCTTTCGGCGCGTTCCACGAATACCGAGTGGGGAGCACCGAAATGCGCGGGCACGATGCGCGCGCCCTTTGCGCTCGCGCGTTCGAGGATACGCCGCCTCGTGTCCGCGGCTACGGCCCGATCCTCGCAAAAGACGCTGTTCCAGTCGGGGCGGATCACCTGCATCGGGTGATGCAATATGTCGCCAGTAAACAGCGCCACATCGCCGTCGCTTTCGACCTCCAGCACCATATGGCCCGGCGTGTGCCCAGGATAGGTCCAGGCGCGCATTCCCGGCGCGATGGTGTCGCCATCGTCGATCAATTCGGCAAGACCCGCTTCGATGATCGGCTGGACGCTGTCCTCAAAGACGTTGGCGTTAACCGCGGCACCGGCCATGGTGGCGAATTGTGACTTTGCCGGATTCCACGCCTCCTCGTCAGAGCGCGGGAAGTAATAGCGCGCATTGGGAAAGGTCGGCTGCCAGCCTCCGTCGCGCCATTCGGTATTCCAGCCGACATGATCGATATGCAGGTGGGTGCAAAATACCTTGGTGATGTCGCCCGGCGTATAACCCGCAGCATCGAGCCCCTCAAGAAACGGCGTCGTCAGCCGACCGAAGATCGGGATACCGGGGCGCTCCTTGTCGTTGCCCGCTCCGGTATCGACAATGATCCGTTCGCTTCCGGTGTCGATGAGCCAGCTCTGCAGATAGCCGTAGATCATCCCATCGCGCAGGAAAGCCGGTTCGAAATCCTTTACATGCCGATCGAACACGGCCTCCTCGAATTCCGCGAAGAGCGCCGCTGGCGGACTGAACCCGCCCTGCCATTCCTCAAGACGATAGACCTTGAAGCGGCCGATGGAGAAAGCTGGATCCATGTCGCGAACCTCCGATCAGAAATCGATGCCGAGCGTGACACCATAGGTCCGCGGCGGCCGCAGCGATCCCACCGAGACAAAGCTGTAGAGCGGCGCCGAGATGATCGTGTTCGCGAGCGCATATTTGTCGGTCAGATTCTTGCCCCACAGCGCGAGTGACCAGCGTTCGTCGGGCGAGCGATAGGTGATGCTGGCATTGACGAGCGCGAATGCCTCTTGGCGGGCGTCCTTATTGTTGAACTCCGTGAAGAAGATTTCGTCCTGCAGATTGATGTCCGCCGACAGGTCCAGGAACCCTGCTCCGCCGAGGTCGAACCGCTGGTCGACAAAGGCCGCAACCGTATATTTGGGCGCGTTGGACAGCCGATTGCCCGACAGGTCGACCAGCGCCGGATCGGTCGCGCAGGCAGGATATTGCGGCCGGTTCGGATCGCCCGCGGCATAATAGCCGTTGCAGAAATCCTTGTATTTGGCATTGAGGTAGGTGCCGTAGACGCGGATCGTGGTGTTGTCCGCCGGACGGAAGGTGGCTTCCAGCTCAACGCCATAGTTGCGCGCCGACGCCGCGTTGATCGTCTCGACAATGCTGTTGGCGTTGACGAAGCCGACCTGCAGGTTGGTGTAGTCGTAATAGAAGGCTGCCCCCGCAAAGCCGAATGTCCGGTCGGCGGTCTCTCCGCGGAAGCCCGCTTCATAGCTCCACACATATTCGGGGTTGATGACCGAATTGACGCTTCCGATGTTGACGACACCCGATTTGAAGCCGCGGGTTACCTTGCCATAGAACAGAGTTCCACCCGGGGTTCGGTACTCGATCGCAAATTTGGGGGTAATCGCGTCCCAGCTGCCGCTCTTGTCGGTCGGAATGTCGAGCCCTTGCGCTTCGAACGTAAAGCGGCCGACACCGCTACGCTTCTCCCAATTATAACGCGCGCCCGCGGTCAGCGTGAGGTCAGGCAGAATCTCGTATGAGGCCTCGAGATATGCACCTGCCGCCTTGGTCTTTACAGTGCCGCGCTGGAGATAGTTGCCATTGTCGAACAGGTCGGCGGGCAGGTTCGTCCCGAGGACGATATTGAAGTAGGACGCCAGATTGACCGTGGGAACGCGGACCTCGCCGAAGAGTTTCTCGTCGAAATAGGTCGCGCCGCCAAGCAACGACAGGCTGCCTACCTTGTAGGTGAAATTCACCTCCTGGCTAAATGATTTGCTGTCCTCGGTATAATTGTTCTGGCCGAACGCATTGATATCGCTGACGTCGAGGTCATCACGGTTGAAGCGTTTGAACTTGCGATAAGCGGTGGTCGAAACCAGCGAAAAGTCGCCCGAGTCCCAGGTCAGTATGCCCTGGACGCTCGATCCGTCGCGCTTGTTGACCGCATCCTCGTCGGAATAGATGTTGCGCAGGTTCGGTTTCTCGCCACGCGCAGCATAATAGTCGAAGATGGTTTTGCCACCGAGCAGCGTCGAGGCCAGCGCAGCTTCGGGTACGACGGTCGATCCGAAATAGTGAAAGGCGTAGTTGTTATCGTCTTCCTTGAAATGGTCCGCGACGACAAGCAGCTCGAGGTCGGGTGACAGCTTGGCGAGCAGCGATCCGCGAACGGCATAAGCGTCGCGATCATCGACCGCATTGCCCGTGAACAAATTGGTTCCATAGCCATCGCGCTTCTCATATTTGCCCGCAACGCGGAACATCAGGCTTTCGCCGGCGATCGGGCCGCCGAGCGCGGCTTCGAGGGTGCGCGCGTCATAATTGCCATAGGTTGCGCGCGCGAAGCCGCCGAACTCCGGCGTCGGACGCGCGGTGACGATGTTGATGACCCCGCCGGTCGCGCCGCGGCCATAGGTCGTACCCTGCGGGCCACGCAGGACTTCGATCTGTTGGACGTCGTAAAAGCCGCTGAGTTGCGCTGCGGGGCGGCTGATGATCGCACCATTCTGCAGAAACGCGACGGCGCCATCGGCGCCGAGGTCGATGCTGGTCAGACCGATCCCACGGATGAAGGTCCGGTTGACGCCGAACTGGTCGCCGACGGAGACGTTGGGCACCGCAGCGGCGAGATCGCCAGCGTCTTCGATGCCGCCAGCGCCAATGTCCCCCGCCCCCAGAACCGAAATGGACGCGCCGGTATCCTCGAGCGACTTGCCCGATTTCGTTGCCGTGACGATGATCGTGCCATCATCGTTGCCGGCGGAATCGCTATCCGGACTCGCTGTCTGCGCCAAGGCAGGCGACGCGGCGGCGAGCGAGGCCATGGCAGTGGCCGACAGCAAATGCTTGAACTTCAAATTCATAGTGCCTCTCCCTGATTTACCGGGTGTATCATTTTCTACCCGTCAGTAATTTTACGTCTGGTCGTATCTTTCAGGCTTCCAACCCGTTCGTGTTGCGTTAATCCTTGCTTGCTATTCGGCGCCGGCAAGCCGCAGCGCGGCCTGGACGAGATATTCGATCACTTCGTCGGCGGAGCGCTGGCCACTGGAAGAATACCAGGTCGGAATCCAGCTGATGAGACCGCCGATCCACACCGCGATGAACGGGTCGATGTCTTCCCGGAACTCACCACTGGCGACGCCCTCGCGGATCATTTCGCCGATCTGGTGGTCGAAACTGTGCCGGAGGCGCAAGATCCGCTTATAGTCCTCGGCGCTGAGATGCTTCATCTCGCGTTGGTAGACGACGACATATTCCTGTCGGTCAATTACGATCTGACCAACCTTGCGCACCACTTCGGCAAGGCGAGCGCGATGGCTCTCGTGCTCATGCGCCAGGACGTTTTCCAGCACCCCCAGCGCCTCGCTGATCCCGACTTCGCAGATGGCAGCGAGGATCGCTTCCTTGTTCCGGAAATAGGAATAAAGGAACGGCT
The DNA here is from genome assembly GCA_023387085.1 of Pseudomonadota bacterium. Lineage (GTDB taxonomy): Bacteria > Pseudomonadota > Alphaproteobacteria > Sphingomonadales > Sphingomonadaceae > Sphingopyxis. The sequence continues at coordinate 23,935 of JAEWIL010000205.1, read as the reverse complement.
TGGTGACGCTGAGCTCGCTCGCGACATTGTCGAGCGTACAGCTGCTATAGCCGCGCTCGTAAAAGAGGTGGCTTGCCGCTTCGACGATGCGGTTGACCTTGAAGGCGACGAACTCGGACTTCAAAGATGCGCTGGAGGCGCGTGGACGGATCATGGAATCACTGGGCACGGCGACCGTCATAGCATTGATCCAAGGCAGCCGGATAGTAACACCAAAATCTCCCCGCGCGGCGCCATTCTGCTGAAGGCTGCCCGTCGGAAGATCTATGCCGCAAAACATATCTACTTTCTAGTAGTTTTTATATCCTTCTGGTAAGATTCTGACAGCTGCCGCAAGAGTGCGGCAAAATCGCGCCTTTGCATGGGGCTAACCGCCGTGACGAGAATATTGGCGAAAGGCCTGGGCCTGCGAGTGCGCCGATCAACAGGGAGAAGGAATGATGGGCCATTTTGGCGATCTCCAGACGCAGATTTATCAGGATGGGCTGCGCGGAGTGCTTCCCGATTATCCGGTCGACTTTGCAACGCTTGAAAAACGTGCCGAAAATGCTCTGCCTCCCCCCATTCTAAACTATGTCCAGGGCGGGTGCGGCGACGAACATACCCAGCGCTCGAACGTCAGTGCTTTTCATCATTGGGGCATGGTGCCGCGCATGTTGGTCGACTGTACGACCCGCGACCTGTCGATCGACCTGTTGGGCATGCAATTGCCATCCCCGATTTTCATGGCGCCGATCGGTGTGAACGGCGAAATGACGCAGGATCGCCGCGGCGACATCGCGGCGGCAGAGGCATCCGCCATGACCGGCGTGCCATTTTGCGCGTCCACCCTTTCGAACAGCCCGCTCGAAGAGGTTGCGAAGGCAGCGGGAGAGACACCGGGATTTTTCCAGCTATATACGCCCAAAAATACGGAATTGGCCGAGAGCCTGATCCGCCGCGCCGAAGCTGCGGGATACAGGGCGCTGGTCATCACACTTGACACCTGGGTCACCGGATGGCGTCCCCGCGACCTCAACATGGCCAATTTTCCGCAGCTGCGCGGCAAGGTGCTGGAGAATTATTTTTCAGACCCGGTTTTTCGCTCCCTGCTGTCGCGTCCGCCCGAAGAAGACATCGCAGCCGCCGTCCAGGCCTGGGCGACAACCTTCGGCCGGGTGCTGACCTGGCACGATATCGCTTGGTTCAAGTCGGTCACCCGCTTGCCCATTGTTCTCAAAGGGATCTGCCATCCCGAGGACGCGCGGATGGCGATCGATCATGGCGTAGATGCGATCTATTGCTCGAACCACGGCGGGCGCCAGGCAAATGGCGGAATCGCCGCCATCGACATGCTCCCGGGCGTTGTGGAAGCGGCTGGCGACACGCCGGTATTGTTCGATAGCGGTGTCCGTTCGGGCAGCGACGTGATCAAGGCGCTCGCTCTGGGTGCCAAAGCCGTGGGAGTCGGTCGCCCCTATGCCTACGGCCTCGCTATAGGCGGGGCGAGAGGCGCAGCCCATGTGCTCCGGTCGATCCTTGCTGAAGCAGACCTGCTAATGGCGGTGAATGGCTATCCGACTGTCAGGGCGGTGGCAGCGGCAGGCGCACTCAGGCTCGCACGATAAGCGGATGGCCGAGACCCGACATTTGCAATTGCCACAGAAACGGCTGCTTCCAACCTGTTCCGATCCAGTTTCGAAGTCCGATTCCCGGCGCGAAGCAGCCAGGTAAGATGCGCGCAGACTGTAGGTGATTTTGTGACGTTACACGTCGGTGTTCCTTGTCGTTCCTTGTGCTCTATTGACTAGTCTGTGCCACCGCTGCGGCGGATCCGGCACGTCGGAATTGCCTGTCCGCCGGACGCTGCGGCGACCGACGGAGACGGTGAAGAAACCCGAGACCTTGTGGCCGCGAACGCGGCCGGGGCCCCGGCGGCGGCGGCGTCCTCCCTTGACCGGCGGCGGCGCCCCGGCGAAAGGCACGGCCCATCGGTGACCGCTTGGGCTGGAGCAACGCTATGATCGACCCATCGACGATATTTGTTGCCGCCGGCGCCGGCGTGCTCGGCGGAGCGATGAACGCGCTCGCCGGCGGCGGCACCTTCGCGACGCTGCCCGCACTGATCGCGCTCGGGCTGCCGGCGAATATCGCGAACGCCACATCGAACGTCGCGCTGCTTCCCGGCGCCGGCACGAGCGCTTGGGCCTATCGCAGCGAACTCGGTCCGGTCGCCGGGATTTCGGTTGGCCTGCTTTCGACGCTCACCTTCGTCTTCGGGCTGGTCGGCAGCCTGCTTCTCGTCCTGACGCCGACCGCGACGTTCGACATTCTCATCCCGTGGTTGCTGCTCTTCGCGTTCGTGGTGATGATCTTCGGCCAGCGCGCCGCCGACTGGCTGCACGCGCGCGTCACGATCGGCCGCCCGACCCTGCTCGCCGCCCAGGCATTGCTCGGCGTCTATGGCGGCTATTTCGGTGGCGGCGTCGGCCTGATCACAACCGCCCTTTACGGGTTGCTCGCGAATATCCGCCCGCGCGAACTGTTTGCGATCCGGACCATGATGCTGGCGGTCGCGAATCTCGCGGCCGCCATCGTGTTCATCGGCTTCGCGATGGTGTGGTGGTGGGCGTGCCTGCCGATGCTGCTCGGCTCGATCGTCGGCGGCTGGCTGGGCGCGGTGATCGGGAAAAGGCTCTCGCATCGCGTCGTCCGCGTGTGGACCCTGCTGGTCACCGGCGTCACGACGGCAATTTTCTTCGTCCGCGCCTACGGATAACGGCAAGCGGCCGGTCAGCCGTCGCCGAGCGGAAGCTCGTTGGTCGATTTGATTTCCGACAAGGCCACCGTCGAGTTGATTTCCTGTACCCCCGGCAGCTTGCTCAGCCGGTCGAAGAAGAAGCGCTCATAAGCGTCGATGTCCTTCGCGACGATCCGCAACATGAAATCGGTGGTCCCCATCAGGACATAGGCGTCGAGAACTTCGGGAAAGCCGCGGATCGCCTCGCTGAACTCGTCGAGGTTCGCCCGGCCGTGCGCGTTGAGCTTCACCTGCGCGAAAACATGGGCGTTGAGCCCGACTTTGCGCCGGTCGATCAGCGCGACGCGCTTGCGGATGAAACCGTCGCGCTCGAGCCGGTCGATCCGCCGCCAGCAGGGTGAGGCGGACAGGCCGACGCGATCGGCGATCTCCGCCGTCGTCAGGCTGGCGTCACGCTGCATCTCGCGGAGGATTTTCACCTCGAACGGATCAAGATCGGTCATTTATACCCGATACCACGTAATAATAGGTGAAATCATCCATAAAATCGTCGCTGCAACGAAAATGCGAACAAGATTATCCGCCGCCCCGATGCGACAAGGCGATATTGCCCGAAGGAGGAAATATCGTGGTTACCCGTCCCAGCCGTTTGCATCCCCCGGTCGAATGCGTGCGCCTGCACGATGTCGAAAGCGGTCTGGACGGCGTGATCGCGATCCATTCGACCGCTCTCGGGCCGGGCGCCGGTGGATGCCGCTTCTGGACCTATCCCGGCCTCGACGAAGCCGTCGCCGACGCGATGCGCCTTGCCGAGGGCATGAGCTACAAGAATGCCCTCGCCGGTCTGCCCTTTGGCGGGGCCAAGGCGGTGCTGCGCCGTCCCGCCGGCGAGTTCGACCGCGACGCGCTGTTCGCCGCGTTCGGCCGTGCGGTGAACGAACTTGGCGGACGCTATGTGACCGCCGAGGACGTCGGCACCTCGGTCGCCGACATGCAACGCGTTGCGAGCATGACGCGGCATGTCGCCGGCCTCCCTTCGGCGGACGAGCGCGCGGGCGGCGACCCCTCGCCATGGACCGCGCGAGGCGTCTTCGAATCGATGCGCGCCGCCGCCGCGTTGACGCTGGACCGCGACCTTGCCGGCCTGACCGTCGCGGTGCAGGGCACCGGGAATGTCGGCGCCGACCTCTGCCGCCGGCTTGCCGACGCCGGAGCCAATCTGGTGATCGCCGACCCCGAGCCCGGACGGCGCGACCGGCTCGGCCACATTCTTGACGCCAGGATCGTCGGGACGGACGAGATCGCCGAGGTCGAGGCCGACATCTTCGCGCCTTGTGCCCTCGGCGGCGCACTGACCCGCGACGTGGCCCGCAAGCTCAAGGCGCGCCTCGTCTGCGGCGCCGCGAACAACCAGCTTGCCAGTGTCGAGGTTGCGCCGCTGCTGATGGCGCGCGGCATTGCCTATGCCCCCGATTATGTCGTGAACGCGGGCGGGATCATCTCGGTCTCGGCCGAATATCTGGGCGAGGATCGCAGCGATGTCGAAGAGCGCGTCGCCGGAATCGCCCCCCGCGTCGCGGCGGTGATGGAGCGCGCCGCGCGCGAAGGACGCTCGCCCGCCGACGTCGCCGACGACATGGCCGAGCGGCTTATTTCAGGCGCGTCGCGGGTCGCCGCCTGAATGCATCGCTTTCGCATCGACGCCAGCGCGGAGCCGCAGTCCTTCCTGCGCGTCATGGGTCATTTCGCACAGCGCGCCATCGTGCCCGTGGCGGCGGAAATGCGCGTCGACGGCGATCGCATGCGGATCGAGGTCGATGCCCTCAACCTGCCGCCGGCGCAGGCTGCGCTGATCGCCGCCAAGCTGCGCGAGGCGGTGGCGGTGACCGGCGTCGAACTCGACCACCGCGCTCCGTCAACTTAAGGCGGCCGGGACTGGCTCAGCGCATCCGCCACTTTGCCGGGATTTGCTCGGCGGGGCACCAGCGACGCGGCGCTTCAGTGTCCTGAATCGTCAGCTGGATGCGCGTGGTGGACAGCACTTTCACTTCCATTTCCCACTTCGGAAGGAAGAAGGATCCGCGCGACTTCTCGACCTTGCCCAGCGCACCCGTGAAATTTTCGTCGAGGCTGCCCGGCGCGCCGCCGCCGCGCAGCAGCCCCAGCCGCTTGCCGTCATAATAGATCGCTTCGAAGCTCGGCTTCGAACAGGGATCGGTTTCGAGGACATAATAGCCAGCCATGATGCCGAGCGGAGCAACCGGCTTTTGCCCCGTCGCCTGCGTCGTTGCCGCCGCCCCCGCGGCGGAGGCGCATTGCTGCATCAGCGAGCGAATTGCCGCGGTCGATCCGCCGAGCGAAACATAGCTCAATTCCTTCCACTCGTCGCCGCCGTCGCTGCTCGCGATCAGCGACAGGTCGCTGTCGCGGCCGCTGAGCAGACTTTCGACGACGGGGTCGATAGTGCCGCTGAAATCGCCCTTCCCCGGTTCCTGTACGAGTGCCTGCGTTCCCTCGCGACCCTCCATCGAGCTTTGGAACGAAAGGAGCAGCGGTCGACCGGCGGCGGGCAGCGGAACGCCCGCCTTCGGCACGACGGTCATATAGATGCCGCCGCCGGGCTGGCACCGCATGCCGATCGCCCCGAATTCGGGGTGGCCGGTCACCGCGGCGATCGCCCCCGCGCCCTTGCCGGCGAACTGCCAACGGTCGGTGCGTGGCGGCAACGGGACGGCGTTCATATCCTCCACCGGACCCTCGCCGCCTTTCATGCTGGCCGGATCGACGTTGCGCTGCATTCCGGTTTTAACCCATTTCTGCCCGTTCCAGACGAGCGTTTGGCCGCAAACCTCCGCGCCATATCCGCCGCAGACGCTGCCATGGGTCAGCAGCATCAATCCCTTGCGCTTTGCGTCCACCGGAACGACGTCCCAGCCGCGGACATTGTTATTGTAGATTTCGCGCAGGCCGTTCCTGGTGGACCCGAGGATTCCGATCACGCAACCCGCCGTGCCGCACCATGCCGAATAGCCCGACGTCGTACAGCGCGTCGCGCTATATTCGATCACCCAGTCGGGCTTGCCGTCGTTCGTCACCTCGACCTTGGTCGCGAAGCCCGCGCGGTCGGGAACGAACTTGTCGCCTTCGGCGCGGCAATCCTGCTTGAGCTGGTCATAGATCGCCTGCACCTCGCGCGGCCAAGGCGCGGGCACTGCGCTCTGGGCGTAGACGGTCGCCTGCAACGAGCAGGCGGCAAGCGACATCAAAGCTGAGGCAAAGCGCATATCATGATCCCCCCCCCGGTCCATGCCCGTCCATCGTCGGCGGGCGGCGTTTAAAATGCAAGGCTTCCGGAACGGCTGGCGACTCAGACCCCGGCCCGGTTGCGCTCAACCTCGATCGCCTTCTGGAGTTCTTCCGTGACAGCCGCCGTGATTCTCTTGGCCAGGGCATGGCTTTTCCGAGCTTTCTGCACGACCCAGATCACAGGGATTGCGGCAGGTATGAGCGCCAATGCGCCGAGGAACGACGCCAGAAAGATCAGAATGAAAATCGGGCTTATCAGTAGAAGACAACCTCGCACCTGTCCCACACCGTCGACGATCAGCCGGGACCGTTCAGCGAACACCTTGCTCTGGCTCGTGCTATGATTGGCCAGCGCCATCGCATAGCCGGACTGCTCCGCCTGACTTCCCGCATAAACGATCGACACGCGGTGCCCTTCACGAACACCGAACCCCGGCTCACTAAACTTCGCTTCGAACTCGTCGCCGTTGTCGCTACGCGCGAACAGACGCAATTGCTCGGCCGTGCTCGAAGACGTGGTCGTACTCGTCGATGCCGGAGAGAAATTGCCGCCGCCATTCGACGTCGTGGTCGAACGAAAGGTCGTTTCCGACCAATTCTGGCTACCGGCAATCGTGCCGACCTTGGTGAACAAGCAAAGTTGATCGATCGTCTCGATCCTGCCAGCGTCGGCCATCGCCATACCCCTCGATTGAAAGTTTGTTTCGACAAGAGCGGTAATTTCTTCGGTACGACAAAGTCTTGATGCCAATCTCAAGAATTTCTAAAGCCGATGCGACTGGGGGTCGGAATCATGTCGGGAACGCACCACTCGCGGCGGCGCAGGCGTATCTGGCGTTTCGCCGGAGCCGAATTCGACGAGGCGAGCTGGACGCTGCGCGTCGCCGGCACCCCCGTTTCGCTCGAGGGCAAACCGCTCGAAGTGCTGCACGAACTGTTGCTGCGCGCCGGCGAGGTCGTGACGAAGGACGAAATCCTCGACGCCGTGTGGCCGGGCGTGACCGTGGTCGAGGGATCGCTGGCGACCGCCATCTCGAAATTGCGCAAGGCGCTCGGCGAAGCGGGCGGCGAGGTGATCGCGACCGTGCCGCGGGTCGGCTATCGGCTGGTCGCCGCGGTCGAAGTCGAAAGCACCGAAACCCCGCTCGCCCCGCGCTTCGCCTTCGCCGCCGGCGACAGCGTTCCCGGCCGCAAGGCATGGCAGCTCGATCGCCCGCTCGGCGACACCGGCGCCGAGGATGTCTGGCTCGCGCGGCAGGCCAAGACCGGCGAGCGGCGCGTCTTCAAATTCGCCGACGCGCCCGACCGCCTCCGCGCGCTGAAGCGCGAAGCCGCGCTGTCGCGGCTCGTGTCGTCCGGACTCGGGAAAGCGACCCCGCTTCCGGCGCTGCACGAATGGAATTTCGAGGCCGCGCCCTTCTTCCTCGAATATGCGTGGGGCGGCGAGGATCTGCTCGCCTGGGCCGATGCCGCAGGTGGCCTTTCTGCGATTCCGCTCGCCGACCGGCTTGCGGTGGCAGCGATGGCCGCGCGCGCGGTCGCGGGTATCCACAGTGTGGGGGTCCTGCACAAGGATCTGAAACCCGCGAACATGCTGATCGACGAGGCCGACGGCGGACGCGTCCTGCGCCTCGTCGATTTCGGGAGCGGCCGGCTGCTCGACGACGCGCTGCTCGCAAATTTCCAGATCACCAATCCGGGCTCGCTCGACACCGATCTCGGCAAGGACGAGCCGCGTTCGGGCACCCTCGCCTATCGCGCCCCCGAACTCGTCGGTGAGGCGGTGCCGACGGTGAAGAGCGACATCTATGCGCTCGGCCTGATCCTCTACCAGCTTGTCGTCGCCGACTTCACGGCCGCGCTCGCGCCCGGTTGGGAGGCGCAGGTCACCGATCCGTTGCTCCGCGACGATATCGCCCGCGCTGCGGCGGGCTCGCCCGACGATAGGCTTGCCAACGCCGCCGATCTTGCCGATCGCATCGAGCGGCTTGACGAGCGCCGCGCCGAAGCCGCCGAAGCCGCCGGGCGCGCCGCTTTCCTGGCCGACCAGAAACGCCGTGAGGAACGCCGCGCGGCGCAGCGCCCATGGGTCCGCGCCGCCTTCGCCAGCCTGATCGTCGGCCTGCTCGCAACCTCGGCGCTCGCGGCCTATGCGCTGCACCAGCGGAACAAGGCCCTCGCCGCACGCGACCTCGCCGAGACGAGCTATGCCTTTATCGCCGAGGATGTCCTGGGCAGCGCGGACCCCGCCAAATCGAGCGCCGACGAAACCGTTGTCGATGCGATCAAGCGCGCCAGCGAACAGATCGACCATCGCTTCGCCGGCAAGCCGGGCATCGCCGCACGTCTGCATCTCGCGGTTGCGCGCGCCTTCCACCAGCGGTCCGACGCCAACACCGCGCGCGCCGAATATGCCCGCGCCGATGCGCTGTTCGCCAAGGCCGGTGAAGCGGACAGCGACGATGCGATCGTCGGCCGGCTCGACCGCGTCAATATGGAGGCGACCTCCGGCCAGCCCGACCGGCTCGAAGAGGCCGGCCGGCTGCTCGAAAAGCAACGGACTCTGCTGGGCAAGCGCGGCGAAAGCGGCCGCTTGGGTTTCGCCCTCGCCCGCGCCGAGGGCGCCTATGATTATATGGCCGACATCGAAAAGGCCGAGCGCGCCTTTCGCCGCGCCATTGCCATCGGCACCGCGGCCGGCAGCGTGGTTCCGCCGGGGCAGCTTTTGAAGGCCCGATCGTCGCTCGCATTGACGCTGATGCGGCTGGGCCGCGCCGACGAGGCCGAGCCGATCGCGCGCGCGATCATCGCCGATTCGACGCGCATTCGCGGCGCCGACCATCCCGACACGCTCGTCACGCGCCAGCATTGGCTCAACAGCCTGTCGATGACGGGGCGGCACGAGGAGGCCCTGAAGGGCAGCGTCCCTCTCCTCGCGGCGATGAACAAGCGCTTCGGACCTGACCATAATTTCACCCTCGCCCTGCACTCGACGCGGTTCGAAAGCTTGGCGGCGCTCGGTCGCTATGCCGAGGCGGCGTCGGAGGCGAAAATCGTATGGGACGGCGCGGCGGCAAAGGCCGGGCCGCACTCGCACCAAGCGCTTGTCGGACAGATCGACCATGCGTCGGCGCTGTGTCAGACGCCGCAAAAGCAGCAGGCGCTCGACATCGCGCGCGATGCGCTCGACGCCAGTCGCGCGGGGCTTGGCGCCGACTATCCGCTCACGCATGCCATCCGTTATTTCACCGCCGAATGCCTGATCGCCGATAGCCGTTTCGGCGAAGCGGCGCGCATGCTGGACGGAGTCGATCGGCAAAAGGTCGCGCAATTGATCGGCAATCCGGACTTCGATGCGACGGTCGACGTCGCGCTGGCCGAGATTGCGGTCGGCAGCCGAGACAAGGCCGCGGCGCGGCGATTGCTGGACAAGGCGGAGCCGGCGCTTGCGACGACGAAGGACAATATCCTGCGCGCGCGCGCGGAAAAGCTCGAGGCCTCGCTCGCGTCCTGAACTTGCAGGCTCCCAAACCTGTCAGAGGTGCCGGCCGCTTTGCGGATTGCAGCGCGCCGTCACGCCGCTATGGGCTTGGGCGGTCATTCGAAGTGAGGAAAGAAGCACCATGCCCGAGCTCTCCCATCCCGAAATCCGTGAATCGGTCCGCCGGCTCTGCGCCGATTTTCCCGGCTCCTATTGGCAGGCGCTCGACCGCGACCGCATCTATCCGACCGAGTTCGTCCGCACGCTGACCAGCTCGGGCTTTCTGTCCGTCCTCGTCCCCGAAGAATATGGCGGTGCCGGTCTGGGCCTGTCGGCGGCGACGGCAATCCTCGAGGAAATCCATCGCTCGGGCTGCAACGGCGGCGCGTGCCATGCGCAGATGTATACGATGGGAACGATCCTGAAGCATGGATCGGCCGAGCAGAAGGCGCGCTATCTTCCCGGGATCGCAAGCGGAGAATTGCGGCTTCAGGCGTTCGGGGTCACCGAACCGACGAGTGGCACCGACACGACGCGGATCAAGACATTCGCGCGCCGCGACGGCGACGATTATGTCGTCTCGGGTCAGAAAATCTGGATCAGCCGCGCCGAGCATAGCGACCTGATGGTCCTGCTCGTTCGTACCACCCCGCGCGATCAGGTGGCCAAATCATCGGACGGGATGAGCGTGCTGCTCGTCGACATGCGCAAGGCGGTCGGCAATGGCCTCACCATCCGTCCGGTCCGCACGATGCTCAACCATGCAACGACCGAGCTCTTCTTCGACGACCTGCGCGTTCCTGCCGCGAACCTGATCGGCGAGGAAGGCAAGGGTTTCAAATATATCCTCGACGGGATGAACGCCGAGCGCATCCTGATCGCGAGCGAATGCATCGGCGACGGCCGCTTCTTCATCGACCGCGCGTCGGCCTATGCCTCGGGACGCGAAGTGTTCGGGCGGCCGATCGGCGAGAACCAGGGAATCCAGTTCCCGATTGCGCGCGCATATGTCCAGCTATCGGCAGCCGCCGCGATGGTCGATCAGGCGGCGGCGATGTTCGAGGCGGGCGAACCCTGCGGCACCGAAGCCAATATGGCGAAGATGCTGGCGTCGGAGGCGAGTTGGTACGCCGCCGACATGTGCATCCAGACGCACGGCGGTTTCGGCTTCGCCGAGGAATATGATATCGAGCGCAAGTTCCGCGAAACGCGGCTCTATCAGGTCGCGCCGATCAGCACGAACCTGATATTGAGCCACGTCGCAACGCATGTTTTGAAGCTCCCGAAGAGCTTCTGACACACCTTAGTGCCGCGAAAGTTCCTCGCGGCCCACCACCATATAATGGACCTCGTCCGGACCGTCGGCGAAGCGCAGGTGGCGCACGTCGGCGTAAAGCTCGGCGAGCGGGGTCCAGTGCGAGATGCCGGTCGCGCCGTGAATCTGGATCGCCTGGTCGATGATCTGGCAGACGCGTTCCGGGATCATCGCCTTCGCCATGCTGACCCAGACGCGCGCTTCACGGTTGCCGAGCAGGTCCATCGCCTTGGCGGCCTTGAGCACGATCAGCCGCATCGCCTCGATATCGCATCGCGCGCGCGCGATGACTTCGAGATTCTTGCCGAGCTGCGACAGCGGCCGGCCGAAGGCAGTGCGCGAATTCCCGCGCTTGACCATCAGGTCGAGCGCGACTTCGGCCTTGCCGATCGTCCGCATGCAATGATGGATGCGCCCCGGCCCGAGGCGCATCTGCGAAATCTCGAAGCCGCGCCCCTCGCCGAGCAGGATGTTCTCGCGCGGGACGCGGACGTTGTTGAAGCGCATGTGCATATGGCCCTGCGGCGCATGGTCAGCGCCGAACACGCGCATCGGGCCGAGCACTTCGACGCCCGGCGTGTCCATCGGCACGAGGATCTGGGAATGTTGTCCCTTTCTCGACGCTTCGGGATTGGTCTTGAGCATGCAGATGAGGATCTTGCAGCGCGGATCGCCGGCGCCGCTGATGAAATATTTCTCGCCGTTGATCACCCAGTCGTCGCCATCGAGGACGGCGGTGGTTTCGAGATTGCTGGCGTCTGACGACGCGACGCCGGGCTCGGTCATCACATAGGCCGAGCGGATCTCGCCGTTGAGCAGCGGCTTCAGCCAGCGCTCCTTCTGTTCGGGGGTGCCGACCATTTCGAGCACTTCCATGTTGCCCGTATCCGGCGCCGAGCAATTGAGCGATTCCGACGCGAGCGGCGATTTGCCGAGTTCGGCCGCGATATAGGCATAATCGAGATTGCTGAGCGGCGTGCCCGTGTCGCCGTGCGGCAGGAAGAAGTTCCACAGCCCCGCCGCCTTCGCCTTGTTCTTCGCGCCTTCGAGCAGTTCGAGTTGCCCCGGCGCCCAGCTCCAGCGATCGGCGCGGTTCTCGCCGAGCCGGAAAAACTCCTCGGTGATCGGGTCGACATTTTCGGCGATATGGCGCTTCACCGCGTCGAAGAGGGGCTGCGCCTCCTTCGACATGCGCAGGTCGTTGAGTTCGGCCTGAAGTTCGATCTCGGTCATTCATGGTCTCCGCTATGATTTGCGGCGACGCTATCGATAATCATCCATCGATAGAAATGATAGGTTTGAATAAATGATATTCGTTTATTGAATGTGGAGTCCGCTTCCCAACTCATCCACGATAATCCCGCGCAGCCAGCGCAGGCCGGGGTCGGCGTCTGCGGCCTGGTGCCAGTAAAGATAGCTGCCCCCCTGCTCGACCGGCAGTGGCATGTCGAGGAGTTGCATCGGCCACATCGCGTCGAGCACTTCGGCGTGCGAGCGCGGCAACGAAAAGAGCATGTCGGACGAAGCGAGGATTTGCCAGGCGGTGATCGCATGCTGGCATCTGACCGCGACGCGGCGCGCGAGCCCCACCCGTTCGAGCGCCATATCCTCCATGCCCGGCCCGTGCGGCCGCGCGGTGGCGACGATATGGTCGAGCGACAGATAGGTAGCGAGGTCGATCGCGCCATCGACCCGCGGATGCCCCTTGCGCGCCACCACGACGAGCGGCTCGGTTCCGAGATAATGGCGGCGGAGCCGGTCGTCGGCCGGCAACGCGACGTCGAGCGCGAGGTCCAGATCGCCGTTCGCGAGCGCGGCGACGAGATCGCGGCGCCGAAAGGTCACGCTCGCGAGCGCGGCGCGCGGCGCCTCGCTCCGCACCCGAAGCACGAGCGCCGAGAAGCGCGGCATTTCTCCCGACAGCCGCACGCCGATACGAAATTCGCGCGTCGTCTCGGCCGGATCGAAGGCGGTCGCGGCGTCAAGCGCCGCGTCGAGCCCGCGCAGCGCCTCGCGCACCGGTCCCGCAATGGCGCGCGCGGCGGAGGTTGGCACCAGCCGGTTGCCCTGACGCACGAACAGCGGATCGTCGAGCGCATCGCGCAGCTTCGCCAGCGCATGGCTGATCGCCGGCTGCGACAGATTGAGGTGCCGTGCCGCCGCCGACACCCCGCCCTTCGCATGGATCGCGTCGAATATCTGGAGCAGGTTGAGATCGAAGCGCGCGAGCCGCCGCATCATTTCACCTGCCGCTTCTCGAGCTTGCGCGCCAACGTCCGCCGGTGCATCCCCAGCCGCCGCGCGGCTTCGGAAATGTTGAAATCGGCTTCGACCAGCGTCTGGTGGATATGCTCCCACTCGACGGTCTTGATCGACGAGGGGCGCGCGTCGAGCGGGGCGTCGACATTGCCCTCGGACCGCTCGAACGCGGCCTCGATATCGTCGGTGTTCGATGGCTTGGCCAGATAATAGGAGGCACCCAGCTTGATTGCCTCGACCGCCGTTGCGATGCTCGCAAAGCCCGTCAGCACGACGATCCGCATCGCCGGGTCGGCTGAGCGCAGCGCCTGCACGCACGCGAGCCCCGACGCATTGCCAAGCTTCAGGTCGACCACGGCATAGCCGGGACGCCAATCGCCGAGCAGCGCCTCGACCTCCTCGGGGCTCGCCGCAACCCGCACCGCATAATCGCGCCGCTCGAACGAGCGCCGCAGCGTCCGTGCGAAGGCGTCGTCATCCTCGACGATCAGCAATTGCCGCTGTCCGCTCACGCCGCCCTCCCTTCCGCCGCGATTGCCGATAAAGGCAGCGTGATCCGCACGACCGCGCCGCCGACATCGCGATTGGCGACGCTCGCGCTACCGCCGAGCTTGCGAAGCACGTTGACGAGCAGGAACAGCCCCAGGCCGCCGCCCGGACGCCCCTTCGTCGAACTATATGGCTGGCCGAACCGCTCGATCATCTCGTCGCTGAATCCGGGGCCGCGGTCCGAAATCTCGATCACCGCCATGTCGCCGTCGCGCGTCGCGGTGACCGCGATCCAGTCGGGCGAGACTTCGGAGGCATTGTCCATGACATTGCCGATCACCTGCCGCAGCGCCGGGTCGGACACAATCGCCACGTCGGCGCCGAACAGATCGTTGAACTCGACCGTTCCCGGCATGCGGCCCCCGCGCGCTTCCTCGACCAGCGCGGTCAGAAAAGCGCGGATCGTTGTCAGCTGCGGTGCCTCGCCGCGCGCCTCGCCCGCCGACATCAGAATGCCGCTGACGATCGCCTTGCAGCGCCGCACCGCCACGTCCATCTCGCCCAGATCCTCCATCAATTCGGCTTCGCGCGCGATCACCGGCGCCGCCTTCCAGTCGCCGATCAGCACCGACAATGTCGAGAGCGGGGTTCCAAGCTCGTGCGCCGCGCCCGAGGCGAGCAGGCCCATGCGGACGATATGATCCTCTTCGGCGGCGCGCTGGCGGCTCGCGGCGAGCGCGGCGTCGCGGTCGCGAAGATTCCGGCTGATCCGCGTGACGAAGGCGACCAGCAGCACCGCGATCAGCACGAAGCAGACGAGGCTGCCTTTCAGATACAGCCCCATCGGATCGGCGGCATAGGCGGGCGGCAGGATCAGCGGCGTCGGGTCGATCGCGAGCACGCCGATCGCCGCCAAGGCCGCGACAACGATCGCCCATGACGACGCCGGGGTCAGCAGGATCGCGCCGATCACCACCTGCAGCAGGAACAGCGAGGCGAAGGGGTTGGCCAGCCCGCCGCTGTGATGGAGCTGCCAGCCGAGCGCGGCGACGTCGAACAGCAGCACCGCGGTCAGCTCGGCGTTGGTCACCGCCCGCCCGCGCCGCAGCAGGCCGAGACTGGCGAAATTGATCGCAATCAGCACCACGATCGCGGCGAGCAGCGGCGCGCGCGGCAAGGAAATTCCCATCGGCCCGCTGACAATGCCGATCGTCGCGAGCTGCCCGCCGACCGCAAGCCAGCGCAGCTGGATCAGCAGCGCCATGTTGCGGCGGCCTGCGTTGGTTTCGGCCGGGGCGTCGGCGGACAGGATCGTCGGAGCGCTCATCATTCGCGGATACGCCACAGACGCCACGCAAAAAAGAGGCTGAGCGCGCAAAGCGCGAACCAGGTCAGCGCATAGACCAGATGATTGTCGTTGAATTTCACCACAGTCAGCCCGCCGACCGGATAGCCGCCGGGATTCGGCGCATTATCCGCATCGATGAAATAGGGCGCAACCTTGCCCAGCCCCCGCGCCTTCGCGATCGCGGCGACGTCGCGCGAATACCAGCGGTCGGCGGCCGGATCGTTCGAACGGAGAAAGGCCCCGCCAGGCTCGGTCACGCGCAGCAGGCCGGTCACCGATGCGGTGCCCGCAAAGGCGGCGCGGCCGCTCGGGGACCGCTTGTCCTTCGGCACGAAGCCGCGATTGACCAGAACGGTAAAGTCCCGGGTTTCCAGAGGCGTTATGACCCAATAGCCCGCTCCGCGATCCGTGACCGCCTGCACCAGCGTCTCGCGGTCATGATCGAACAGCCCGATCGCGGTCACGCGGCGATAGGCATCGTCCTTCGCGTTGATGTGCGGCCACTCTGCCGGGCCGGGCGCGGGTACGGCCCGTGCATGCGTTCGCGCCTCCACCGCCGCGATCAGCTCATGCTTCCACGCGCGCCGCTCGACCAGCCAGACGCCGAGCGCGGCAAGGCATGCGGCAACGACCAGCGCCGCGGCGGCGAACGCCGCGCGGCCGCCGCGCGTCACGGCAACTGGCTCGTGTCGTGCATTGGCGGCATCATGTTGGTGTTGAGATGGTGCATCACCCACAGCGACCCCGCGAGCATGATCACGACGATGATGATCGTGAAGGTCAGCGAGGTGATCGACCAGCCGCCCTCGGCCTTCGGCGACATATGGAGGAAGAAGACCATATGGACGACGATCTGCACCGCCGCGAAGACCATGATGACCGCGGCGGTCGCACCATCCGACAGCGGCCGCTCCATGACCAGCCAGAAGGGGATCGCGGTCAAAATGACCGACAGGACGAAACCGATGACATAGTCGCGCATCGACGCATGCGGCATCTCGATCTCGTGATGGCCGTCGGCGCCGTGGGCGTGAGGGTCGGCGCTCATCGCAACACTCCCATCAGGTAGACAATGGTGAAGACGCCGATCCAGACGACGTCGAGGAAGTGCCAGAACATCGACAGGCACATGACGCGGCGCTTGTTTGCCGCGATCAGCCCGTGCTTGCCGAGCTGGATCATCAGCGTGACGAGCCAGATAATACCGAAGGTCACATGCAACCCGTGCGTGCCGACCAGCGTGAAGAAGCTCGACAGGAAGGCGCTGCGCTGCGGCGTCGCGCCGATCTCGATCAGATGGTGGAATTCGTAAAGCTCGATCCCCAGGAAGGCGAGCCCGAACAGCCCGGTGATCGCCAGCCAGAGCTGCGTCCCCTTCACCTTCCCCTGCTGCATCTGGAGGACCGCAAAGCCATAGGTGATCGACGAGAAGAGCAGCATCGCGGTGTTCAGCGCGACGAGCGGCAGGTCGAACAGATCCTTCGGCGCCGGCCCCGCGGCATAATTGCCGCCGAGCACCGCGAAGCAGGCGAACAGGATCGCGAAGATGAGGCAGTCGCTCATCAGATAGATCCAGAAGCCCAGCATCGTGCTGTGCCCCTCGGGATGCGCATGTTCGTCGAGGTCGTAGAACTGGACGGGTTCGTCGGCAGTGATGGTCTTGGCGCTCATCGCATCAGGCTCCGGCCGCCAGCTGGCGGGTGCGCGCATCCTCGACCGCGGCGACGGTGGCCGCCGGGATGTCGAAGTCGCGCTTGTAGTTGAAGGTGTGGAAGATCGCATAGGCGACGGTCGCGACGAAGCTCGCGATCACCAGCCACCAGATATGCCAGACCAACGCGAACCCCATCACCAGGCAGAGGCCGGCAAGGATGATCCCCGCGCCGGTGTTGCTCGGCATGTGGATGTCGCGAAAGCCGTCGACAGGCCGCACCGCGCCGCGCTTCTTCATGTCGTACCATGCGTCGAGCGAATGGATCTTCGGCGTGAAGGCGAAATTATAGTCGGGCGGCGGCGAGCTGGTCGCCCACTCGAGGGTGCGGCCGTTCCACGGGTCGCCCGTTTCGTCGCGCAGTTTGTCCCGCCGCCAGATGCTGACGCCGAACTGGATCAGCATCGCCGCGATGCCGACCGCAATCACCGCGGCGCCGATGGCGGCAATCACGAACCAGATTTGCAGGCTCGGATCGTCGAACACGCGCATCCGGCGGGTGACGCCCATCAGGCCGAGGATATAGAGCGGCATGAAGGCGAGCCAGAAGCCGACGACCCAGCACCAGAAGCTGATCTTGCCCCAGAAGACATCGAGCCTGAAGCCGAACGCCTTCGGCCACCAATAGTTGATCGCCGCGAACAGACCGAACAGCACGCCGCCGATGATCACATTGTGGAAATGCGCGATCAGGAACAGCGAATTGTGGAGCACGAAGTCTGCGGGCGGCACCGCGAGCAACACCCCGGTCATGCCGCCGACGACGAAGGTCAGCATGAAGGCAATCGTCCACATCATCGGCAGCTCGAAGCGGATGCGGCCGCGATACATGGTAAAAAGCCAGTTGAAGAGCTTCGCCCCCGTGGGGATCGAGATCACCATCGTCGTGATGCCGAAGAAGCTGTTGACGCTGGCGCCCGACCCCATGGTGAAGAAATGGTGCAGCCAGACCAGATAGCTCAGAATGGTGATGCAGATCGTCGCATAGACCATCGACGTATAGCCGAAGAGCTTCTTGCCCGAGAAGGTCGAGGTCACTTCGCTGAACACGCCGAACAGCGGCAGGATCAGGATATAGACCTCGGGGTGCCCCCAGATCCAGATCAGGTTCACATACATCATCGGCGATCCGCCGAGATCGTTGGTGAAGAAATTGGTGCCGGCATAGCGGTCGAGGCTGAGCAGGACGAGCGTCGCCGTCAGGATCGGGAAGCTCGCGACGATCAGGATGTTCGAGCAGAGCGACGTCCAGGTGAAGACCGGCATCTTCATCAGGCCCATGCCCGGCGCGCGAAGCTTCAGGATCGTCACGATCAGGTTGATACCCGACAGGGTCGTGCCTACCCCGGCTATCTGCAGCCCCCAGATATAATAATCGACGCCGACGTTGGGGCTGTAGGCGATCCCGGACAGCGGGGGATAGGCAAGCCAGCCGGTCTGCGCATACTCGCCGACGAACAGCGAGATCATCGTCAGCGCCGCGCCGGCGGCCGTCATCCAGAAACTGAAATTGTTGAGAAACGGAAAGCTGACGTCGCGCGCGCCGATCTGCAGCGGCACCATATAGTTCATCAGCCCGGTGATGAACGGCATCGCTACGAAGAAGATCATGATCACGCCGTGCGCGGTGAAGATCTGGTCATAATGATGCGGGGTCAGATAGCCTTCGGACCCGTTGAAGGCCATCGCTTGCTGCAGCCGCATCATGATCGCGTCGGCAAAGCCGCGCAGGAACATGATAAGCCCCAGAATCATGTACATGATCCCGATGCGCTTGTGATCGACGGTGGTCAGCCAGTCGCGCCACAGCCAGCCCCAAAGGCGGTATTTGGTGATCGCCGCGAGCACCGCGATGCCGCCGATGGCGACCGCGATGAAGGTGACGACAAGGATCGGCTCGTGCAGTGGCAAGGCTTCGAGCGAAAGCTTGCCGAGGAACGGGCCGGTTTCGGGTGCGGGGTGCGGAGTGATCACGGTCTCGACTGCCTTCAGGACGTCTGGCGGGGAGCGGCATTGAGCGCGGTGCGCTCGGGCGCCTGATTGGGGTGCGACAGACCTTCACCCTTCAGCGGCGCCGGGTTTACCGGCTTCGCATCGGGCCGGTCGGCCGACAGCATCTGTTGGCTGCACAGCGCCGCGACATAGCGGACGCTCCAGTTCGCGAGGTCGCCGGTGCCGCGCGCCGCGAATTTGTCATAGGTGACCGACCGGACATTCTGGATGCCGGCGACGCCAGCGCCGCCCTTGGAATCGATCGCCATCATGTCGTGCATGCACATCTTGCCGGGCTCGACGCACATGTTGACGACCGCGTCGAACAGTTCGGGATCGACCGCCGCGAAATGCCGGACCGGCTCTTTCTGACTCGGCTTCTCCAGCTTCAGATAGGCCATGCGGTCGAGGTCGCCCTCGCCCTTCGCTTTCACCGCCGCGACCCATTGGTCGAACGCGCTGGCGGGCAGGCTCTTCACCTTGAAGCGCATCTGCGAAAAGCCCCATCCCGAATAATTGGCGGAAAAACCGTCGAACGTCCCCGTCTTGTCGAACACGCCGTGCAGCTTCGTCTCCATGCCCGGCATCGCGTAAATCTGCCCCGCGAGCGCCGGCACGTAGAAGCTGTTCATGACGGTCGAGGAGGAAATGCGGAACCGCACCGGGCGATCGACCGGAACCGCCAGCTCGTTGACGCTCGCAATGCCCTGCTCGGGATAGATGAACAGCCATTTCCAGTCGAGCGCGACGACCTGCACGTCGAGCGGTTTCATATGCGCTGCGACCGGCTTTCCCGGTGCCGTGCGCGCAAGCGGACGATAGGGATCGAGCAGATGGGTCGCGACCCAGGTCACCGCGCCAAGGCAGATGATGATCAGCAGCGGCGCCGACCAGATCACCAGTTCGAGCTGGGTGGAATGGTCCCAGTCGGGCTTGTAGGTCGCATCCTTGTTCGCCGCGCGATAGCGCCATGCAAAGAAGACCGTCAGCGCCATCACCGGCACGATGATCAGCAGCATCAGCACGGTCGAGATGACGATCAGGTCGCCCTGCTGGCGCGCGACATCGCCCGCCGGATCGAGCACGACCATTCCGCAGCCCGATAGCAGGGGCAATGCGGCGAGCGGCGAAAACCGCACCATCCGGGCGAGAAAAAGAGGGAGCTTGCTTGGCATGATGCGCGCAGAGGGCCCGCCATCAATTTCAGCGGCGTCGAGGCGCCCAAATGGCGAACAGATCGGGTCGAAAGACGCGCCGCGAGGGCTGGCTGCCCTTGCAAGCGGCTTTCGGCCCGAGATGGAAGCCATTTGGGCGTCCCGAAGGGATTTGATCAAAATGGCCCATTGCTTCGTCAAGAAGTCTCGAAATATCGACATATGTCTTCGCCTTCTTTCCTCGCACTGGGCCATTTTGCTTCAAACCTCGGCGCCGCTGAAATTGAGGGCGGGCCCTAAGCCTCCTTTGTTGCAGTGCACATAGGACATTTTGTCCAATCCCGCGACCGCCGACGATGGCGCAGGGGCAATTTCATAACGGGCGCTTTTGCCCTATGACCGACTCGCGCCACCGGATTCCCTTTTCGGAGCGCCAGCAGCAGGACGCAAATTATGTCTGCCGAAACCGCGCCGTCCACAACCCAGGCCGAACGCGATGCGCGTGCGCTCTACGAGGCCGATCATCGCATTTCCCCTGCCGAAATCGCGATCGGGGTGATCATAGGCCGAACGTCGGAATTTTTCGACTTTTTCGTTTATGCGATCGCCTCGGTGCTGGTGTTCCCGAAACTGGTCTTTCCGCACCTCGACCCGCTGACGGGCACCCTTTGGTCGTTCGCCATCTTCGCGCTCGCCTTCGTTGCGCGCCCCGTCGGCACGATGATTTTCTCGTGGATCGACCGCGTCTATGGCCGTGGCGCAAAGCTGACCATCGCGCTGTTCCTGCTCGGCGGTTCGACCGCGGCGATCGCCTTCGTGCCGAGCTACGAAACCGCAGGGATTGGCGCCGCGCTGCTGCTCGCGCTGTTCCGCATGGGCCAGGGCGTCGCGCTCGGCGGATCGTGGGACGGGCTGGCCTCGCTGCTCGCGGTCAACGCGCCCGAAAGCAAGCGCGGCTGGTATGCTATGATCCCGCAGCTCGGTGCGCCCCTCGGCCTGATCGTCGCCAGCCTGCTCTTCATGTTCCTGATCGCGGCGCTACCCGCCGAGGATTTCCTCGACTGGGGCTGGCGCTATCCCTTCTTCGTCGCCTTCGCGATCAACGTCGTCGCGCTCTTCGCGCGGCTGCGCATCGTCGTCACTCCCGAATATCTGGAACTGTTCGAGGACCGCGAACTCGAACCCGCGAAACTGACCGAGACGCTGCGCTCCGAATGGCGGATCATCGCGATGGGCGCCTTTGCCCCGCTCGCCAGCTTCGCGCTGTTCCACATGGTCACCGTGTTCCCGCTGTCTTGGGTGTTCCTCTTCACCGAAGAGACGCCGGTGCGCTTCCTGATGATCGAGGCGGTCGCCGCGGTCGTCGGCGTCGGCGCAATCATCGCCTCGGGCTATCTCGCCGACCGCGTCGGCCGCCGCACCTTGCTGGGGGTCACCGCCGCCGCGATCGCAGCCTACAGCGGCTTCGCGCCACAGCTCCTCGGCGCGGGCGAAGTCGGCGAGGCCGTGTTCATGGTCAGCGGCTTCCTGCTCCTCGGCTTCTCCTTCGGACAGTCGTCGGGCGCGCTGTCGTCGAACTTCGACCCGCGCCATCGCTATACCGGATCGGCGCTCACCTCGGATCTCGCGTGGCTGTTCGGCGCCGGGTTCGCGCCAATGGTCGCGCTGTGGCTGTCGAGCCAATATGGGTTGATCGCCGCCGGCGGCTATCTGCTCTCGGGCGCGATCGGCACGCTCGTCGCGCTGTGGCTCAACCGCGAGCTTGCGCGAACGATCGATTGACGTCCGCATCCTCCCTCGCCGGCGTCGTCCTTGCGGGCGGCGCCTCGTCGCGCTTCGGCCGCGACAAGGCGGACGAGATATGGCGCGGCCGCACCCTGCTCGACTGGTCGATCGCCGCGCTCGATCCGTTGTGCGATACGATATTCGTGGCGGGCCGCGACCATCCGGGATTCGCGAGCGTCGCCGACCGCCCGCGCGCGGGACTGGGACCGCTGGGAGGGCTGGCTGGGGCGCTGACCGCCGCACGCGACAAGGGCTATGACCGTCTGCTGTCGCTTCCCTGCGACACGCCGCAGCTGCCGCGGGACCTGCTTGCGCGAGTTGCTGCCTCGCCATCGGCCACCTTCGTTGCCGATTGTCCGGTCATCGGCCTGTGGCCAACCGCCGACGCCGACCGGCTCGCGGCGTGGCTTTCGGAAAAGGGCGCCGGATCGGTGCGCGCCTGGACAGCCATCATCGGCGCGGAGCCGGTCGGGACCGAGCTTCCGATCGCCAACGTCAACCGCCCCGACGATCTTGCGAAACTGGGCCGCTAGCCGCTCACCGTCCGCAAATTCCCCTCGACCTCGGTCAGCGCCAGCGCGCCGAGCAGCCCCGAATCGGTGCCGAGCGCCGGCGGCACGATGACCGCTTCGGACGCGCCGGCAAAATAGCCGCCGCTCGCTTTCTCCGTTTCGCTCCGGACCCGGTCGAGCAGCCCCGGCGTCTGCATGACGCCGCCGCCGAGGACGATCCGCGCGGGCTCCAGGATTGCCTGAAAGGTCGCGGTCGCCTGCGCCAGATACCACGCAATGATGCCATGCCCCGCATGATCGGCGGGCAATTCCGACAGCGAAGCACCCCAACGCGCCTGAATCGCCGGCCCGCTCGCCAATCCTTCGAGGCAATCGCGGTGGAATGGGCAGATGCCCGCAAAGCCGCTGTCAGCCGGATGACGCGGTACCCGGATATGGCCCATCTCGGGATGCGAGACGCCGTGGATCAGGCGTCCGCCGGTCACCGCGCCGCCGCCTACCCCGGTGCCGATGGTCAGGTAAAGCGTCGACACACCCCCCTGCCCCGCGCCCCAGCGATGCTCGGCAAGCGCCGCACCGTTGACGTCGGTATCGATCGCGACCGGGCAGTCAAGCGCCCGCGCGACCGGGCCCGCGACATCGGTGTGGCTCCAGCCGGGCTTCGTCGTCCGCGTCAGATGGCCCCAGGTTGGCGACGCGGGATCGAGGTCGAGCGGCCCGAAACAGGCCAGCCCAACGGCATCATAGGCGCCGCCCTGCGCGCGCAGCCATTCGATCGCGGCCGGAATCGTCTCGCCGGGGCGGGTCGTCGGGATGCGGGTCCGCGCGATGATAGACCGGTCGTCGTGGCCCACGCCGACGATGAATTTCGTCCCGCCCGCTTCGATCAATGCTGTCCGCTTCGCCATTCGCCCGATCCTCGTCGCCGATATTCTGAAATTCGCCGTCCGGTCGGCCTCGCCGGTTGTCAAGCTTGCGGCCGCCCGATAGGGCAGCGCCCGTGAACAGCAGCATCGAAATCGGAACCGACGACCGTGGCTCAGCCGTTCACGTCAATGTGCAGGAATTGCTCGCAACGCGCCTGCTCGTCCAGGGCAATTCGGGCTCGGGAAAATCGCACCTGCTGCGTCGGCTGCTCGAGGAAAGCGCGGGACTCGTCCAGCAGGTGGTGATCGACCCCGAGGGTGATTTCGTCACCCTCGCCGACCGCTACAACCATGTCGTCGTCAATGCGGGCGACTATAGCGAGCGCGAGATCGCGGCGATGGGCGCGCGCATCCGCGAGCATCGCGCGTCGGTGATCGTCGCGCTCGATACGCTCGATATCGAGGCGCAGATGAGCTGCGCCGCCATCTTCCTGAACGCGCTGTTCGATGCGCCGCGCGAGCATTGGTTTCCGGCGCTCGTCGTCGTCGACGAGGCGCAGATGTTCGCGCCAAGCGCGTCGGGCGACGTCTCCGACACCGTCCGCCGCGCCAGCCTGTCGGCGATGACCAACCTGATGTGCCGCGGCCGCAAGCGCGGCCTCGCCGGGGCGATCGCGACGCAGCGGCTCGCCAAGCTCGCGAAGAATGTCGCGGCCGAGGCGAGCAACTTCCTGATGGGCCGCACCTTCCTCGACATCGACATGGCGCGCGCCGCCGATCTGCTCGGGATGGAACGGCGGCAGGCCGAGGCGATCCGCGACCTCGAACGCGGTCATTTCCTCGGGCTGGGGCCCGCGATCTCGCGCCGGCCGGTGGCGGTGAAGATCGGATCGACCCAGACCGCAACGCGCGCCGGAACGCACGGCCTGCTCCCTCTGCCGAGCGCCGAACCGCACGACATGCGCACGATGCTGTTC
>JAEWIL010000121.1 GCA_023387085.1 Pseudomonadota bacterium | reverse complement strand
GCTCAATGCCGCGCTGGTGACGCGCTGGCTCGAGGATGGCAGCCACGACCGGCTCATCGCCGAAACGCGCGCCGAGGCGAAGGCGCGCCTTGCCATCGCGGCCGAAATCTTGCCCGAGGGCAGCTATGCCGCGCATCCCTGCGGCTACCATCTGTGGACGTCGCTGCCGGCGGGCGTCGATGAACAGCAAGCAGCCGCGAGGTTGCGCGGCGCCGGGACTATGGCGATCCCTGCCCGGGCCTTTGCAACGGACGAAGGCAATGCCGACGCGCTGCGCGTGTCGCTGGGCGGAGCGATCGACCGCCCGGACCTGCAGCGCGGGCTGGCGGTGTTGAAGACTGTGCTGGCGGGGTGAACTGGAGGGCGGTTTTGGGGCAGTGAGCGGACGTTGCCTCCCCTCCCGCTCGCGGGGGGGAGAAAGAACAGCAGCAACCGGTCGCTTGCGGACAGTCCTCAGCGCATGGACGGTGGCATCCATCACATTGCCAACTAGCGGCGGGCGGCGGCGCTCTGGTCACGGACCGCCCTGAATTCGCTCTCGGGCTTCCAGCCGGGCCATTTGGCCGAGCGCGCGAGTTCATCGCCGATCTGGTAAAAAACCTGAATATCCTGAACCGCGCCGTCGAGGTTCCAGCTTGCGTCCCATGCGTCGCACGCCTGATGATAGCATTTGCCCGTATAGTCATCGACCCACTTCTGGCCCGCCGTCTTACCGCCGCTCACGAGGTTGGACGCGCCCGCAATACCCATCATCAGCAACACCGGAACGCCGCGCTTCGCCATGCTGAAATGGTCGGCGCGGTAGAAGAGGCCGCGTTCGGGGAGGCTTTCGACGCTGACGGTACGGCCCTGTGTCGCGGCGACGCGCGCGAGATCGTCCTCGAGCGTGCCCTGCCCCTTGCCGACGAGGATGACGTCCTTCGCCTTGCCGGCGGTCTGGAGGATGTCGAGGCCCAGGTTCGCGACGGTCTTTTCGACCGGATAGACGGGGTCCTGCGCATAGGCTTCGGAGCCGAGCAGGCCGCGTTCCTCGGCGGTCCAGAAAGCGAAGAGAATCGTGCGGTCGGGCGGCGGCGCGGCCTTGAACAGCCGCGCCATCTCGAACAGCCCGGCGACCCCGAGCGCGTCGTCGTTGGCGCCCGCGCGGTAGATGCGGCCCTGATCGTCGGCCTTGCCCTCGCCATAGGCGTCCCAGTGCGCGCCATACATCACGACCTCTTGCGGACGCTTGGCGCCGGGGATCTTTGCGAGGACATTCTGGCTCTGCACCACCTTGTGCGTCACCGGAATTTCGGCGGTGAAGGTCGTGGCGAGGTCGACGGGGCGGAAATCCTTGCGGCGCGCGGCGATGCGGAGCTTTGCCAGATCCTGTCCGGCGTCCGCAAACAAGCGTGTCGCCGCCCCGCCCGAAATCCAGCCCTGCAGCGCAAGGCTGGTCTGCTTTTCGGGCGGCACGACGAGGCCGTAATTCTCGCCGCCGCCGCTCTGGACGACGTTCCAGCCGTAACCGACGCCGTCGGTGTCGTGGACGATCAGCGCCGCGACCGCGCCGCGGCGGGCCGCCTCCTCGAACTTGTAGGTCCAGCGGCCGTAATAGGTCATCGTCCGGCCGCCGAACTTGCCGAACGCATCCTCGCCCTTCGCCGCGACGAAATCGGGATCGTTGATCAGGAAGACCGCGACCTTGCCCTTCAAATCGACGCCCTTGAAATCGTCCCAGCCGCGTTCGGGCGCGGCGACGCCATAGCCGACGAAGACCATCGGCGCGCCCGCGACCTTCGCGACATCGTTCGGCTGGAGCGTCGAGACATAGATGTCGGTCCCCTGCACGAGCGCGGGCGCCGCGCCCTTGCCGCCGAACGCGAGTTTCGCGGGCGTGCCGAGCACGGTGTGGAGGAGCGGCACCGGCTGGGTCCAGCCGCCGTCCTTGCCCGCGGGTTCGAGCCCCAAGGCCTGGAGCCGCCCGATCAGATAACCGATCGTCCGCTCCTCGCCGATCGTGCCGGGCGCGCGGCCCTGAAACTGGTCCGACGCGAGGGTACGCACGGTTTCGGTCAGGTTCGCGGCACTGATATCCTGCGCGGTGGCGGGGACGGAGGCGGCAAGGAGGAGCGCGGAGGCGGCGAGGCGCAAGGTCATGAAAAGACTTCCCGGTTGTTTGTCGGGGACAGCCTAGCCAGCGCCAGGAGGTTTGTGAACCGCCGCACGGTCAAAGGGCAGCAATCGGCAGCAATTATGAGGGGGGGCAGCCCCGACGATCAGGCCCGGCTGCCGGGCGCGCCCGACTGCAGAAGCGTGTCGCGCAGCGCCGCGATCGCCTTTTGAACCGCGGTGAAATCGGCGCCGAGGCCGGTCGCCTCGATCAGCTTTTCGCCGATGCATTCGGCCTGAAGATCGCGGCCCTTTCGGGTGAGGCGGATGCGGACCTGCCGTTCGTCGGCGGGATCGCGGCGCCGCTCGACAAAGCCCGTCTGCTCCAGCTTCTTGAGGATCGGCGTGAGCGTGTTCGATTCGAGGAACAGCTTTTCGCCGAGCGCGCCGACCGTCTGGTCGTCCTGCTCCCACAGCGCGACGAGCGCGACATATTGGGTGTAGGTGAGCCCGAGCGGTTCGAGGATCGGCCGATAGGCGCGCCCGAAGGCGAGGTTCGCCGAATAGACGGCGAAGCAGAGATGGTCGCCGAGCGGCGGAGTCGTGGGGGCGGCGGGCGTGGTCATCGTCGGTCCTTGGAAGCTTTCGGTCGCGCACGATAAGATCGCGGGCCCCGCTTGCCAACCGGGCGGTGCGCGGGGGCACCGCCCGGCAGGGGGCATCGGATCAGGCGAGCGCCGGCTCGGCGAGCGTCAGCTCGATGTCGATATTGCCCGCGACCGCCTTCGAATAAGGGCAGATCGCGTGCGCGGCCTCGATCAGACCCTGCGCGACGGCGCGGTCGACACCCGGAACCTGCACGGCAAGGCGGGCGCGGAGCATCAGGCCGCCGTCCTTGTGAAGCAGGTCGATCGTCGTGTCGATTTCGGGCGTCACGGGCAGCGCAACCTTCTTCTGCTGCGCGGCGAGCCCGAGCGCGCCGAGGAAGCAGGCCGACCAGGCGGCGGCAAAGAGATTTTCGGCCGCCGGATGCGGTTCGGGGAGCTGGAGGTCGACGACGCCATTGTCGCTGCGGGCATAGCCTTCGGCGCCGCCTTTGACGTGGGTGGTCCCGGTGTAGAGAATCTTGTCAGCCATCGGTCATTCCTTTCGATTTAAGATCGCATCCGTTTATATCGGACGCGATGTAATTAAGATGGGCAGAGGGTCAGGTCAATAGGGTGCGATTAAATCGGATGCGATTAAATCGCTGTTACCAACCAAGATATTGAATTATCGCATAAGAAAGTTTTGATCGGCGGGTGCGAAATTAACGCAATGGGACCGATGCGACCGTGGCGGAGACCATGGCTCCGAGCCACGCGTCGTTGGGCGTGGTGACGCCGGACGATATGACAGGCGCGTACAGGATAACCATATAGGTTATTTAATATTGACATCGTCACGCTGTTATGGCACAAGTATCACATCATGAAGAATTGCGAGTCGGGCCGGCGGCCTTCCGATGCGGAAGGGCGTTCCGGCCCGTTCGCTTTTGGGGCGAGACAATATGAAAGACGGACGCGAGGACGAGATTGTGTCGCAGCATAACCGCGCCTTACAGGCCAAAACCGGCAAGCCGAAAGGCTGGACGAAGGCGAAGCGCGAGGCGTTTCTGGTCGAGCTGGCGGCGAGCTGTAACATCGTGCGCGCGGCGGCACTGGTCGGAATGGGACAGAGCGGCGCCTATCGGCTCCGCAAGCGCGAACCGGATTTTGCGGCGCAGTGGCAGGCGGCGCTCGAGATCGGCTATGAACGGCTGGAAACCGCGCTGGTGCGCCGCGCGCTGGAAGCGGTGGGAGAGACAATCGGCGACTTTCCCGGCGAGGCGCTCGACCAGCCCGGCGAGCCCGTCGAACCGATGACCGTCGATCAGGCCATCCGCATCCTGACCTTTCATCGCGAGAGCATCCGCCAGGGCCGGGCGCGGACGCGCCGAGCCCAGCCGCGCCATGTCGCGACGCAGGAAGAAACCGACGGGGTGCTGATCAAGCGCATCCGGATGATCGAACGTCGACGCGTGGCGAACGGGCAGCCCTCGCTGCTGCTGCCGGACGGCTCGGCCGCGGACCCGGTGCCGGCATGAAGGTTACGGGTGCCGACCCGACGGCGAGCGATGCCGCGACGCGGAGATGGCGTTCCACCGACCTGCTGACGATAGCGCGCCGGATGACCGCCGAGGAATTGCGGAATTTGCTGGCGGGGCTGAACGACGCGCAAAAGGCCGAGCTGACCCGCCGCTGGTATGGATTCGAGCATGACGGACAGCGCGAGCCGGCGGGCGACTGGCGCATCTGGCTGATCCGCGCAGGGCGCGGTTTCGGCAAGACGCGCGCGGGCGCCGAATGGGTGAGCCAGATCGCGCGCGACTGGCCCGACGCCCGGATCGCGCTGGTCGCGGCGACGATCGCCGACGGGCAGCGCGTGATGATCGAAGGGGCGAGCGGACTGATCGCGGTGAAGCGCGCGCACGAGACGGTGGTCTGGAGCGCATCGCGGCGCGAATTGCTCTTCGAGAGCGGGGCGGTCGCGACGCTTTATTCCGCCGAGGCGGGCGAGGAACTGCGCGGCCCCGAACATCATTTTGCCTGGTGCGACGAGCTGGCGAAATGGCGGCGCGGCGCGGCGGTATGGGACAATCTGATGATGGGGCTGCGGCTCGGCGACCGGCCGCGCGTACTGGTGACGACGACGCCGCGCGTCACCGCGGCGATGGCGCGGGTGATGGCGGCGCCGGGGAAGGTGGAGACGCTGGGCAGGACGCGCGACAATCCGCACCTAGCGGACAATTTCGTCGTCGCGATGCTCGAAAGCTATGGCGGCACGCGGCTGGGGCGGCAGGAACTCGACGGCGAGTTGCTCGAGGATGTCGAGGGGGCGCTGTGGACGCGCGCGCTGGTCGAGCGGTGCCGAATAGGGTCGGACGAGATCGGCAAGCCGGTGCGGGTGGTGATCGGGGTCGATCCGCCGGCGAGCGCGAACGGCGATGCCTGCGGGATCGTCGTCGCGGCGCTGCTGCGCAATCGCCGGCTGGCGGTGGTCGAGGATGCGAGCGTCGAGACGCCCCCGCCGGGCGTGTGGGCGCAGGCGGTGGCGAGCGCCGCGGCGCGCTGGGGCGCCGACCGGATCGTCGCCGAGAGCAATATGGGGGGCGAGATGGTCGAGGCGACGCTGCGCCAGGCCGATGTGACGCTGCCGGTGGTGCCGGTGCATGCGAGCGTCGGCAAGGCGCGGCGCGCGGAGCCGGTCGCGCTGGCCTATGAGCGCGGGCAGGTGGTGCATGCGGGGGTGTTTGGCGAGTTGGAGGACCAGCTTTGCGGGTTGCAGGTGGGCGGCGGCTATGCGGGGTCGGGGCGGGCGCCCGACCGGGCGGACGCGTGCGTGTGGGCGCTGGCGGCTTTGCTGGAGGGGCTGAAGACCGGGCGGGAGCCGGGGGTGCGGGTGGTTTGAGCCGGTCGATATTCGCTGCGTCCGTTCGCTCGGCTCGCAGCGGGATCCCGGATCAAGTCGGTGATTATCCCTTTCGCAACCGTGTGCGTCATTGCGAGCGGAGCGAAGCAATCTCCAGCTATCGTCCTGCCTTGTGGATCGCTGGAGATTGCTTCGTCGCTCCGCTCCTCGCAATGACGAAACGAGGGCTACGGATGCAAACGGGACAATCGCCGATCAAGTCGGGGGTGACGGGGTTGGGTGAAAAGCCTCGTTCGGGCGCGATTGCAGGAGAACATCATGAACTGGTTTGGCCGCAAGGCCGCGCAGAGTGCTGCGCGGCCCGCTTTGTCGCGGGTGTATGGAGGCTGGTCGGCGCCTGCTCCGATGAGCTGGGAGGCGCAGGTGCGCGAGGGCTATCTGTCCAATGCGATCGTGCAGCGGGCGGTGCGGCTGGTGGCCGAGGCCGCGGGCAGCGCGCCGGTGGTGGCGAGTGATCCGGCGTTGGCGGCGCTGGTCGCGGCGACGTCGGGCGGGCAGGGGCTGGTCGAGACGCTCGCGTCGCAATTGCTGCTGCATGGCAATGGCTATGTGCAGATTTTGACCGATGGCGCGGGGGCGCCCGCGGAGTTGTTTGCGCTGCGGCCCGAGCGGGTGACGGTCGAGGCCGATGCGCGCGGGTGGCCGGTGGCCTATCGCTACAAGGCCGGCGGTAGCGCGGCAGTGCTGCCGGCCGAGGATGGCGCGGGGCGCGTCGCGGTGGTGCATGTGAAGGCGCTGCATCCGCTCGACGATCATTATGGCGCGGGGTGCCTGGGGGCGGCTTCGGGCGCGATCGCGGCGCATAATGCGGCGGCGAAGTGGAACGCGGCGCTGCTGGAGAATGCGGCGCGGCCGTCGGGGGCGCTGGTGCATGATCCGGGCGACAAGGGGATGCCCTTGTCCGCGGAACAGGTCGACCGGCTGCGTGAGGAGCTGGCCGAGAGTTTTGCGGGCGGCGCGAATGCGGGGCGGCCGTTGCTGCTCGAAGGCGGGCTGAAGTGGCAGGCGCTGTCGCTGTCGCCGGCGGAGATGGATTTCCTGGCGCTGAAGGATTCGAGTGCGCGCGAAATTGCGATGGCGTTCGGGGTGCCGCCGATGCTGCTCGGGCTGCCCGGCGACGCGACCTATGCCAATTATCGCGAGGCCAACCGCGCGCTGTGGCGGCTGACGGTGCTGCCTTTGTGCGCGAAGATATTGCGGGCGATTTCGCAGGGTCTGGCGGGGTGGTTCGACGGGGCGGATTTGCGCGTCGACCTCGACCGCGTGCCGGCGCTGGCCGAGGACCGGATGGCGCTGTGGCGCGAGGTGTCGGTGGCCGACTGGCTGACCACCGACGAGAAGAAGACGCTGTTGGGGGTGGGGTAGGTTCAGCCGGCGACGGTCACCCCCACCCGGCTTCGCCCCGGCAGCAAGCTACCAAGGCTGCGCAACCGTCCCCCATCCAAGGGGGCGGGATTTTCATGAGGATAACGACATGGATGAAGAGGAAGCGCTGGCGCGGTTGATCGCGCTGGCGGGGACGAGTGCGGCCGGAGCTTCCGGTGCGCCCGATGCGGCGTTGCTGCGCGCGGTTGTCGAGGAGGCGAGCGAGCTGGGGGCGCGGCGGGCGCTGGCGCGGCTGGGGCTCGCCGACGAGGCGGCGCGCGACGATGTCAGCGATTTGCGCCAGCTGCTCGGGGCGTGGCGCGACGCCAAGAAAAGCGCGTGGGCGGCGGTCGTCGACTGGGCGGTGCGGTGCGGGCTGGCGCTGCTGGTCGTCGGACTTGCCGTGAAGCTGGGGTTGCCGGGGCTGCTCAAATGAGCGTGCGCTTTGCGCGCTATGCCTCGGTGTTCGACCGCGTCGATCGCGGCGGCGATGTCGTGCGCGCCGGGGCTTTCGCGGCGAGCCTGCGCGCGCGGCGCGCGGTGCCGTTGCTGTGGCAGCACCGGCCGGGGGCGGTGGTCGGGACGATCGAGGCGCTGGCAGAGGATGCGCGCGGGCTGCGCGTCGTGGCGCGGGTGACGCATCCGGCGGCGGCGAAGCTGGTCGCGCGCGGCGCGCTGACCGGGCTCAGCTTTGGATATCGGGTGAAGGCGGCGCGCGGCGAGAACCCGCGCGAGCTGGTGGCGCTGGATCTGGCGGAGGTGAGCCTGGTGGCGGCGCCGATGCAGCCGGCAGCGCGGGTGATTCAGGTGGTGAAGGAGTGACAAGCATGGACGATATG
>JAEWIL010000083.1 GCA_023387085.1 Pseudomonadota bacterium | reverse complement strand
CCCGCCATTTGTTGGCCTCGCCGGGGGGTGCACGCCGGCGCGGCCAAACCCCATCAGGCCATCTTGGCCTTCACTTCTTCGGCAACGTTGCTCGGCACTTCCTCGTAATGCGAGAATTGCATCGAGTATTGCGCACGCCCCTGGGTGAAGGAGCGCAGCTGGTTGACGTAGCCGAACATATTGGCAAGCGGCACCATCGCTTCAACCACCTGGGCGTTACCACGGCTGTCGGTGCCCTGGATCTGGCCGCGGCGGCTGTTGAGATCGCCGATCACGTCGCCCATGAATTCCTCGGGGGTAACGACCTCGACCTTCATCACCGGCTCGAGCAGCTTGATGCCGGCTTTCGCCGCTACTTCGCGCATCGCCGCGCGGCCCGCGATTTCGAACGCCAGCGCCGACGAGTCGACGTCGTGATAGGCGCCGTCCGTCAGACGGATTTCGAAGTCGATGATCGGGAAGCCGATCATGTGGCCGTTTTCAGCCGATTCGCGCATGCCCTTTTCGACCGACGGGATATATTCGCGCGGAATGTTGCCGCCCTTGATCTCGTCGATGAAGGTGATGCCCGAACCGCGTTCACCCGGAGCGACGCTCACCTTGACGCGGCCGAACTGGCCCGAACCACCCGACTGCTTCTTGTGGGTGTAATCGACGTCGACCGGCTTCGCGAGCGATTCGCGGTACGCCACCTGCGGCGCGCCGACATTCGCTTCGACCTTGAACTCACGCTTCATGCGATCGACGAGGATGTCGAGGTGAAGCTCGCCCATGCCCTTGATGATCGTCTGGCCCGATTCATGGTCGGTCGACACGCGGAACGAGGGGTCCTCGGCGGCGAGGCGATTGAGCGCGATGCCCATCTTTTCCTGGTCGGCCTTGGTCTTCGGTTCCACCGACAGCTCGATGACCGGCTCGGGGAATTCCATCCGTTCGAGGATGATCGGCGCGTTGGCGGCGCAGAGCGTATCCCCGGTGGTGGTTTCCTTGAGGCCGGCGAGCGCCACGATGTCGCCCGCGAACGCCTCCTCGATGTCCTCACGCGAGTTGGCATGCATGAGGAGCATACGGCCGATCTTTTCCTTTTTGTCCTTGACCGAGTTCAGATAGCTGCCCTTGGTCAGGGTACCCGAATAGATACGGGCGAAGGTGAGCGAACCGACGAACGGGTCGTTCATGATCTTGAACGCGAGCATCGACAGCGGCGCCGAGTCCGACGTCGCGCGCGTGTCGGGGGCATCGGTGTCGGGATTGATGCCCTGAACGTCTTCAATGTCGAGCGGCGAAGGCAGATAGTCGACGACTGCGTCAAGCAAGGTCTGGACGCCCTTGTTCTTGAACGCCGAGCCGCAGAGGACGGGCACGAACGCCTGACCGAGCGTACCCTTGCGGATCAGTGCCTTCAGCGTCGCGACGTCGGGCAGCGTACCTTCGAGATAGGCTTCCATCGCGTCATCGTCCTGTTCGACGGCGAGCTCGACGAGCTTTTCGCGATATTCGGCGGCCTTGTCCTTCAGGTCGGCCGGGATTTCTTCATAGAAGAATTCGGCGCCCAGACTCTCGTCCTTCCAGATGATTGCGCGCTCGTTGACGAGGTCGACGAGACCCTTGAAGTCGCCTTCCGCACCGATCGGCAGATACAGGACGGCCGGAACCGCACCCAGGCGATCGATGATCGTCTGGACGCAATAATAGAAGTTCGCGCCGGTGCGGTCGAGCTTGTTGATGAAGCACATCCGCGGGACCTTGTACTTGTCCGCTTGGCGCCACACGGTTTCCGACTGCGGCTCGACGCCGGCAACGCCGTCGAACGCGGCAACCGCGCCGTCGAGAACGCGCAGCGAGCGTTCGACTTCGATGGTGAAGTCGACGTGGCCGGGCGTGTCGATGATGTTCAAGCGATGTTCGGGGCCCTTGCCCTCATCGGCCTTCCACAGGCAGGTGGTGGCAGCCGACGTGATCGTGATGCCGCGTTCCTGTTCCTGCTCCATCCAGTCCATCGTGGCGGCGCCGTCATGGACTTCGCCGATCTTGTAGGACTTGCCGGTGTAATAGAGAATGCGCTCGGTCGTCGTGGTCTTGCCGGCGTCGATGTGCGCCATGATACCGAAATTGCGATAGCGTTCGAGCGGATGGCTGCGTGCCATGGTCTTTTCCTTGGATTTGGGGGGAGGCCCTTCGAGCCGCCCCCGATATAGGAAGTTTTGTTGCGATTGCGAGACGGGCCGGAGCCCCCTGCAATTACCAGCGGTAGTGGCTGAACGCGCGGTTCGCTTCGGCCATGCGGTGCGTGTCTTCGCGCTTCTTCACCGCGTTGCCACGGTTGTTCGACGCGTCGAGCAGTTCGCCCGACAGGCGCGCGGCCATCGTGGTTTCGCTGCGGTTGCGCGCCGCAGCGATCAGCCAGCGGATCGCCAGCGCCTGCGCGCGGTCCGGACGGACTTCGACCGGAACCTGATACGTCGCACCGCCGACGCGGCGGCTGCGGACTTCGATGTTCGGACGGATGTTCGCGAGCGCTTCGTGGAACACGCCGATGGGTTCCTTCTTGGCGCGGGCTTCGACCGACTCCAACGCACCGTAAACGATGCTTTCGGCGACGGACTTCTTCCCGTCCAGCATGACGCTGTTCATGAACTTCGAGAGCACGACATCCCCGAAACGGGGATCGGGCAGAATTTCGCGGCGTTCAGGACGACGACGACGAGCCATAGGTAATTCCTTTTACAACAGCATCCCGGCGCAAGGGCGGCCTGGGATGATCAGATAGCCGAAAAAGCGGTCCTTACTTCGGACGCTTCGCGCCGTACTTCGAACGGCTCTGCTTGCGGTCCTTCACGCCCTGCGTATCGAGCACGCCGCGCAGGACGTGGTAACGCACACCGGGAAGGTCGCGGACACGACCGCCGCGGATCAGCACAACGCTGTGTTCCTGGAGGTTGTGGCCTTCGCCGGGGATGTAGGTGATGACTTCGCGCTGGTTGGTCAGGCGGACCTTGGCAACCTTGCGGAGCGCCGAGTTCGGCTTTTTCGGGGTCGTCGTGTAGACACGGGTGCAAACGCCGCGCTTTTGCGGGTTTGCGTCCATCGCCGGGACCTTGGACTTCACCTTCTGGGGAGTCCGGCCCTTGCGGACCAGCTGGTTGATCGTGGGCATGAATGCTTCACCTTTAAATGTCCGCCCATCAAAGCGAACGGTTACTGTACCGCGGTGGATGAAGCTCCGGCCGATGGATCGCCAAAAATGGCGAAAAACGGCCGACCTGATAACAGCAAAAGACCCCGGCGGATCGTATCGATCTTCCGGAGGCTCCATCCGCGCCAGCAATGTTCAAGCGCTGTTGTAACCCAAAGAGGCGGCAAACCGCCCTTTTCGGTCGAGCGCGCCCCTAAACCCGATTCCCTTCGCGGTCAAGAGGCCGGCAATATTGTTGCGCCGGGTCGCGCAGTCTATCTGTCGCCCATGGTCGCCGTTCGTCACACCAGCTTTGCTCCCCATATTCCACCCGACACGCGGCTGCTGATTCTCGGAAGCCTTCCCGGGGCGCGATCGCTCGCCGAACGGCAATATTATGCCCATCCGACGAACCAGTTCTGGCGCCTGCTCAGCGAAGTGATTGGCGAACAGCTTGCCGCAATGTCCTATGAGGACAGGCTCGCCGCACTGCGCACGGCGAAGGTCGGTTTATGGGACGTGATCCGTTCGGCGGAACGCCACGGCAGCAGCGATTCGCAGATCCGCGAAGCCGACCCGCACGATCTTGCAACGCTGGTCTCGGGCCTGCCCGACCTTCGCATGGTTGCCTTCAACGGCAGCAAGGCTGCAACAATTGGACGCAAGCAAATGCCCCCGCTTGGCGGTGTCACCGTCGTCGACCTGCCGTCGAGCAGCGCCGCACATACCATCGGATTCGCCGCGAAATTAGCAAGCTGGATCCGTCTGCGCGACGCGCTTGCCGGCGTCCAACCAAGCCGGTAAGCGCCGCCCGATGACCGTGCCCATCGACCATATCGAAAATTGGATCTTTGACCTCGACAACACGCTCTATCCGCCAGCGGCGAAGCTGTTCGACCTGATCGACGCGCGCATGGGCGCCTTTATCATGCGGTTGCTGGGCGTCGATGCGATCGAGGCGCGGCGGGTGCAGAAGCAGTATTTCCATGACCATGGCACGACGATGGCGGGGCTGATGCGCCACCATGGCGTGAGCCCCGAGGATTTTCTGGTCGATGTCCACGATATCGCGCTCGACCGGCTGTCGGTCGATGCGCGGCTGCGTGCGGGGCTGGAACGGCTGCCGGGCCGCAAGCTGGTCTTTACCAACGCCGATGCCGATTATTCGGCGCGGGTGCTGCAGGCGCGCGGAATCGACGATCTGTTCGACGGCATCTGCGACATTCGCGTCACCGGATACACGCCCAAGCCCGATCCGGCCGCCTATATGATGATGATCAATCATCTCGGCGTCGATCCGGCCAAGAGCCTGTTCGTCGAGGATATGGCGCGCAATCTGACGCCTGCGAAAGCGCTCGGCATGACGACCGTGTGGCTGGACAATGGCAGCGAAAGCGGCCATCGCGACCACCTGCCGGAGCATGTCGATTTTCACGCGAGCGACATCGCCGACTGGCTCGACAATTTGCCTTTACCATGGGGACTTTCATGACCGACCTGCAAGCCACGATCGAAGCCGCGTGGGATGCGCGCGATACGCTGGGGCTCACGACGGACGGGGCAGTGCGCGAGGCGGTCGAAACCGCAATCGCGGGCCTCGACGATGGCAGCTTTCGCGTCGCCGAACGTGATGCGGGCGGGACGTGGCAGGTCAACCAATGGCTGAAAAAGGCAGTGCTGCTCTCGTTCCGCCTCAACGACATGGAACTGATCGAAGGCGGCGCGGGCGGCGCGACCTGGTGGGACAAGGTGCCGTCGAAGTTCGCGGGCTGGGGCGAGAACCGCTTACGCGACGCCGGTTTTCGCGCGGTGCCCGGATCGATCGTCCGCCGCGGCGCCTATATCAGCAAAGGTGCGGTGCTGATGCCGAGCTTCGTCAATATCGGCGCTTATGTCGGCGAAGGGTCGATGGTCGACGCGTGGGCGACCGTCGGTAGCTGCGCGCAGATCGGCGCGAACGTCCAACTGTCGGGCGGCGCGGGGATCGGCGGCGTATTGGAGCCGCTCCAGGCCGGCCCGGTCGTGATCGAGGACGGCGCCTTCATCGGCGCGCGCGCCGAGGTGGCGGAGGGCGTGATCGTCCGCGAGGGCGCAGTGCTGTCGATGGGCGTCTATCTCGGCGCCTCGACCAAGATCATCGACCGCGCGACGGGCGAAGTCTTCGTCGGTGAAGTACCCGCCTATTCGGTCGTGGTTCCAGGCTCGCTGCCGGGCAAGCCGCTGCCCGACGGAACGCCCGGACCGTCGCTCTATTGCGCGGTGATCGTCAAGCGCGTCGATGCGCAGACGCGCGCGAAAACCGGAATTAACGAACTGCTGCGCGACTGATGCCGCCCCGGATCATCGTCATTGCGACCCCGGCGAAAGCCGGGGGGAAGCAATCTCCAGCGATTGGAGCGACCATCCGATAGCTGGAGATTGCTTCGTCGCGACGCTCCTCGCAATGACGGGGTGAATTACCGCTCGCTGAGATAATAGCGTTCGCGCGCGGTCAGATCGTCGTTCAGTTCATAGACGATCGGCTGGCCGGTCGGAATCTCCAGTCCGGTGATGTCGGCATCCGAGATGCCGGAGAGATGTTTCACCAGCGCGCGCAGGCTGTTGCCATGTGCTGAGATCAGCACCGTCTTGCCCGCCCTTAGTTCGGGCGCAATCGTCGCCTCATAATAGGGGAGGACGCGCGCGATCGTATCCTTGAGGCTTTCGGTCGAGGGGATGGCGATGCCGGCGTAGCGCGGATCGCTCGCAAGATCCCATTCCGAACCGGCCTCGAGCGGGGGGGGCGGGATGTCGAAACTGCGGCGCCAGATCTTCACCTGTTCGTCGCCATGCTTCGCTGCGGTCTCGGCCTTGTCGAGCCCGGTGAGGCCGCCATAATGGCGTTCGTTGAGGCGCCAGTCCTTGGTGACCGGCAGCCAGAGCCGCCCCATCGCCTCGAGCGCGAGGTTCAGCGTCTTGATGGCGCGCGTCTGGACCGATGTGAAGCAGGTGTCGGGGGATATCCCCTTCGCCTTCATCAATTCGCCTGCTGCCCACGCTTCGGCCGCGCCCTTTTCGGTGACATCGACATCCCACCAGCCGGTAAAGCGGTTTTCGAGATTCCACTGCGACTGACCGTGGCGGATGAGGATGAGCTGGGGCATTTCAGGTCCTTCGGCTGGAGCGGATTCGCCGCCCCATAGCGCGGGTTTTGGCCGAATGCCAATCGCCCCTTGAAATGGTTTCGAAGGTTACCAGATTTGCCTCATCCGGTCGCCGATAGGGGCCGGGTGGCGATCGCGACAGCATGTCGCGGTCCCGTGACTTCGCTTTGTAAGGAAGGAATGACATCATGCGTAACAGCTTCGACTGGACCCCTTATCGCCGTTCGACTGTCGGCTTCGACCGGTTGTTCGACTTTCTGGAAACCGGCGGTTCGGGTGCCGAGAATTATCCGCCGTTCGATATCGAAAAGGTCGCCGACGACCATTTCCGCATCACCGTCGCGGTCGCCGGTTTCAAGCCCGACGAGATCGATATCACCGCGCAGCAGAATATGCTGACCGTCAGCGGCCGCAAGGCCCCTGTGGGCGAGAGCGAAGGCCGCCAGATGCTCTATAGCGGTATCGCGACACGCGCGTTCGAGCGCCGGTTCCAGCTCGCCGATTTCGTGCAGGTGGAAAAGGCCGACCTGTCGGACGGCCTGCTCGCCATCGACCTGGTGCGCGAAGTGCCCGAGGCGATGAAGCCGCACAAGATCGCGATCGGCGGCGCGCGGCCGGTAGCGATCGAGGACAAGAAGGCCGCGTAAAAGCGCTCGCCTTAGGCCAAAAAATTGCGGGGTCCGGAGTCCCTTCCGGGCCCCGTTTTTCATATCTGTCGCCAGCGATGCCCATCGTTATGACCCCGGACTGGATCCGGGTGACGGATGGTTCAGCTCTGCAAGCTACGCGTCATGAAGCGGCTGAACGAGTCGGGCTTGTAGTCGCCAAAGGGTTCGCACTCTTCGAACCCATGCGCGCGGTAGAGCGCAAGCGCAGGTTCAAACGCCGGGCTCGAGCCGGTTTCGAGGCTGAGGCGGTCGAGGCCTCGCGCACTTGCCTCGTTCATGATATGAACAAGCATCCGCGCGGCGACGCCTTGCCGCAGGAAGCGCTCGGCGGTGCGCATCGACTTGATCTCGCCATGCACACCGCCCAACAGCTTGAGCGCGCCGCAGCCCGCCAACTCGTCATTCTTGTGGATAGACCAGAAGGTCACGCCATCGCCGCGTAGTCCGTCGAAATCGAGGAAGTGGCAACTTTCGGCCGGTGAATTAGCGAGCATCCCCGCGAAATGCACTTCAAGAAGCGCACGGATGGCGGTGCCCGACAGATCGTCCTCGACGATCCGCCAGCCATCGCCATCCCGATCCGTCATCAGAGCATTTGGTCCAGCGTTGCGAGACATGCGTGCGCGAGCAGCTTCGACCGTTCGGGCGACCAGCCCTGCACCGGATCGGGCAAGTCGCGATTGTCCTTGAACGGCATTTCGAGCGTCATCGACACCGCGCCGAAGCGTTCGGCAAGCTGCGTCGTCGACATGCTGAGGTTCGCCTGCCCGGGCGCCGACTCGGCATAGCCGAGATCGACCTGGAAATCGGGCGTATTCGCCGCGAGCGCCGCCTGGAACGCCTTATACTTGTCCATCTGTCCGGGCTTCAGCGAAGGAATCCCCTCGAAGCCCGCGAGGAAGACAGCAGGAATCGCCTCGTCGCCATGGACGTCCATCGCCCAGTCGACTCCGCTTTCGTCCATCGCGTTCCGCACGCACAGCACTTCGGGGCTGCGATCCGCGGTCGGATTGTCCCATTCACGATTGAGATTCACGCCGGCATAGTTGGTACGCAGATGGCCGCGGCGCGATCCGTCGGGGTTCATGTTCGGCACGATGTGGAGGCGGCATTTCTGCCGTAGCGAGCGTGCAAAAGGATCGGCGGGATCGGTAAGCTTTTCGAGCGCGCCCTCCATCCACCATTCGGCCATCGATTCGCCGGGATGCTGGCGCGCATAAAGCCAGACCTGCGTGTCGCCCGTGCCCATTTCGAGGCAGTCGATCGACTGGCCTTCGAGGCTGGTGCCGAGGCAGCGATAGGTGACGCCCTCGCACTCGGCGACCGAGGCGATAAGGTCGTGGTGGCGCTCCATCGAATAGGGCGCGAAATAGGCGAGCCACAGCACGGGGCTTTCGGCAGTATGGCGGACGGTTAGCGTCCCCGCCGCCGAATCATAATCGGTGTCGAGGCGAAACCAATGGTCGCGGTCGCTGCTCGCGCAGACGGCGTAGCCCGGCCAGCCGTCGGGATAGGCCGAATCCGACAGCCCCGTAATCGCGAGCTCCAGCGAATCGCCGACACTGCACGCGACGCGGAAGTGGAACCATTGGTAGAATTCGGACTCGCGATCCTTGCGGATCGACAGGCGCGCCGACGTGCCGTCGACCGATTCCACGACGATATTGCCGCTGTCGAACGCGGCGTTGATGCTGATAGTCATGGAACGCTGATAGTGCGTCCCGATTCGCCGGGGAAGTCCTTGAATAAGGCTTCGGCCAGTTTCGCCGCCGCAAGCGACGGCTGCGCGGCGGGAGCCTTGACCGGCACCGCGGTCAGCGCGCGGCCTTCCCAGATCGCCTGGCCCGACGCCACATCGTCGATACGCACCGAAAGCTGGAGATCGGCCATCCGTTTCGGACCGCCACCGAGGTTGATCCCGAGACCAAGCCCGACACCCGAGCCATAGCTGCCTGTCGAACCGCCGACGCCGACCGAAACGGGCGAACGACGCGCGGCGGGGGCCTGCTGGCTGCGCTCGAACGCGATACGGACGAGCAGTGGCGCCTTCTCGTTGCTGCCCGCCGCGACGAGCCCCTGCCGTTGCAATTGCTGGTCGACCGCTGTGCGATAACTTTCCCATTCGAGCGACGGAATGCCCGCCGACGGGCCATCGAGCGGCGCCGTCGCGACGGCATATCGCGTGCCCGGTGCCCAGCCGGGTACGGCGTTATGGAAGCGGGTTACTTCGACCGGCGGAACCGCGGTAGCGCAGCCGCCGAATGCGAGCGCCGCTGCCGAGAGCAGGGCGACGGAAAGATGACGCGTCATGCGCGCATCATGCGCTACAAAAAATGGCCTGGCAATGAACGCGATGCGCAGCCGCACCCCGCCTGCGCAATCAACGATAGAAGATGTGATTGTCGATCGACGCGACGCGTGTCTTGCGCCAGCCCGGCGAGACGTAACGGGCGTGGAAGAAGAGCGCGCCCGGCGCTTGCGTCTTCCAGCTGCCGTCGCGCGCGATCTGGGCGATCGCAACGGCATTGTTCCATTGACCCGCGTTGCGGATCGCGGGCATCTTGCCGCCGCGCACGAAGCTGAACTGGCTCGGCTGGTGGACGACGCCGCACAAGCTCTTGGGGAAGCGGCCCGACTTGGCGCGGTTGATCACGACATGCGCGACCGCGAGCTGACCCGCCAGCGATTCGCCGCGCGATTCGAAATAGACAGCGCCGGCGAGGCAGCGCAGTTCGGGGTCGATCTCTGTCGGCCGGGTAGCGGCAACGAGTTCGGCCAGCGAATCGACGTCGAGCGCCGGCGCCGATTTGTCGTTCGCGTCGGCGACGGCTTCGTCCTTATTTTCAGGAAGGGTGACGACCGGCTGTTCGCTCGTCGTCCTTGTATCCGCCTGATCTGTGTCCGGCGCGTCGGCGGCCGGCAGGGTGATGGCGGGAATATTCGCGCTTGCGGCGAGATCGCTCGCAAAGCCCGGTTCGGCCAGCAGCAGCATCGCGGTTGCGGTCATGCCGACGGCAGCCATGCTGGCGACGTTCAAAATGCGACTCATATAATCCGTCGAAAGGGCGGCTGATGGACCGAATCAAAAACAGGCTGGTGAGCTAAACTGGCTCTATGCCGCCTGCGGCCATCATCCGACTGCGTGTCCGAACCGGTTTGCGAGCGCTTTGCCAAGGCAAGGCAACCCACGGAACGACCTACGCGCTATGGAATGGGCGCCACCTATTGTGCGCCGCAACAGAGTCAAGTTAACGCCGCCCACTCAGCGACGAGTTGTGGCGCATCTGCGATATCCAGTTCGACGATCCAAAGGTCGGGATCGGCCTTGCGCCGCCTCTCCTGGTAGTTTGCGCGCGATTCACCATCTTGCGGATCGTCGGGCCCCACAGGCTCCCATATATAGCGGCCATCGGGGGCAAAACGTCGCTCAAGGAGCGGGCCGGGCGCGCCGCGATCGCTGCACTGCACGAGAATGATTCCGGAGGTGTCGTCGCCTTTTGCGAGGATCGCGGCGAAACCGCCAGCCGCCTCGGCGCGGCGCAGCAGCAAGTCGACGAGAAAGCGGCTCTTAAGCCGCGTCACGCGTTTCGGTGTCGAGGAGCAGCGCGTAGAGCGCTTCGTCGCTCTTGGCGCCGCGCAGACGTTCGGCGATGCTGTCGTTGCGAAGCATGCGCGAGACCCCGGCGAGCGCCTTCAAATGGTCGGCCCCCGCGTCGAGCGGCGAAAGAAGGATAAAGAGCAAGTCGACCGGAAGCCCGTCGACCGCCTGAAAATCGATCGGCCGCGCGAGCTGAAGGAAGAGACCGCGCACTCCCGAAAGATCGGGCATCTTGGCGTGGGGCAATGCGATACCGCGACCGAAACCCGTCGATCCCAGCCGTTCGCGCTCGAGCAGCGCCTCACCCACCTCACCGGCATCGAGCCCGAGCGATCGAGCAGCGAGATCGCCGACGAATGGAAAGAGCGCCTTTTTCGAATCGAGCTGCACATGCGCGCGCACGGTCGCCGGATAGAGAAGGGAAGATAGATTCATCGTCTGGTCAAATCTGCATAGCCGCCGGACAGCCGCCGGGGTCGTCATTGGTCGCGATCGATCGGGGGAACGGTGCTGGCCCCGCCGCCTCCGCCCATCGGGCTTCGGGCTTCGTTGGGCGCGGCCCTTAGGCTGGATGGCGAAGAAAATCCAGCCCTATCGTTCAACGCACCCGCGTTTCGAACGGGCCGGGCCTTGCCAAGCCCGGCCCGATTGGTCCTAGCGGGGTTCGACCCAGCCAATCGTCCCGTCGTCGCGGCGGTAGACCATATTGTGCGTGCCGGTCTTGCTGTTGACGAAGAGCAAGGCGTTGGTGTTGCGCAGGTCGAGCATCATCACCGCGTCGGAGACGCTGCTGCTGGGGATGTCGACGCGCGTTTCGGCGATGATCGCGGGCGCATCGCCCGCGTCTTCGTCATCGGAGTTCGCATCGAATACGGTGTAGCTGGCGTTGTCCTCGATCTCGTCGACCGTCGGTGACGGCTGAGCGGGGCCGTTGTTGCGGTCTTTCAATCGTCGCATATAGCGCCTGAGCTGCTTTTCGATGCGTTCGGCCGCGCCTTCGAAGGCAACATGTGCATCCTGCGCCTGGCCATGGCCTTTCAGCACCAAGCCCTGCATCACATGCGCGACGATGTCGCACTGGAAACTGTCGTGCGGTCCCTTGCCGAAGGTCGCGTGCGCGCCGATTGCGCGCGAGAAATATTTGTCGGCAATCGCGTTCATCCGGTCCGACACATGCGCCTGAAGCGCTTCGCCGGTTTCGATCTGGTGCCCAGAGACGCGGATTTCCATTATTCTTCTCCTTCCAGAATCGCAGCGGCGGCAAAAACCACCGTTACGGACTATCGTGCCACAGCGGTTGGGTGAGTGCGGCAACGAATTCGGCATGACGCGCAAGCTCGGCGGCGGACGCGGCGTGCGGACGCGGTTCGCGAAACGCGCGCGGCGGCGCGGAAACATGAATGGGTCCGACGGAATGAACCGACACGGAGGCATCCGCCGACAGACCAAGGCCGATCTGCCGCCCGCCGGTCATTTCGATATAAAGATGCGCGAGCAGTTCGGCGTCGAGCAGCGCGCCATGCTTGACGCGGTGGCTGCGGTCAATCCCATAGCGCGTGCAAAGCGCGTCCAGGCTGTGTTTGGCGCCCGGGTGGAGTTTACGCGCCATCTGTACGGTGCAGCACATACGGCTCATGTCGAGCGGGGGGCGTCCGGCGCGCGCGAGTTCGGCATTGACGAATCCGAAGTCGAAGGCGGCGTTGTGCGCGACCAGCGGCGCGTCGCCCAGAAACTCGATCAGCTCGTCGACCCGACTTGCGAAGAGCGGCTTGTCCGACAGGAACTGGATCGACAGGCCGTGTACCGCCTCGGCGGCGGCGGGCATGTCGCGCTCGGGATTGAAATAAGCGTGGAACGTGACCCCCGTTTCGCGACGGTCGATCAGTTCGACGCACCCGATTTCGACCAGCCTGTCCCCGGCCTTGGGATCGAATCCCGTGGTTTCGGTATCGAAAATAATCTCACGCATCTAATGATTAATCTGGACCCTATCGC
The DNA here is from genome assembly GCA_023387085.1 of Pseudomonadota bacterium. GTDB lineage: Bacteria > Pseudomonadota > Alphaproteobacteria > Sphingomonadales > Sphingomonadaceae > Sphingopyxis. Next base: position 7,536 of record JAEWIL010000083.1, on the reverse strand, counting down.
GCGCGGAAACAAGAGGCGATGGCGCGAATCTGGCGGTGCGTCACGCTTTTGGGGCGGCCGGTTTCGATCACGAAATCGGCGCGCGCGCGCTTGACGCGGTCGGGCACCTGGAGGCGGCGGATCGCTTTCAGTTTGGCGCGCGTCATGCCCGGTCTGCGCATCACGCGCTTGGTCTGCATCCACGCCGGCGCAGACACAACCGCTATCGCACCGACGCGGCGCCACCCGCCCTTTTCGAACAGCAGCGGTATATCGAGGATGACAACGTCGCGGGCCCGATGGCGCATCAGGAAGCGATGTTGCGCCCGGCCGATCGCCGGGTGAACGATTGCCTCGAGCGCGGCGAGTTCGTGTTTGTTGCCGAGAACGCGCGCGCCGAGTTTTTGCCGGTCGACGCCATTCAGCCCCGTCGTCCCCGGAAAGCGCGCCTCGATCGCCGCAACGAGCGCGCCACCCGGACCTTGCAATCGATGCACTTCGGCATCGGCGTCGAAAACCGGAACCCCCTCGCACTCAAACATCTGCGCAGCGGTCGACTTGCCCATGCCGATCGACCCCGTCAGCCCGAGGATGAAGGGACGTTTGCGCTGCGCACCGAGATGTTTGCGAACGCTCATGCCGTGAGCATGGCGCGCAGTTCGTCGTCGCGGCCCTCGGGCGGCGACGCGCCGAAGAACAGTTCGAACGCCAACGCGGCCTGCCCGATCAGCATGTCGAGCCCGTCGACCGTATCGAGCCCGCGCGCGTCGGCGGCTTTGAGCAGCCCGGTCTGGAGCGGCGAATAGACGAGGTCGTACACGATCGCATCGTCGGGGAGCGGCGAGAGGTCGAGCTCGAGCGGCGGCTGGCCCTTCATCCCCAAGCTGCTCGAATTGACCAGCAGAACCGCAGCTGGAAGCTGGGCGTCGAGCGCGAGCACATCGCCCTTGAGGCCGAAAGCCGCGAGCAGGCCCATGGCTTTCAGCGGACTGCGGTTGAGGATTGTTACGGTTCCGACCTTGGCACGCGCGAGGGCGAACAGCACCGCCCGCGCCGCGCCGCCGGCCCCGACAACCGCCACCGGCGCGCCCTCGAGATCGAGTTCGGCGAGCGGCGAATAGAAGCCCGCGGCGTCGGTGTTGGTGCCGATCAGCGAACCATCCTTTTGCCGGACCACCGTATTCATCGCGCCGATCGTCCCTCGGATATCTCCCGGATCATCGACAAGGTCCATCACCGCCGCCTTGTGCGGCATCGTAACGTTGCAGCCGCGCCAGTCGGGGTCGGTTCGACGTTCGGCAACATAGGCGGCGAGATCGTCGGACTTCACATGCGCGCGGCGATAGTCGCCGGGAAGGCCGAGCGCCTCGAGCCAGAAATTGTGGATCAGCGGTGATTTCGACTGCGCGATCGGGTCGCCGATAACCTCTGCGTATGGCGCGGCAAAGGGAACGCCATTCATGACGGCGCAAGCCCCGTCGCACGCAGCCACGCCAGTAAGGGAAGCATCGGCATCCCGATAATGGTCCATGGATCGCCCTCGACCCGGTCGAATAATTGCACGCCCGCCCCCTCAATCTCGTAGCAGCCGACGGTCCAGCGGATGCTGTCCCAGTTGCGCGCCACATAGTCGGCGATAAAGGCGTCCGACAAGGGGCGCATCCAAAGCTTCGCTTCGCCGATCGCGCGCCAGACGGGAGCGCCGTCACGAGCGGCGACCGCGCCGCTGAACAGCCGGTGACGGGCGCCCGCCATGCGGCGGAGATGATCAGCCGCCTCGTCGGGGCTTTCGGGCTTCGACAGCATCGACCCGTCATCGAGCGCGAGTGTCGAATCCGCACCGATCACCGTCACCCCGGGCAACCGCGACGAAATCTTCACCGCCTTCGCTTCGGCGAGCGCGTCAGCGATATTGCGCGGTGTTTGTCCCGCCGCGAGGAGCGAAGCAGTCAACGCCTCTTCGTCGACATGCGCCGCACTCGTCTCGAAGTTGAGTCCGGCGGCGCGCAGCATCGCGGCGCGACCGCTGCTCTGCGAAGCGAGGAGCAGAGTCATGTGTCGCTACGGTCTTCGACCAGCTTGATCACCGCTGCGGCAGTTTCCTCGATCGAGCGGCGCGTCACGTCGATTACCGGCCAGCCATTGTCGGCGAACATGCGCCGCGCATAGGCGAGCTCTGCCCTCACCCGCTCGTCGTCGACATAGGCGGTCTCGGGCGCCTGGTTAAGCGACAGCAGCCGGTTGCGGCGAACTTGCACGAGGCGGTCGAGGCCCGTGGTCAGTCCGACGACCATCGGCCGTTTGAGATGATAGAGCGCATCGGGTGGCGGTGATTCGGGGACGATCGGAATGTTTGCGGTCTTGTAGCCGCGGTTCGCGAGATAGATGCTCGTCGGAGTCTTCGAAGTGCGCGACACGCCGGCGAGGACGATGTCGGCCTGCTCCCAATTCTCCCAGCCGATGCCGTCGTCGTGCGCGACGGTGAACTGGATCGCCTCGACGCGCGCGAAATAGGCGGCGTCGAGCTGGTGCTGGCGGCCGGGGCGCGCTTTCGCCTCCTGTCCAAGCATCCGCGACAGCGCATCGGTGACGGCATCGAGCGCAGGAACCGTCGGCAGGTTCAGCGCCGCGGCGCGGCGTTCGAGGCTTGCACGCAGCTCGCCGCTCACCAGCGTGAACAGGATCATGCCGGGGCTCGCCTGCACTTCGGCGATGATGCGGTCGAGATGTGATTCGGACCGCACCATTGGCCAGAAATGGCGCACGACCTCGACATCATCGAATTGGGCGATGGCCGCCTTGGCGATATTTTCGAGCGTCTCGCCCGTGGAATCGGATATGAGGTGCAGATGGAGGCGGCTCATCGCGCCATCATGGCGGAACGCCGCGGAAAAAGGCAATGCCGGATCAGCTGCGGGATGACGATTTAACACCCTGTGGATAAATTCCGGCATAACCGCAGGCACAAGTTCGGCATGGTGGATTCATCCCCAACGCTGCCGATTCCGCTCCACGGCTTTTCCACAGGAGGGTAAACTTATCCACAGGCTGTGAATTGCGAGGAGAACGCCGGGCGACTCCCCGGACATGACACGCAGGGCGAAGAGTCAATATGTTGGCAAAAGCGGCGTCCAAGCCTAAAGCCGCGCTATCCACCGTCCAACAAACCGCCACAAATATCTTTAAATATATATGATGAAAGAAAGAGGAGCCGCGTGAAGGCCTCGCCGAAGACCCTGCTGGCAACGCTGCGTGGAGCGCGGCAGGACAGGCCTGCGCTATGGCTGATGCGTCAGGCGGGACGTTATCTTCCAGAATATCGCGCTCTTCGCGAAACCAAGGGCGGATTCCTCGAGCTTTGCTATGACAGCGAAGCCGCAGCCGAAGTGACCTTGCAGCCGATCCGGCGCTTCGGGTTCGACGGTGCGATTCTCTTTTCCGACATTCTCGTCATCCCGCACGCGCTCGGCCAGCATCTGTGGTTCGAGACAGGCGAGGGGCCGCGGCTCGCACCGCCGCTCGTCGATAGCGCGCTGGCATCCTTAGAAGCGATGCCGCAGCGTCTCGATCCTGTGTATGGTACCGTCGCGCGCGTTGCCGGCGCCTTGCCGCCCGAGACGAGCTTTCTCGGCTTTGCAGGCAGCCCGTGGACGGTGGCGACCTATATGGTGGCGGGGCAGGGATCGAAGGACCAGGCTGCCGCCCGGCGCCTGGCGTTCGGCGATCCCGCAGCCTTCGGCGCGATCGTCGATGCGATCGTCGATTTGAGCATTACCTATCTGTCGGGCCAGATCGAAAACGGCGTCGAGGCGGTGCAATTATTCGACAGCTGGGCAGGCAGCCTTTCGCCGGCGCAGTTCGAACGCTGGGTCATAGCACCGAATGCCGAGATCGTGCGCCGCCTGAAGGCACTCCATCCGGATACGCCGATCATCGGTTTTCCGAAGGGGGCGGGCGGCAAGCTGCCGGCCTATGCGAACGAGACCGGCGTTGACGCGATCGGTCTCGACGAGACGGTCGATCCGCTATGGGCCGACAGCGTGTTGCCGCCCGGGCTGCCCGTGCAGGGTAATCTCGACCCGCTCGCGCTCGTTGCAGGCGGCGAAACGCTCGATGCCGCGATCGTTCGCATCCTTGCAGCTTTCCCGGCGCGTCCCCATATCTTCAATCTCGGCCACGGGATCGTTCCCGACACGCCGATTGCGAATGTCGAACATCTGATCCGGCGCGTGCGCGGCTAGGTGGTATTGATGGAACTGGCAGGATTTCTGGGGGTGACGATGCTGTGGATCAAGGCGGCGCACGTCATCTTCGTAATCTTCTTCATGGCCGGCCTGTTCATGATGCCGCGCTTCTTTGTCTATCATCACCAGTGCGCCGTCGGGTCCGACGAAGATAAAAAGTGGATTGAGCGCGAGGATCGCCTGCGCCGGATCATCCTGAACCCGTCGATTATTCTCGTCTGGATCCTCGGCCTGATGCTCGCCTTCAACGGCGATTATTGGCGCGAGGGCTGGTTTCACGCCAAATTGCTGCTCGTCTTGGCCATCTCGGGCTATCACGGCTGGATGATCGGCTATGCGAAGAAGCTGGCGAAGGGCCAGCGCCAGCTGACCGAGAAGCAGCTTCGCCTGCTCAACGAGGTCCCCGGCGTCGCCGCGGCGATCATCGTCATCTTGGTGGTCGTGCGCCCCTTTTAGCACCTGCCTGGCGCAGTGCCGATTGACTTGCACAAAAGCCGGTTCTACGGGCCGGTTAACCCCGTTTTTTGCGGGCAGCGCGTCTTGCGTCGAAACTATCGATAACGGTCGTCCCCCGGCCGGATAGGCACCTGCTGGTGCAACGAACTTAAGTCTATTTTTCTCCTGAATTTTCTACCCGGAATCCATCCATGCATCTTAAAGAACTCAAGACCAAAGCCCCCGCCCAGCTCGTCGAAATGGCAGAAGAACTGGGCGTCGAGGGTGCCTCGACGCTGCGCAAGCAAGACCTGATGTTCTCGATCCTTAAAGAACTCGCCGAAGAGGGCGAGGAAATCATCGGATCGGGCACGATCGAGGTTTTGCCTGACTCCTTCGGTTTCCTGCGCTCGTCGGACGCCAATTATCTCGCGGGGCCCGACGATATTTACGTCTCGCCGAACCAGGTCCGCAAATATGGCCTGCGCACCGGCGACACCGTCGAGGGCGAGATCCGCGCTCCGCGCGACGGCGAGCGCTATTTCGCGCTGACGAAGCTGATCAAGGTCAATTTCGACGATCCCGATGCGGTGCGTCACCGCGTCAATTTCGATAACCTCACCCCGCTCTATCCGAACCAGAAGCTATCGCTCGACACGGTCGACCCGACGGTCAAGGACAAGTCGGCGCGCGTCATCGACCTCGTCAGCCCGCAGGGCAAGGGTCAGCGCGCGCTGATCGTCGCGCCGCCGCGTACCGGCAAGACCGTGCTGCTGCAGAATATCGCCAAGGCGATCACCGACAACCATCCCGAGGTTTATCTGATCGTTCTCCTCGTCGACGAGCGGCCGGAGGAAGTGACCGACATGCAGCGCAGCGTGAAGGGCGAGGTCGTCTCCTCGACCTTCGACGAGCCCGCGACGCGCCACGTCCAGGTCGCCGAGATGGTGATCGAAAAGGCCAAGCGCCTCGTCGAGCACAAGAAGGATGTCGTCATCCTGCTCGACTCGATCACCCGCCTCGGCCGTGCCTACAACACCGTCGTACCGAGCTCGGGCAAGGTGCTCACCGGCGGCGTCGACGCGAACGCTCTCCAGCGTCCGAAGCGCTTTTTCGGCGCCGCGCGCAACATCGAGGAAGGCGGTTCGCTGTCGATCATCGCAACCGCGCTGATCGATACCGGCAGCCGCATGGACGAAGTCATCTTCGAGGAATTCAAGGGCACGGGTAACAGCGAAATCGTCCTTGACCGCAAGGTTGCCGACAAGCGCATCTTCCCGTCGCTCGACGTCGGCAAGTCGGGTACCCGCAAGGAAGAATTGCTCGTCGAGAAGGACAAGCTGTCAAAAATGTGGGTGCTACGCCGCATCCTCATGCAGATGGGCACCGTCGACGCGATGGAGTTCCTGCTCGACAAGATCAAGGACAGCAAGACGAACGAAGATTTCTTCGATTCGATGAACCAATAGTTCGCGCATATGGCCGTGGTCGAACTTGCCTTGCTGCCGGTTCGACCGGGCCATGAAGCGGCATTCGAACTGGCGGTAGCCGCCGCGCGACCGCTGATCGAAGCTTCGCCGGGCTTTCTCTCGCTTGAAATCCGTCCGCCGCTCCAGGCCGGCCAGCCCTATCTGCTCGTCGCGCATTGGCGATCGGTCGAGGATCATCGCGAGGGGTTCCGGCGTTCGAACGGTACGAGCAGTGGCGCGCGCTGCTGCATCCCTTTCATGACCCGGTTCCCGCGGTCAGCTATTTCGGAGAGCCGCTCTAATGGACTTTTCGGCGATGGATTTCTCGGCAATCCTTACCGGCCCCGGGCTCGTCCTGCTCGGTCAGATCATCATCGGCGATCTGACGATGGCGGGCGACAATGTGCTGATCATGGGCACGATCGCCGGCGGGCTTCCCGAACGCGACCGCCGGCGCGTGCTGATGCTCGGCGTCGGCATGGCGCTCATCTTCCTGATCGGTTTCGCGCTCGTCGCGACGCAGCTGCTCAAGATTACCGGCCTTGTCTTCGCTGGCGGGCTGCTGCTGCTGTGGGTCGCTTATAATATGTACCGCGAGATCCGGCCGGCCAATGCCGGAACGGCGATCGACGATCCATCGACGCCCGAGATAGAGGGCGCTGCGGCGCGCACGACCTTTTTCAAGGCCGCAGTCTCGATCATGGTTGCCGACCTGTCGATGAGTATCGACAATGTGTTGCTCGTGGCATCGATCGCGCGCGAAAATCCGGCCTTGCTGTTCGTCGGGATGACCTTCACGGTGATCGTCATGGGGCTGGCGGCAAATTACGTCGCCAAGCTGCTGCAGCGTTATCACTGGATCGCCTGGGTTGGCCTCGTCGTGATCCTCTATGTGGCGCTGAAAATGATTTATGACGGCTGGGTCGATCCCGAGATCGGGCTCGGTCATTTGTTCGGATGGGTGCGCTGACCATGATCGTGGAAATGATGAATTTCGCCGCGGGGGCGGCGCCTTCGGCGGGGATCTGGGACGCGATCGTCCATGATTTCTCGAACATCACCGAGCCCGCAGCTTTTTCGGCCTTCATCCAGGTTTTGCTGATCGACCTCGTCCTTGCCGGCGACAATGCGATCGTCGTCGGTGCGCTTGCGGCAGGTCTGCCGGCCGATCAGCGTCGAAAGGTGATCCTGATCGGTGTCGGCGCCGCGCTGGTACTGCGCGTCGGCTTTGCGCTCGTCGTCCAGCAATTGCTCGGCATCGTAGGGCTGGTGCTCGCGGGCGGGTTTCTGCTTCTCTGGGTGGCGTGGCGCATGTGGCGCGACATTCGCAGCGGACATGGCGAATCGGCCGGGTCGCCCGAGGTCGCGGGCGACGAGGATTCGGGCCTTGCGCCGGCGAAGAGCTTCGC
>JAEWIL010000228.1 GCA_023387085.1 Pseudomonadota bacterium | reverse complement strand
CGCGCCGGTCGCGGCCGACGATTGCCGCACCGGCGCAGGCTTGTTATGCCGGCGCCATGGCTTCCGAGGGTCTGGAGCAGGTGTTGATCGCCCATCGCCCGGCGCTGGAGCGTTTCCTCCGCGCGCGTTGCGGCTCGGCGATCGATGCCGAAGATGTTCTTCAGGATATGTGGCTCAAACTCGGCGATGTATCGGTGGTGCCCGACGACGCGCTTTCCTATCTCTATCGGATGGCCGACAATCTGGTGACCGACCGGCGGCGGTCGGCCCAGCGGCGCGAGCGGCGCGACGATGCATGGAGCCAGATCGCCGGCGACGAAAGCGGCGCCTCGGCGGATCCCTCGGCCGAACGGATCGTCCTCGCCAGGGACGAACTTGCCCTCGTCACCGCGGCATTCGAGGCGCTTGGCGAGCGGACCACGGCGATCTTCAGAAGCTATCGGATCGACGGCGACCGGCAGGATGCGATCGCCGGGGCGCACGGGATCAGCCGCAGCGCGGTCGAGAAGCATCTGCAAAAAGCCTATCGGGCCGTGTTGCAATTGCGTTACAAACTGGATGCGGAAAATGGCGAGTCAGACCGTCTTACCGAGGAAGGGACGGAAGAGCGGCTATGACCGAGGCGGCGGTACGCGAAGAGGCCATCGGCTGGATGATCCGGCTACGCGATGCCGCGCCCGCCGACTGGGAGGCGTTCACGAGCTGGCTCGAAGCCGACCCCGCGCATGGCGCCGCCTATAATGCCGCGGCGATGATCGATGCCGTGATGGTGGAAGCCGCCGGGCAAACCCCACCGCCGGAGCAATGCCCAGCCGAACCGTCGCGCGTGGAATTTGCCGCGAACGACAATCGCCCAAGCTTTTTTCGCCGCCACGCCGGACTTGCGGCGGCGCTGCTTCTCGGCGTGTTGGCCTGGCCTGCCTATCGCGCGATGACGCCGACCCATGTGATCGAAACCGCGCTCGGCGAACATCGAAGCGTCACGCTGGATGACGGAACGGTGATCGATCTTAACGGCGGCACGACGCTGACCCTCGATCGTCGCAATCCCCGGCTGGCGACGCTCGACAGCGGCGAAGCCCGGTTTCGCATTACGCATGATGCAGGCTCGCCCTTCGTGGTGGTCGTCGGCGGCACGCGGATCGAGGATGTCGGTACAGTCTTCAATGTCGCCCGCGAAGGCGAGCAGACAGAGGTGGCCGTGGCCGAAGGCGCCGTCCTGTTCGATCCAAAACGCGAAGCGGTCATGCTGAAAGCCGGCGACAGACTGCGCGTGGCGCACACAGGATCGGCGCCGGTCGTGCGCCGGATCGACCCCGCCATAATCGGCGGATGGACGACAGGCCGGCTCGACTTCGCGAACGAGCGGCTTGCCGACATCGCCCCCGACCTTGCGCGCGCGCTCGGTAAACCGGTGAGCGTAGATCCGCGAATTGCCGACCGTGCCTTCACCGGGACGATCATCATCGATCCGAAGGATGAAGCTGCGATGAGGAAGATCGCGGTCCTGATGGGCGTGTCGGCACGACAAATGCAGCAAGGGTGGCGGCTGACCGGAAACTGATGCAAAAGGCAGGCAAAAGCTGGGCCGCGCTGGGGCTTGCGATCGCGTTCGTGCCCACGGTGGCCGAGGCCGCCGACGCACAATTTATGCTTCCGGCGGGTCGCCTCGACCGGGCGATCCTGCAACTGGGGCGTCAGGGCGGTGTCAGCATCGCGCTCGCCGATCCGGCGATGGGCCGTATCCGCGTGCACGGCCTGTCCGGCCGGATGGAGACACAGGCTGCGCTCGAGCGCCTGATCGAAGGATCAGGGCTGATGGTCGTCGAGATCGACGCGCGCACGTTCCGCATCGTTCGCGCGCCGCCGCGGCCACGCCCGTCAGCGCCAACGCGGCCGGTCGCGCCCCGGCCGCGCCATCCCGAACCTGCGCCGCCACCTGTCGAAATCGTCGTGACCGCCAGCAAGCGCGATGCGCCGCTCGACGATTATCCGGGGGTGGTCAGCATCATGCCGATCGAGAGCCGCTTCGGGACCGGCCCGGGGCTGCACGGATCGCGCGCGATCATGACCGAACTGCCGGTCCTCAATTCGACCCACCTTGGACCGGGGCGCGACAAGCTGTTCATTCGCGGTGTCGCCGACAGCAGCTTCACGGGGCCGACGCAGGCCACCGTCGGGCAGTATTTCGGCTATGCGCGGGTCAATTACAACGCCCCCGATCCCGACCTCGAGCTTTATGACATCGACAGGGTCGAGGTGCTCGAAGGACCACAGGGCACGCTCTATGGCGCGGGGTCGCTCGGCGGAATCATCCGCCTGTCGCCGAACATGCCCAACAGCGGCGGCTGGAGCGGCAGCGTGCGCGCCGGGGTCGCGCTCACCGCGCATGGCGCGGGCAGCGATGATCTCGCAGCGATGATCAATGTGCCTGTCGTTCCCGATCGCGTCGCGCTCCGCTTCGTTGTCTACCATAGTATCGACGGCGGCTACATCGATGATGTCCGACGCAACCTTTCGGACATCAACCGCAGCAGCCTGTCGGGCGGAAGGGCCGCGCTGCGGCTCACGCCGGGGGCGGGCTGGACGATCGATGCCGGCTGGGTACGTCAGGATATCCAGAGCCGCGACGGCCAGTATAGCGAGGACGGCCTACCCGACCTTTCGCAGGCGAGCGTGATCGCGCAGCCCTTCGACAATGATTATTCGCTTTTCCACGCTACGATCGAGAAGCGGTGGAACAGCCTCGTCCTGCGATCGACGAAATCGATCGTCCGCCACGACCTGTCGAACCGCTTCGACGCCTCGGCGCTCGGACCGCGCGCCCCGATCGCTTATGACCAGTCGATCGCGGTGCGGCAATTTGTCAGCGAAACCACGCTGTCGCGACGGAATGCCAATGGCCACGGGTGGATCGCAGGGATCAGTGTCGATGACGGACATGACGTGGTCGAGCGCCTGCTCGGCGACCCCGCGGTCCCGGCGCCGCTGTCGAGCGTCCGCGATGAACGGACAGAATGGGCAGGATTCGGCGAATGGAGCTTCGGCCTGTCGCCGACGCTGAGCGCCAGCGTCGGTGGTCGCTATTCGCACACGCGCTTCGCGGGCGAGGTTATCGACCCCGTGCATCCCTCACCCTCCGAACCGCGCCGGACGCTCGATCATTTCGTCCCGCTGGCGACGCTGAGCTGGAAGCCGCGCCCCGGCTGGCTGATCTACGCGCGCTATCAGGAGGGCTTTCGCCCCGGCGGCCTCGCGGTTAGCGGGATCGACACTGTGTCGCGCTTCGAATCCGATACTGTCTCGACCTTCGAAGTCGGCGCCCGCGTCGGCGATCCCGATCGCGACCGGTTCAGCGCCGCGCTCGCGGCCTCGCACGCGCGCTGGGAGGACATCCAAGCCGACCTCGTCGACGCGCAGGGCTTTCCCTATACCGACAATATCGGAAACGGCACCATCTGGGGGGTGAGCGGAAAGGCGCGCTGGCGACCGCTGGACGGGTTGCAGCTCGACGCCGCCGGCTTCTGGAACAACAGCCGGTTAACCCAGCCTGCGCCGGGCTATGAACGCGCCGAGGACAACGACCTGCCCAACATCGCGCGCTGGGGCGGCTATCTGGGGCTGGCGTGGACGCGCGAGATCGCCGCTCGCACGCGGCTGATCCTGCGCGGCAACGCCCGCTATGTCGGACGATCCTTTCTAGGGGTCGGCAATCGGCTCGACATCGCGCAGGGCAAATATGTCGATACGGGTTTCGACGTCCGGCTCGAGCGCGGCGCGGTCGGCCTGACGGTCGGGGCCACCAATCTCTTCAACGCCGACCAGAACCGCTTTTCCTATGGCAACCCCTTCACCGTGATGCAGGGGCGGCAGGAAACACCTCTGCGCCCGCGCACGGTCAGGATCGGCCTCGATGCAGCTTTCTGAGCAGCGGGCGCGACGGTTCGACCGGCGCGGGCACGACCGGCGGCGGGCCTGCATTGCGCGTGCCCCACACCAGCCAGCGATAGACAAGCAGCATTAAGGAC
>JAEWIL010000186.1 GCA_023387085.1 Pseudomonadota bacterium | reverse complement strand
CCACCCCGCCTGCGGCGGCGGCCCCCCTCCCCATCGCTACGCGACAGGGAGGATCGTATCTTGCATCGCCATCCCGGACTTGATCCGGGGTCCATGACTTGGGGCGGCAGTGGATCCCGGGTCAAGCCCGGGATGACGAAAGGAAGGGGCTCAACGGCAGCTCCCCACCCCAAAGCCGCCACTCTCCAATTCCCCCTTTTCTCTTGGCCTTGACCATGCTCAACGCGCCGCCATGATGAACGACTCTCCCTTGCTCGCCCTGTCCGATGTCCGCGTCATGGCCGACGAGACGTGCATTCTCGATCTGCCCGCGCTGACCATCGACGACGGCGAAAGCACCGCGATCCTGGGCGCCAACGGATCGGGCAAATCCACGCTCGTCAAGCTTATCGCGCGCCAGCTTTATCCGGCGTGGGGCGCCGAGGTTCGCATCTTCGGGCAGGATAGCTGGAACGTCTTCGAGCTGCGCCAATTGCTCGGCATCGTCTCGACGACGATGCAGCTCGATTTCGATGCCGAGCCGCCGCTCGAGGCGCTCGACTGCGTCGTCTCGGGCTTCTTCGCCTCGCGCGGCCTCTGGGCGCATCAGCATTACACGCAGGAGATGATCGACGCCTCGCGCGCCGCGCTCGAAGAGGTCGGCGCCACCCATCTGATCGGGCGCAGCATGGCCAGCCTGTCGACGGGCGAGGCACGCCGCGTTCTCATCGCCCGCGCGCTGGCGCACCGGCCGCGCGCGCTGCTGCTCGACGAACCCTGCGCGGGGCTCGACCCCGCGGCGCGGCACCATTTCCTCGACATGCTGCGCGGCGTCGCGCGCGGCGGCACCACGCTGATCCTCGTCACCCACCATATCGAGGAGATATTGCCCGAGATTGGCCGCATCGTGATGCTGCAGGACGGGCGCGTACTGCACGATGGCGCCAAGGCCGACCTTCTCACCGGCGACGCATTGACCGAGCTTTTCGGCTTACCGATCGATGTATCGCCGCGCGGCGAATGGTTCGACGCCGTCATCGTCCATTGAGCCGCTTGCGATAAATTTTCCATGGGTTAGGCAGCGTCCATGTCGTTCGACGATGAAATCGATGCGCTGACGCACGACCATAACTATCTCGGCAAGCGGCACGACGAGAATGCGCGCCGTACCCTTTGGGTCGTCCTGCTCACCGCGATCATGATGGTCGCGGAGATCGCCGCAGGCCTCGCCTTCAACTCGATGGCCTTGCTCGCCGACGGCTTTCACATGGCGACCCACGCGGGCGCGCTCGGTATCGCGGCACTCGCCTACCGCTATGCCAAACGCCACGCGACGAGCGGGCGCTACAGCTTCGGCACAGGCAAGGTCGGCGATCTCGCGGGCTTTGCCTCGGCGCTGGTGCTCGGGATCGTCGCGCTCGGCATCGCATGGGAGTCGGTCGCACGGCTGCTCGACCCGACCCCGGTTGCCTTTGGCGAAGCGACGGTCGTCGCGGTGGTCGGGCTGGTGGTGAATATCGTCAGCGCGCTGCTCCTCGGGCACGGGCACAGTCACGATCACGCCCATGATCACGCGCATGACGGTCACGAACACGACAACAACATGCGCTCGGCCTATCTGCATGTCATCGCCGACGCGCTGACCTCGGTACTCGCGATCGCGGCGTTGCTCGGCGGCCGCTATCTTGGCTGGGCGTGGCTCGATCCGGCAATGGGCGTCGCGGGGTCGATCGTCATCGCGGTCTGGTCCTGGTCGCTGATGCGCGACACCGCCACGGTCCTGCTGGACGCGACCGATCCGGCGCTGGAGGCCGAGATCCGCACCGCGATCGAGGGACCCGGCGACGCCACAATCCTCGATCTTCACGTCTGGCGCGTCGGTCCCGCCGCGCATTCGGCGATCATCAGCGTGACCGGCGCGCCACGCGAAAGCATCTGCCAACGCCTGCGGCCCGTTCGCGAGATCGAACATCTGACGGTCGAGATACGCTAGCGACGGAGCATCGGATTGTAATCGCGGCGTGGCCATGCCAAGTCTGCCCGATGAGAACAGCAGGATTTATCGGGCTTCTTCTGTCGGTTACGGCTGCCCGGACAAACCAAAGGCGGGTATCGCCATATATGATCTGAAACGCGCGGACGGCGAGGTTCATTGCTTCGACGGAGAAGAATTTGCGGTCGGCCCGCCTGCGGCAAGACGCTGAACTTATCGCAAGACGCCCTGCTGCCGCCGGTTTTCGACTGCCCTCCTGTCCCCCTGCGGGACGCGACATAAGCGGCGAAACACTTTATTGGCGTTTCGGGGCATAAGGCAGGATGAGAGCGGCTGCGCGAATCGGCCGCGGAGATTTTGACGCGACCTATGAAGCCCGAACTCCATCTTGCCGCCCGTTCGACGTGGCGTGACCCGGCGCCGCAGAAGGCCGCGGGGCCGGGGCGTGAATATTGGGGCATGCTGATCGCGATCACGATCGTCGCCTGCCTCGCGCTCGCGTTGTCGACGGGGCAATACAGGTCGCGCGGCTTCGGCCCTTACAGCGTGTCGGTGCCGCTGACGTTCAAACCCTATGATCCCGCGCGCTGGGCGGTGATGAACGCCGACACCTATGAGGATGCGCTGAAGATCGACCCGACGCTGCCAAACCCCGATAGCGTCGGCTATGCCGATGCGACGGCGATGGCGCCGGTGCCCGCCGCGCAGCTCCGGCAGGAAGCCTTCGTCGGGCCGCCCGCCAAGCCCTATGCCTTTCGCGGCCTGACCGCACTCGACCGCGAGCGCGCGCATTATTGCTTGACGTCGGCCATCTATTACGAGGCGGCGTCCGAAAGCGACGACGGGATGCGCGGCGTCGCACAGGTCATCATCAACCGCGCCCGCCACCCGAGCTTTCCCAACACGATCTGCGGCGTCGTCTTTCAGGGATCCGAGCGCGCGGGCGTTTGCCAGTTCACCTTCGCCTGCGACGGCGCGATGGCGCGCGCGCCGGAAAAGCGCAACTGGCTGCGCGCGAGCAGCATCGCGGCGGCTGCGCTCAACGGCTATGTGTTTCCGGGCGTCGGGCTCGCCACCCATTATCACACCACCGCGATCTGGCCGCGCTGGGGCAAGAGCCTGGTGATGACCAATATCGTGGGCGCACACATCTTCCACCGCTGGCGCGGACGCTGGGGGATGCCCGACGCGTTTCGCGCGCCCTATATGGGCCGCGAACCGGTTCCCGGCCCCTATCTGCCGCTGGCTCAGCAACTTGCCATCCTGAAGGGCAAAGGTTTGCCCCCCGGCGCCGGCCCCCTACCCGCTCTTGCCGGCGCTACGGCTACGCTTCCCGATGTCACTCCCGCGCCGATGCCGGGCACGATGGGCACCGCACCGCCTGCCGCCATTCCGGCCACACCGGCGGCAGCGCCCGCACCGACTTACAGCGATCCGCGGCTCAACCAGTCGGGGCAAATCCGCGAAGAGTTCCAGAAAAGCGGAGAGTGGATTCGCTGACCGAAGCCGCCTAGTCTCACCGAATTCACCGACAGGGAGACATGGCATGGGGCACGTGAAAGGCATCGGCGGGCTCTTCTTTCGGGCGAAGGACCCGGAAAAACTCAATGCCTGGTACCGCGACAGGCTGGGCGTCGGCGGCGGCATCAGCGCCGACGACAGCGAGCCCGTCAACCAATGGGTGTGGACGGTCACGGGCGGACCGCTCGTCTTCTCGCCGTTCAAGGCCGACACCGACTATTTTCCGGCCGACAGGCAATATATGATCAACCTGCGCGTCGACGACCTCGACGCCGTGCTCGTACCGTTCCGCGACGCAGGCGACGAGGTGATCACCAAACCCGAATGGGATGACCCCGCGGTTGGCCGTTTTGCTCGCATCCTCGATCCCGAGGGCAATCCGATCGAGCTTTGGGAACCGCCGGCGACGTAGAACCCTCGTCATTGCGAGCGCAGCGAAGCAATCTCCAGTTCCGGGCCTTCGCTACGCTCGCAATGACAAAGCTTGTTAACGCCCTTGGCTGCGCCAGCGCTTGACGACGCGCTCCAGCATTTCGGCCTCGCCGCCGGCCTCGCGCCACAGCTTCGAGAAGAGCGGATCGCTCGACGCGGGCCTTTTGTCTTCCTCCAGCGTGTCGAGATAGACGCGGATCGGGATCGACACGCCCTCACCGCAGACAATGCATTCGCGGTTGCGAAGTGCCGGGATCGAATCGATGAACCCGCGCGCGCCCTCGGGCATCGCCGCCTTCACGAAATGCTGGTCGCGCTCGTTGTTGAGACGCATCGAGATGATCGTGCCGCACTGCGACAGCACGCCCTCGGCCAAGTCCGACGGGCGCTGGGTGATAAGACCCAGCGACACGCCATATTTGCGGCCTTCCTTGGCGATGCGCTCGAGGATCTTGCGAACCGCCTGACCCTGCCCCACGTCCTTCGCGGGGATGTAGCGATGGGCTTCCTCGCAGACGAGCAGGATGGGGCGCTGCGGTTCGCCGCGCGACCATATCGCATAGTCGAAGGTCAGGCGCGACAGCACCGCGACGACGACGCCGGTAATGTCCGACGGGACGCCCGACACGTCGATGATCGAGATCGGCCGCCCGTCGGACGGCAGGCGGAAGATCTTGCCGAGGAAACTCGTCATCGTGTCGGCAACGAGCATGCCCGAAAACATGAAATTATAGCGCGGGTCGGCGCGCATTTCCTCGATCTTGCCCTTGATCCGCATGAAGGGCGCCGACGAGGTTGCCTTGTCGAGCTTGCCCATCTCGTTCGTGAGGATGTTGAGCAGATCCGACAGGAGATAGGGGATCGGCGAGTCGACCGTGAGCTTGGTCATCCCCTCGGCAAGACGGTTCTTTGTCCGCGCCTGCAACAGGCATTTGGCGAGAATGTCGCAATCGGCCTGACGCTCGCGACCCTGCGCGGTGATGAAGACCTCGCAATGTTCCTCGAAGTTCATCAGCCAATAGGGCAATGCCAGATTGTCGACGTCGAACAGCGCGCCGGTGCCTTTGAAGGCGGCCGAATATTCGCCGTGCGGATCGATCATCACGATATGGCCCTGCGGCGCGAGTTCGCAAATCTTGTGAAGGATCAGCGCCGCGCTCGTCGATTTACCCGTACCCGTCGAGCCGAGCAGCGCGAAATGCTTGCCGAGCATGGCGTCGACATAGAGCGAGCCGCGAATATCCTTGGTCGGATAGATTGTCCCGATCTCGACATGCGCGCGTTCGTCGGCGGCGTATATCTGCTTCAGGTCATTGCTGGTTGCCGCGAACACCGGGCTGCCCGGAATCGGGAAGCGCGTCACGCCGCGGCGGAAATTATGGATGCGGCCGGTGATCTTTTCCTCGTCGCCCTCGCCAAGAAAATCGATCGTGGCGACGATCAGGCCTTCGCCCTTTTCGTGCAGTTTCTGGTCACGGATGCTGGCGACCAGCCAGCTGTTGCCGACACGAATCTTGACCTGCGCGCCGACCTGGCCGGCCATGGCGACCGCGGTGTCGCTCGACCCCGAAAGTTGGCCGATTGTCTGCGCGTCGAGCAGAATGCGCGAGGCCGAACCCGAAATATCGATGACTTCGCCGATCAGCAGCTCGTCGCGGTGATGCGTCGCCGCGGGTGCCACGGCGGCGGCAACGGCTCCTCCGCCGGCAAGCCTAACATGTTGAACGGCCGTCGAATCCCCGGCGGGAAAACCGCCACCCTGCATATCCATATTCAGCCCCGCCATATTTGTCCCACGTCCGGCTATCGCAGACGAGGGTAAATAGGCCGTGAACTTTGGCGGAAAGCGGCAGGTCAGCGGCGGCGGAATATCGCCGAGGCTGCGTAGCCGAGCAGCAGCGACAGCGCGACCGCCGTGAGGCCATAGAGAAAGCCATGGCGCTGCGCCGCGAGCGCGACAAAGCGCTCGAAACCCGCCTTACGGATTTGAACGTCGCGCGATGCGACCGCCAGCACGCGGCCCTTGCTGATCAGATAGGTTTCGGCGCGATAGGTGCCGACCGGCACGCGCGCCGGCACCGGGATGCGGGCGCGATAGAGAACGCCTTCGCTGATCTCGACCGCCGACGGATTCTCGTAGAACAGGCCGATCCGCCGATAAAGGTCGATCAGCCCCGCCTCGAAACGGCCGAGCTTTTTCGCTTCCGAAAAGCCCGCCGGCGACATCGAGAGATTGTCGAGCCCGAGTTCGTAGATCGCGGCGGTGCGCTCGTCGACCAGCTTCTCGATCGGCCGCGACGATCCGATCGCGTAAAAACCGGGCGAGGTGCGGAGCCGGATGCTGCTCGCATTGACCCAGATGCCCGCAACGCGCTGTTTCTCGCGCAGCACGATCGGTCGCACGGGCCCCTTGAGCACGACGACGATGTCGGCGCGATCATCGGGAAGGCGCTGCCCCGGATAGAGGATCGCGCCGAACAGCAACAACTCTTCGCCGGTAAAGCTGTATTGGATATCGATCGCACGGCTCGACACGTCGGGGACGAGGCGCGGATCGTCGGCGCGCGCGGCGCCGGCGGAAAAGAAAAGCGCGAGCGCGCAGATCAAGGCGCCGAGCCGCTTCATTGCACCGTATAGATTTCTTCGGGTCGGATGAAGAGATCCACCGCCATGCGGAGCGCGACGATCAGCACGATCACCGCGAGCGCCATCCGCAGATATTCAGGCTTCACCCGCTGCGCGAAACGCGCGCCGATCTGCGCGCCAGTGACACTGCCGAGCAGCAGCAGGCCTGCCAGCACGATGTCGACCGCGCCGGTCGTCATCGCGTGGACCATCGTCGTCGCGATCGTCACGAACAGAATCTGGAACAGCGAGGTGCCGACGACCACCTGGGTCCCCATCCCGAGCAGATAGATCATCGCGGGAACCATGATGAAGCCGCCGCCGACGCCGAGCAGCATCGTCAATATGCCGACCGCCATCCCGAGCAGCAACGGCGCGAGCGGCGAGATGTAGAGGCCCGAGCGATAAAAGCGCCAGCGTAGCGGCAGGTTGGCGACCATAGGATGATGGCGCCGCTTGCGCGCCGGCGCCGGCAGACCCGCGCGCATCCGTCGCAGCGCCCCCCACGCCTCGCGCGCCATGATTCCGCCCACCGAACCGAGCAGCACCACATAGAGGATGTTGATCGTCGTATCGATCTGGCCCCACGCGGTCAGCAATTCGAACAATCCGGCACCGATCAGCGACCCGACGAGGCCACCGGCGATCAGCACCGCGCCCATGCGGACGTCGACCCCGTCGCGCTCGAAATGGGCGAGCGCGCCCGACACGCTCGCTCCCGTCACCTGCGTCGCCGCCGACGCCGCAGCGACGGTGGGCGGAATGCCATAGAAGATGAGCAGCGGCGTGGTCAGAAAGCCGCCGCCGACGCCAAACATCCCCGACAGGAACCCGACCCCGCCGCCGAGCAGGACGATGACCAGCGCGTTGACCGACAGATTGGCGACTGGAAGGTAAAGATCCATGGGCCCCGAGGTGTGTCCGCGGCGCGGAATGGCACCGAGTCCCCGGACCCTAGAGCATTTTTTGGACCCGGGGAATCGGCAGCGACGCCAAATCTTGGCGGTGTGTCAAAAGTCGCTCGCCAGCGTGAAGGCAACGCCGCTTTCGGGTCGCGCATCGCCCGCCACACGCTGCCGCCAGTCGAGCGCAATGCGGCTTCCCTTGCCGATGTCGGGCAGTCTCAGCGTCAGGCGCGGCCCGACATCGACGCGCGAGGCGCCGGGCTGGATCGCGCCTGCGGCCAGCGCCCCCAAGCGGAGCGGCGCCCGCTCGTCCGCGCCGAGCCGCCGGTCGACGATGAGCGTGCCATCGGCAAATCCGTCGCGACGCCGCGCGCCGACGATCCCGGCCTGTCCATAGGCTTCGAGGCGAAAGCCGGCGGGCAACACGACATCGCCGACCCCTCCGGCGACCATCGCGGCCAGCGCGTTTCGTCCCTCGCGTCCGATCGCCACGCGCCGCTCGACCGCGACATCGACCGGCAGGCGCGAGAACGGCGCGAAGGCCGCACCGAACGCGAGCTCGCGCTGCTCGGGCGTGTGCACCGCCATCGTCGCACGGCCATAGGCGCGCAGCCGTCCGTTGTCGCCGAAACCATAAGCGAGCCGCAGTCCCGCCTGCGATCCGCCAAGTTGTCCGCCAGCGGCGATGCCTTCGGGGGCGTTGCCAGACCCCTCGCGGAGATAAAGCCAGCCGCTCAGCGACCATTTGGCGAGCGACTGCCGGATCCAGAAGGGCCTGCCCTGTCCCGGCTCGCTCGGCGCACGCGGCGGCGCGGCCATCCACATCGGCGCGTCCTTTGCAAGCGCGCTGCCAGCGGCAGGAAGCAGGTGCGCCATCAAGGCGATTCGCAGGGTGTGCCGGTCGGAGACGAAACCTCCGTTAGCCGGCATGCGAGCGCTTGGTGCGTTGCCGACGCTCTTGCCATCTACCCTTATCCGCCGAACATAAGCACCGGGGCGAACAGGTGTTGCCTTGACGATCCTTGCCATGGTCGCGGCTCTGCTCTCCCATGGAGCAGGCACCATACGGCCCGCCGGGATGGCCCACGGCACCCCGATCGCTTCGGGCGGCGCCGGCATCGCGGGGTTCCACACCATGCCGATCCGCAGCAGCACCCAGCCTCCCAGGAAGAAGCCCAGGAACCGGAACGACGCTGCCTCGCGCCCCGCCCCTGGTCCCCGCGCATGCGCCATCATCATCGCGCGATCGTCCGCGCAGCGGGCAACGCCTCACCATCCCAATGGTCGGTCTTTTCCCACAGAACCTCACCCGAGCGCAGCATTCGCCAATAAAGGAGGACCGCGCGGCGGGCTGCCAATATTGCGATGACATTGGCGATGAAGGCCCGCGGTACGGCGAACAGCGCCTCGCGTCCGCCATACCAGCGCGCGGTAAAATGGCATCGCATCGCGACACGCCAGAGCAGCAAGACCGCATTGAGCCCGAACAACAAGCGCATGGTGTCGCTCATCGGCGCGAGCCGCCAGCCCAGCGCCGCTTCGCCGGCAAGCGCGAGACCTGTCAGAACCAGACCGCCATAGGCGGCGAGCAGGACCACCGCGGCGAGGGGCGAACGGCGATCGCGCCAGAGCATCCAGCGGGCGAGCCAGAGGCGCGCACGGGATGCATTCGTGCCCGCGACGCGCGCACCGAGCCATCCGAGATGATCCCATCCCGCGAGGGCAATTCCCGCAATCCAGCGCGACTTTTGCCGGACCGCCTTTTCGACCGACCCGGGAAAGGCACCGCGCGACACGATCCGTTCGCCGCCGGGAGTCACTGTATCAACGAAGCTGGCGCTAAGCCCATAAGCGCCGATCAGCATGCCGATCTCATAATCTTCGGTCAGGCTGTCGGCGCGAAAAGGGCATCCGCCGCGCTCTATCGCGAGCAGCGCCAGCGCGCTCCGCGTCAAAGCACAGCCGACCCCGGCCGAAGGAAGCGCCACACCAAGCCCCGAACGCAACGCCAACTCCTTGCTATGCGCCTCGGCGAACTCGTCGCCATAATGCCCACCGATCCAGCGCGACCCGCCAGTGATCAGCGGCACGACGGGAATTTGCACCATCGCATGATGGACGAGATGGGCGCGGTAGAGCGCAAGCTCTTCGGCATGGACATGGTCCTCGGCGTCGTGAAGGACGATCGCGGCAAAGCGCATCCCCTCCGCGCGCTCGTCCTCGCCCAGCGCCGCCCACAGCCGGTTGAGATTGTCGCCCTTCGTCGTCGGTCCGTCACCATGGCTGAGGACCAACCGCAGCCTGGGATCGCGCGCGACGAGCGGCGATACGGAAAAGAGCGTCCCGACGTCGTTGGGATAACAACCGACATAGAAGCGGACGTCCTCTTCGCTCCACGCGGCGACCATGCGCGTCAGCGTCGCGGCGAGTACGCGGGCTTCGTCCCAAGCCGGAATGAAGATCGCAAATCGGCCGTCCAGCGGCGCGGTACCACACTTTCCCTTCCGTCGGCCGCAGTTCTTCCGGCGATGCCCAAGCCACAGCAGATCAAACAGCAGGTCGTCGAGTCCGATCAGCAGAATCCCCGCCGACGCGAAGAGCATCAGTTCGTGACCGGCGCTTTCGACCAGCCATTGCCATGCGGACGAAGGTTCCACCCGCTTGCCCCGCTCCCCCGCGCGGCCCCCGCCGCAATCGGGTCTTGGGTAACCGGCTGTTATTTTTTGTAAAGGGTGGCGCTCATCGATGCGCGCGCTAATAAAGCGGCTCGCTTTCGCCCATTGCAGGTCTTTCTCGCGCTCTATGTCCAGCGATTCCGCCCCTCGCTCCGCGCTGCGCCACTTCCTTGCGAGTGAAAGCGCCGGCGGCATGCTGCTCATTTTCGCAGCCATATTGGCGATGATTGTCGCGAATTCGCCGGTCGGTGAAATCTATGTCCACGCCATCCATAAACAGACCGGCCCGATACTCAGCGACAAGCTGGGCCCGATGACGGTTCATCTCTGGGTCAACGACGGCCTGATGGCGATCTTCTTTCTTCTTGTCGGGCTGGAGATCAAGCGCGAGTTCGTCGACGGACGCCTGGCGAGCTGGGACCGCCGGCTTCTGCCGATGGTCGCTGCGGCGGCGGGGATGGCGGTACCGGCGCTGATTTACATGGCTTTCGCCGGCGACACCGAAGGACTGGCGCAAGGGTGGGCAATTCCTGCCGCGACCGACATCGCCTTCGCGATGGGCGTGCTCGCCCTGCTCGGCAGGCGCGCGCCGACGTCGCTCAAGCTGTTCCTCGTCACCGTGGCGATCGTCGACGATATGGGCGCAGTCGCGATCATCGCGCTCTTCTACACCGCGAAGATCAACCTCGTCGCATTGGGCGCCGCCGCCGCGCTGCTCGCGGTCATGTTTGCCATGAACCGCTGGGGGATAAAGAGCCTCGCGCTCTACCTGCTGCTGTTCGCGATCCTCTGGTACGCGATGCTGCTGTCGGGCGTCCACGCGACGATCGCCGGCGTGCTGGCGGCATTGACGATCCCGCTCGAACGCACGCCGGGAACGCCCGACAGCGTAACGTCGCCGCTCCATCGGCTCGAGCATGGCTTGCATCCATGGGTCGCCTTCGCGATCGTCCCGTTGTTCGGCTTTGCCAATGCCGGGGTCAATGTTCGTGCGATGACCGCCGACCAGCTTGTCGCCCCGCTGCCGCTCGGGATCGCGGCGGGGCTGTTCCTCGGCAAGCAGATCGGTATCTTTGGCAGCGTCTGGCTGGCGGTGAAGCTTGGCTTTGCGGGCCGGCTGCGCGGCGCGACCTGGCTGCAAGTCTATGGTGTCGCGATCCTTTGCGGCATCGGTTTCACGATGAGCCTGTTCATCGGAGGCCTCGCCTTCCCCGGTGACGCGCTGAGGGTCGAGGAAGCCAAGATCGGTATCCTGATGGGCTCGCTCGCCGCCGCGCTCGCGGGTTTCACGCTGCTCCGTCTGGCGCCGTTGCATCCGCTGCACGACGCCATCGAAACCGAGGCCGAGACAGAGATTGCACGCGACGGCGATGTCCGCGATACGTCGGACATCAAGACGGTCTGAAAAATCCCGATGCGCCACCTCAGCCTTTTTCTATGCCCCCTGTTGCTTGCGGGTTGCGCCGCGAACGCGCCGCCGAAGGCCGTCGCCGGCGACGCCGTGCCGACGCTCGACGTGCGCCGTGGCGCGGCCTCGACGCAGGCGCTTGGCGACATTGCAAACGACTATGTCCGGCTCAGCCTCGAAATCGGGACGCACGAGGACGGCTATATCGACGCCTATTATGGTCCGGCGGCGATCAAGGCGGCGGCCGAAGCGGCGCCTCGCGACAAGGCGGCTCTGCTCACCGCAACGCGCGCGTTGATGGCGAAGCTCGACCTCGCGGCCCGGCGCCTCTCCGACCCGATGGAGCGCCGCCG
This sequence comes from Pseudomonadota bacterium, assembly GCA_023387085.1. Lineage (GTDB taxonomy): Bacteria > Pseudomonadota > Alphaproteobacteria > Sphingomonadales > Sphingomonadaceae > Sphingopyxis. The sequence goes on along the minus strand of JAEWIL010000186.1, from coordinate 47,325 downwards.
GGCAGCCTCGCTCCGCGCCCAGCTCCGCGCCGCCGAGACGCGCTTGCTGATGATGCAGGGTACGCGTTTTGCTTTTGCCGACGAGGCCGAACGACTGTTCGGCATCCGCCCGCGATTGAAGCCCCTCGCGACCTACGACGCCGACCTCGCGAAGATCGAGGCGCTCGTTCCCGGCGAGGGTCCGCTGTGGCAGCGGGTCGAGACCTATCTAGACCGTTTCACCATTCCGAAAGACCGGCTGCAAAAGGTGTTCGATGTCGCGATCGCGCGCTGCCGCGGCCGCAGCGCCGCCTATATCGCGATGCCCAAGGACGAGAGCTTTCGCCTCGAATTCGTCACCGGCAAGAGCTGGAGCGGCTATAATTATTACCAGGGTAGCTATCACAGCCTGATCCAAGTCAACACCGATCTGCCTATCCGCCTGTCGCGCGCCCTCGATCTCGGCTGTCACGAAGGCTATCCGGGCCATCACCTGCTCAACATGAAACTCGAAGAACAGCTGACCAAGGGGCGCGGCTGGAGCGAGTTCGCCGTCTATCCGCTCTTCAGCCCGCAAAGCCTGATCGCCGAGGGCAGCGCGAATTACGGCATCGACCTCGCCTTCCCCGGCGAAAGCCGCGCCGATACCGAACGCGACATACTGATGCCGCTGGCGGAGATCGCGGTGCCGGCCGATGACCGCTATTGGGACTTGCTGAAAGCGATCAAGCGGGTGTCGGGCGCGCGGCTGACGATAGCGCAACAATATCTCGACGGCGCGATCGATCGGCCGGCGGCAGTGGCGCTGACGCAGAAATATATGCTCGTCTCGCCCGAACGCGCCGACCAGTCGGTGCGCTTCACCGAGCAGTATCGCAGCTATGTGATCAATTACGGGCTCGGCGAACAGCTTGTTCAGGCTTATATCGAACGCGGGAAACCGTCCCGCGAGGAAATGTGGCGCCGCATGGCGAAGATATTGAGCGAACCCACGCTGCCCGCGGACCTGATGCCGCGATGAGCGCAAGCGCGACCCTTCTCTGGCTCGGCCAGGCAGGCTCGCCGCGGCGTGCGCCCGCGGGGGTGATGCCGCACGGCTGAGGATCCCGGCGCGTCCGCGCCCCATCCATCATCCGTGCCATCAGTTTCCGAAGGAGCAGACCATGCTCGACAAAACCGACCTCCACCGCCGCATCGAAACGCCCGACATGAAGGATTATGGCGTCTATCTCGCAGTCGACCGCCTGCTCGATTGCCAGAAACCGCTCGCTGAGCTCTGCGCCGCCGATGAGCTTCAGTTCCAGATCGTCCATCAGGTCGAGGAATTATGGATGAAGCTGATCGCCTTCACCCTCGGGGAAATCGACGGCCATATGGCGGCGGGCGAGACCATGCGCGTCCTTACGCTGTTCGACCGGGTCAATCGCATCATGCGGCTGATGACGAGCCAATTGTCGCTGCTCGAGACCATGAGCCCGTTCGATTATCAATCGATCCGCCTTCAACTCGGTAACGGTTCGGGTCAGGAAAGCCCGGGATTCCAGTTGCTGCTCACCCTGCCGCAACCGCTGTGGGCGCGGTACAAGGCTGTGTATCTGGAGCCAACCGGCCGCACGGTCGGCGACGTCTACGATACAGGCTACAAGCATGACGAAGCCTATATGGTAGCCGAGGCGCTGATCGAGTTCGACGAGCAGTTCCAGATCTTCCGCGCGCTCCACATCTATCTGATCCACCGTTCGATCGGCATGGGGTCGAAATCGCTGAAGGGGCGCCCGGTCGAATTGCTCAACGCCGGGACGCGCCACCGTTTCTTCCCCGAACTCTGGGATATCCGCGCCGAGATGACCGATCGCTGGGGCGCCGAATATGGGGTGAAGCGCGACAGCATCAGCGGTCATTCGGCTGCCGGGCACGGCAGCGGGCTGTGAGCGGCCCGCTACTGCCGGAGGCGACCCGCGACCGCTTCCATCTGCCGCCGGGCGCAACTTATCTCAAGAGCCACAGCGTCGGTTGCCAGCCCCGCGCAGCGGAGGCGTTTCTCCGCGACAGCCTGCTGACGCCATGGCGCGAAACCGGCGAAGCGTGGCCGCAGTGGCTGGACGCGGTCGACGCCTGGCGCGCGGCGCTCGCCGGCCTGATCGGCGTCGAGGCCCGCGACCTCTGCCCCGCGACGAATGTCAGTGCGGGACTGTCGCGCTATCTCTCGGCGCTGGGAACGGCGACCGACAGGCGGACGATCCTGCTCGCGCCGAGCGCGTTCCCGACAATCGGCTATGTCGCGAGCGGGCTCGCGGCGGCCGGATGGACGACGCGCTACCTGCCAGCTGATGCGGACGTGCGCGACGTCGCGAGCTGGATCACGGCGCTCGATGACGATGTAGCGCTCGTTATCGCGATGCACGTCAGCTCGAACAGCGGCGCGCTGACCGACATCGCTGCCGTCGCGGCGGCCGCGCAGGCGGCGGGCGCCCGCTGCATCGCCGATTGTGCGCAGTCGGTCGGCGTCGTCCCGGTCACGCCAGCGGCGTGGGGCGTCGATGCCGTGCTCGGCACCAGCGTCAAATGGCTGTGCGGCGGTCCAGGCGCAGCGTGGCTCTGGGTCGCGCCCCAAGACCGCACCGCGCTCGATCCGATGGAGCGCGGCTGGTGGAGCCACGAAAATCCGTTCGAGATGGACATACACGACTTCCGCTACGCCCCCGACGCGCGGCGCTGGTGGGGCGGCACCCCCGACGTTGCGCCCTTCATCCTGTCGACCGCCGGGATCAACGAGATCGCCGCAATCGGAGTCGAGGCGATCCGGGCGCACAATCGGACGCTGCAGACGATGCTGCGCGAAACGCTCGAACCCAAAACGCGGCAATGGCGTTGGCCGACGGACGCTATCGGCGGGACGCTGTGCATCGACACCGGCGCGGATCAGTCGCGGGTCGCCGAAACGCTCGACCGGCATCATCTCCGCGCCGATTTCCGCGGTACGACCGTGCGCCTGTCGTATCACGCCTACAACAGCGCCGCCGATGTCGAGGCGACAGCCCGGGCGCTCGGCCAAATCAGCGCCGCATAACCGCGCCGCTCCCCTGTAAAGGAAGCGGCGTGCTTCATCGCGATCCTTTACGCCAAGGCGGCCGCAGCTTATATCGACGGCGTCGAAAATGGCAGGTCGGTATTTGGTGAGCCCCGGCCACTATTCCTCGGAGTAGGTTTTCCAGCCCGTTACGGGGCCGCGGACCACGACGGAAGCGAGCGTTCAGCCCGCCCGTCGCTGCTGCCCGTTTTCGGCTCGATGCATCGTCGGATCGGCTGAGCGCCTCCATCAACTCGTGCTGCGGCACGAACAATAGGAGCGTGTCATGGTTGCCGACTATATTGAATATCTTCCCCTGCTCTCGATGTTCGGATGGAGTGCGATGTTCGCATCCAAACATAAAAGCCTTTTCCTCGGCGACTGCATGGGGCTGCTCTACCACTTGTCGCTGGTTCCCGTGGTCGCGCTTCTCCCCGGCGGCTGCGAAATAAAGGTCGCCGGCTATCTTTGGCTGTTCAGCGATGCGATGGTAGACATGGCATCGATCAACGGCGCCGGACACCACAACGTCTGGACAGCCCGCATGTGCGTCCATCTCCCGGCATCAATCTGGATAGCGGGTGCGTCGCTGGGGATGACGGGTGCGGCGCGTTTCATCGGCGTTCCGCTCGGCGTCGGCCTGTTGCTGCACGCTCTGTTCGGGCCACGCATCCAGAACACAAAGCAGGTTCTGGGCGCATTTGTCATTCCCGGCATGATCGCCTGGTTGCTGTCGGTCGCCTATTGGCTGGGGGCTTTCACAAGGCCGTTCCCGTAGGTCATCGACCGATCTGCCATTGCCTCGCGAGCGAACCACGGCCGCTCGCGGGGTACATCCAACAAGCGGGAACGGCGAGACAAGGCCGGGCTCGATGATCGTCTCCGTTCGTAGCGCCGCGGCCTAGATGTCGACGACAATCTTGCCGAAATGCGCGTGGGCAATCTGGTGGCGGAACGCATCGGCCAGACGGTCGAGCGGGAAATGATCGCTGATCACCGGCCGGATGCCGTTCGCCTCGACCCCCGCGATCATCGCCAGCTGTTGCGCGCGGCTGCCGACGGTCAGTCCCTGCACGCGCAGATTCTTGCTCATCAGCAGTGCGGTCTGCACCGGTCCGGCAACGCCCGCAAGCACGCCGATCAGCGCGACATGGCCGCCGACGCGCGCGGCGCGCATCGACTGGTCAAGCGTTCCGGCGCCGCCGATTTCGACCACGGTGTCGACGCCGCGTCCGCCGGTCAGTTCGAGAGCCTTCGCGCCCCATTCAGGCACTTCCTTGTAGTTGATCAGTTCATCGGCGCCGAGCGTCTTCAGCCGCTCGAGCTTCGCGTCGGACGAGCTGGTGGCTATCACCCGCGCGCCCGCGGCCTTCGCGAATTGAAGTGCGAACACCGACACACCGCCGCTGCCCTGGATCAACACCGTCGATCCCGGCTGCGTCTCTCCGTCGACGAACAGCGCGCGCCAGGCGGTCAGCCCGGCGCAGGTCAGCGTCGCAGCCTCGGCCGGCGACCAGCCAGCCGGCGCGCGCGTGAACCAGTGCTGAGGCGTGACCACCACTTCGCGGGCATAGCCGTCGATGCCGTCGCCCGGCACTTCTTTAAAGGCGTTCGGCGGCGGCACACCGTCGGCCCATTGGGGAAAGAAGAGCGATACGACCGTATCGCCGACGCGGAAGTCCGTGACGCCCTCGCCCACCGCCTCGACCGTTCCCGCACCATCGGACATCGGGATACGATTTTCGGCGGTCGGGATCATCCCCGCGACGACGGCGAAATCGTGGAAGTTGAGCGACGACGCCGTCAGCCGGACGCGGATCTCGCCCGGTCCCGGAGCGCCGGGATCGGCCAGATCGGCGGTCACCAGATTGTCGAGCGACGCCGGTGCCCGCAGCTGGATCGCGCGCACTATTCGGCCGCCATCGCCAGTTCGACGCGCTGCGGCCCTCGGATCACGCCGCCGGGGGTTGGCCCCTGCATTTCGCCATCCTTGAACGTCACCACGCCCGACTTCACCGTCGCGACATAACCTTCGGCCTTTTGCAGAAGGCGCTTGCCGCCCGCCGGCAGATCGAAGGCCAGCCAGGGCTTGCCCAGCTTCAATGCATCCATGTCGATCACATTGATATCCGCGAGATAACCAGGCGCGAGAATGCCGCGATCCTCCAAGCCATAGAGCAACGCGGTGTCGCGGCACTGGCGCTTGACCGCGTGTTCGAGCGCGATGCGTTTGCCCGCGCGATCGCGGACCCAGTGCTGGAGCATGAAGGTCGGCGAGGCGGCGTCGCAAATCGTCCCGCAATGCGCGCCGCCGTCGGACAGGCTGTTCACCGTATCGTCCGACGCCTGCAGATCCTCGAGGAAATTGAGGTTGCCGTCGCGATAGTTCAAAATCGGAAAATAGATGAATCCCTTGCCCTCGTCCTTCATCAACAGGTCATAGGCATATTCGGACGCCGAGACGCCCGCCGCCGCGGCGCGGTGCGCGATGCTTTCGTCCATCTTCGGCTCATAGTTGAAATCGGGGTCCATCTCGAACTGCACCGGCCAACCCTCGGCAACCACCATCAGGAAGTCGAGGATGTCGCTTTCGGGCCAGACATTCGCCTCTTCGACCATGCGCTTCCGGAATGCCGGATCTTTCAGATGCGCAAGCTGCTGCTCCCACGGCAGATCGATGATCTCGTTCCACGCGGGCTTGAAGCGGAAGGGATGCACCGTGCCCTGCCACGCCATGATCACGCCGTTGCCGCGCAGCGCGATCTGCGCGACGATGTTCGCGCCGGTCGCGTTCTGCTTGCGCATCTCGGCGATCTGTTCTTCCAGCGGCAATTCCTTGGCGATCGACTGGAGCGCGGCGAAGGTCACCGGCAGCCCGGTTTCGCGGCTGAGGTCGCCCATCCACTGAAACTCGTTCCACTCGCGCTTCATGTCGCTCGCCATTTCGAACACGCCATAGCCGACGCGTCCCATCGCGCGGCCGATCGCGATCAATTCCTCGGCGGTCGCGGTGGTGCCGGGGACAAGCTCGCCGTCGATCGACTTGTGCAGCACGGTGCGGCTGGTCGAGAAACCGAGCGCACCGGCGCGCACGCCTTCCTCGACGATGCGCGACATTTCGGCGATGTCCGCCTCGGTCGGGATCGCGCCGGGCTTTTCGCGGTCGCCAAGCACATAGGCGCGCACCGCACCGTGCGGGACGTGACACGCGACGTCGACGGTACGCGGCAGTTTCTCGAGCGCGTCCATATATTCGGGGAAAGTCTCCCAGTCCCACGACATGCCCTCGGCGAGCGCAGTGCCCGGGATATCCTCGACGCCTTCCATCAGCGAAATCAGCCACTCGTGGCGGTCGGGCTTGGCGGGGGCGAAGCCGACGCCGCAATTGCCCATGACGACCGTGGTGACGCCGTGCCAGCTCGACGGCGCCATCTCCGCATCCCACGTCGCCTGCCCGTCGTAATGGGTGTGGACGTCGACGAAGCCCGGCGTGACAATCTTGCCAGTCGCGTCGATTTCCTCGCGCCCGGCGCCAAGATTTTCCCCGACCGCGACGATACGGTCGCCCTCGACCGCGACGTCCGCGACGAAGGGCGCCCCGCCCGAGCCATCGACGACGGTGCCGCCGCGAATCACCAGATCATGCATGTCCACTCTCCCGATTTTTTGGTTTCGACGTGAAACCTATCACGGATATCGGATATGCCAAGCGCGATTGACCTCAGCCGCGGCGCGGCGCAGAGGGGCAAGCATGAGCGATGAAGATTATGTCTATGACGAGGCTAGCGGCGAATGGCTGCCCGCCAGCGAAGCCCGCGCCCGTGCCGAAGCCGCTGCGGCGGGCCCCGAGGTGCGCGACGCGGTCGGCAACCTGCTCGCCGACGGCGACTCGGTGGTGCTGGTCAAGGATCTGACGGTCAAGGGCGCCGGACAGACGCTGAAGGTCGGCACGGTCATCAAGTCGATCCGGCTGACCGGTGACGCGCAGGAAATCGACTGCCGCCACGACGGCATCAAGGGGCTGGTGCTGCGCGCGGAGTTCGTTCGCAAGCGCTGACGCAGGATCAATGCTGCGACGGCGGCTTTTCGGTGCTCCAGGCCGGGCGCGCCGCGTCCATGCCGGCGACGATCTTGTCCCAATAGGCCTCGGTACGCCCCTGGAATTTCATGTCGAAGGCATCGACGGTGCGGAACTCCAGCACCTCGACGCCCTCCGGTCCGGGCTTGTAGCTATAGGGGACGTCGCGCCCGACGAAGAAACCGTCGCCCGCGCCGAGTTCCTCGGTCCCGAGTTTCAGCGACCCGGCGATGATATAGTAAAGGCAGTCGGCGTCATGGCTGTGCAGCGGCAGTGCAAAGCCGCTCTTGAACCACGCATAGGTCAGGCTCATGTGCGGCAGCGAAAACAGCACCTTGGTGATATTGCCCTCGTTCACACCCGCAGCAACCCAGCGCCCGATGCCCGCCTCGATGATCGGGGTCAGTCCGGCGAAGCTCATCTTTTCGGTTTCGACAAGGTCGGGAGCATCGGCGCCCCGGAAGATGCGGAACGGCGCCGCTCCGGCGTTGATATCGGCGTCGGCCATGGGCTCTCTCCTCTTCCCGTCTCGATGTGCGACGATCATGCCGCAACGCAAAGAGGAGAGTCCAGCCCGCGTCAGATCTTGCCCAGCGTCTCGCGCCGCGGGCCAAGGTAGCCGAACAGATAGGCGCCGACTTTCCGCATCTGGATTTCCTCAGCGCCCTCGGTGATCCGGTAGCGGCGGTGGTGGCGATAGATATGCTCGAAGGGTTTGTGGCGCGAATAGCCAATGCCGCCGTGGACCTGCATCGCCCGGTCGGCCGCTTCGCAGCACAGCCGGTTCGCCCAGTAATTGCACATGCTGACCTTGTCGGAGAGGCGGTGTTCGACCTCCTTGTGCGGCATATTGTCCATTTCCCACGCGGTCTTGCGGATCAGCAGGCGCAGCATTTCGGCCTGTGTCGCGAGTTCGACGAGCGGAAACTGGATCGCCTGGTTCTTCGCCAGCGCCTCGCCGAAGGGCTTGCGCTCGCGCGCATAGCGGACGCTTTCCTCAATGCAGTAAACCGCGGCGCCCAGCGAGGATGCCGCCTGCCGGATGCGATTCTGGTGGACGAAGCTCTGCGCGATCGACAACCCGCCGCCGTCGGGCCCAAGGCGCGCGCTGTCGGGCACCCAGACGTCGGTGAAGGTCATGCGCGGGTGGTCGGTCGGCATGTTGAAGGTCCACATATATTCGTCGACCGTCATCCCCGGCGTGCCCGTCGGCACGAGCAGGCAGGTGATGCCCTTGGCGTCGCCGTCATTCCCGCTGGTGCGGCAGAAGGTCGCGCAATGCGTTGCGACATGCATGCCGGTGATCCACATCTTGCGCCCGTTGATCAGCCAGCCGTCGACCCCGTCGCGGGTCTCCTTGACCGCGCGCGTCTCCATATGCGTCGCGTCCGACCCATGATCGGGCTCGGTCAGGCCAAAGGCGGTGCGGCGCTTGCCCTCGAAGCCGCCGAGGATGAACTCCCGCTTCTGCTCCTCGCTCGTCGCAAACTGCTCGAACATCTCGACGAAGGGGAAGTTGCCGACGATGCTATGCTCATTCTGGAGGTCGTTGTGGAGGCCCAGCCCCTTGGCGGCCAAATGCTCGCGGATCACCGCCATCCACAGGTTCGATCCGTCCTTGCCGCCATATGTCTTGGGGGCCGAAAAACGCCAGTGCCCCGCGGCGTCGGCTTTGCGGGTGGCCTGCTTCAGCAGCGCTTCCCACTCGTGCCGCGGCAGCCCCTGATTGTCCCAGTCGGTGCGGCTATGTTCGCGGCGATGATCGAAAAAGCGGATATTGTCGTCCGCCAGTTCCAGCGGCTTGATCTCCGCCTCGATAAAGGCGTCGAGTTCGTCCAGATAGGCCTGCAAATCGGCCGGAACCGCAAAATCCATCTTCTCTCTCCCGCTTGTATCTATTCGCTCCATGCCGCGCGCGCCGCCGCCAGCGCCGCATATTTAGGGCTGTCGACCGCGCATTTGTCGAGCGCCGCGCGGCGCAGCCTCGCCAGCAGTCCGGGTTCGGCGAGCGTCGTCGTGCCCGCCATCAGCGCCTCGGAGAGCGCACGGTCTTCGGCGCGCGCGCGCGCGTCGAGGTCGCGCATCACGATCCCCAGCGCGTTCATCGCGACAACCGCCTCGAATTTTGCATGACCCTCGGTCTTGGGCTTTATCGCATCCTCGATCCAGTCACGCACGGCCTGCACCATCTCGCGGTTGGTCGGTTCGCCGACCGGCTCGGGCGCGGTCCCGCTCGGCGGCGGCAGGCTCCGTCGGCGCTCCGCCTCAGGCGCTTCGTCTTCGAGCAGCACGATCAGGTCGAGTTCCTGTTCGGCGGTCCGCCGCCCGACGACGACGCGCTCGACCGTTGTATCGGCGCCGCTGCGCCACGCCTGCCCCATCTGCAGGCAGCCGAGCGCCCACCACAGGGTGCGGTAGATCAGCCAGAAGCGGAAACGGTCACGGTCGACCGGGGCGCCACCAGCCGCCTCATAGGCCGCGAAATATTCCTCGAGACTGCCGACGCCGAACGCTGGCCGGTCGAGCTGGCCGAAACGCCACACCGTCATGCAGCCGAAGGCGAGATCCTCATGCGCATCGCCGCGATGCGCCAATTCCCAGTCGAGCACGACCGCCAGCCCGTCGGTATCGACCATGATATTGCCCATGCGATAATCGCCATGGACCAGCACCGGCGGCGCGGGGATGGGCAGATGATCTTCGCACCATTTGATCGCGAGCGCGATCGCAGGCCGGTCGCCGCCATAGCTCAGAAACCGCGCCTTCAGCTCGGCGAGCGCCGCCGCGGTATCCATATGCGGGATCGCGTCGGGGACGGTCTCGGCCGGAATCGCGTGAATGCGCGCGAGCTCGCGGCCCAGATCGGCGATCAGCGACGGCGGCGGCGCGGGCAGGATCTTCGCCGGACTGACCTCGGCGATCACGCGGCGCATGACATATCCCGTACCCATGCCGTCGCCATCGGCGAGCACCCCGACGACTTCGGGCGCCTTCACCCCCGCGGCGTGCGCGGCCTTGACCAGCGCCGCCTCGGTCGGATGACCATAGGGGCGATCCGCCATATATTCCGCCGAAGGCGCGCGGCGCAGGACATAGGGCGCGCCGGCGAAATCGAACGCCCAGCTTTCCATGTTCGCCCCGCCCGACAGGCGACCCAGGTTGGACAGTTGGCCCGGGCCCACGGCGCGGGCCATGAAGATGGAAAGGAGCGAGGCGAGATCGGTCATTACTTGTCCTTGCTAAGTATTTTCCTGCGCCGCAAGGTCCAATCGCTTTCAGCGGCGCAAGCCACCCTTGGCGCGCCGAGCGTAGCATTTAGCGGCGCGGTTCGGCCCCCGGGCGACCGCCGTGAACGCGCGGTGCCAGCGCAGGTGCGGCGAGGATCGCATCACGCATTAGCCCGCGCGCGCGGCCGCGCTCCATCACCGCCAGCCGGCGCGCCTCGACCTCTTCGGCGCTGACGCTGCGGTTCGCGGCGGTCGAGCGTTCAGCCTCCAGCGCCATCGCCTCGCCGAAAGGCAGGGCATAGCCGTCGTCGATCAGCGACTTGTAGGCGCACACCATCGCGGGATCGGCGCTCGCGATGTCGCGCGCCAGCGCCTGCGCCGCTGGCAGCAGTTCATCGGGCGCGACGACGCGATTGACGAGCCCCCAGGCGCAGGCGGTTTCGGCATCGAGGAAATTGCCGGTCAGCGACAATTCCTTGGCACGGCTTATGCCGACCAGCCGAGACAATTTCTGCGAAAGCCCCCAGCCCGGCATCACCCCCACCCGCGCATGGGTGTCGGCGAAGCGCGCGTTGGTCGACGCGACGCGGATGTCGCACGCCAGCGCGACCTCGAACCCTCCGGTGATCGCGACGCCGTTGATCGCGCCGATCACCGGCTGCGGGCAAAGCTCGATCGCCTTGACCGGATTTTCGTCGGCCCCGCTCGCATTGGCGGCGCCGAGATTGCTCGTGTCGGCGCCGAGTTCCTTGAGGTCGAGCCCTGCGGTGAAGGCGCGCTCCCCCGCGCCGGTCAGGACGATCGCGCGGATACTCTCGTCGGCCGCCAGTTCACGCATCGCGGCTGCGAGGTCGCTGCGCAGCGCTTTCGACAGCGCGTTCATCGCATCGGGGCGGTTGAGGGTAACGGTGGCGACGGCATCGTCGCGGGAGATGAGAACCAGTGACATGCCCTCAGTGTTGCCCGCGTGCCGGGCAAAAGAAAAGGGGCCGGCTCTTGACCGGCTCTCTTCCCGTCAGTCGCCCGACGGCCCGTGATAATCCTTGCCATAGACAGCGGCCCGAAAGTCGCGGTGCAGCGTGCCGTCATAGGGCATCGTCTGAACGAAGAAGACCGCCGTGAGCTTGTTCGCCGGATCGACCCAGAACAAGGTCGAGGCGGCGCCATCCCAGAAGAATTCGCCTGTCGCGCCGCGATTCTCCATTGGCGTCTGTGGCGGTTGCTTGCGCACCGCGAAATCGAGTCCGAAACCGACAGCGCCCTTCTCGGGAAGCCAGAGCCGCTCGGTAATTGCCGGGTCGAGCTGATCGGTCGCCATCAGCCGCACCGTCGACGGCTTCAGAACCCGCACGCCATCGAGCACGCCCCGGTTCAGCAGCATCCGCGCAAAGCGCTGATAATCGTCGAGCGTCGAGGCGAGGCCGAAGCCGCCCGGCGTCAGCGCATGATCCTGAAAGTTCAGCCGGCGCGCATCGGCATCGGGCATCTGGCCAAGCACGCCGTCCTTTTTGACGTTCATCGCGGCAAAGCGCGGGAGGCAAGCGTCGGGCTGGCGCCATGCGGTATCGGTCATCCGCAGCGGTCTGAAGATGTGAGCCTGAACATAATCGGCGAAGCGTTCGCCGGACAGTTTCTCGACCAGTGCGGCCTGAACGTCGACAGCGGCGCTGTAGCTCCATTGGCTTCCCGGCTGGAACAGCAAGGGCACCCCCGCGAGCCTCCGGCTCGCCTCGGCAAGCGAAATGTCGAGCGCCAGCGGATCGGCGGCGACATAGGCGTCGTGCGCCGGAGTAGGGCCCGCGCCATAAGCGAAGCCGGCGGTGTGGCGCATGATATCGCGCACGGTGATCGGCCGCTCCGCCGGACGATAGACCGGCTTCCCCGCCGTATCCTTGCCAGCATAGACGCGCATCGCGGCATATTCGGGCAGATATTTCGCCAACGGATCGTCGAGATGGAACTTGCCTGCCTCCCAAAGCTGCATCAGCGCAACGCCGGTGACCGGCTTGGTCATCGAAAAAATCTGAGCGATCGTATCGCGGCGCATCGGACGCTTGGCGTTCCGATCGGCCAAGCCGGCCGCGCCGAAATACACCTCCCTGCCGTCCCGCCAGATCAACGCGGAGGTGCCCGCAGCGCGGCCGTCGTCGATCATCGCCTGCAGTGCCGCATCAATGCGCGCCTTGTCGATCGTCAGATCGGGCGCCGACGCGACGGGCTGCGCCGCCGTCGACACAGGAACCGCGACCGACGCCAACGCCAGTGCCAAAGCGAAAAGCCGTTTACGCATGCCGCCTCCCATTTTCGGGAGATGCTAGCAGCGCGCGACCAAAGAAAAAGGGCGGCCCCGCCGGGACCGCCCTTTTGCATTCCTATTCTCGCCCAGAATCAGATCTTCGCGGTCAGGTCCGGGACGGCGTTGAACAGATCGGCGACGAGGCCGAGGTCGGCGACCTGGAAGATCGGGGCATCCTCGTCCTTGTTGATCGCGACGATCGTCTTCGAATCCTTCATGCCGGCGAGATGCTGGATCGCGCCCGAAATGCCGATCGCGAAATAGACTTCCGGCGCGACGATCTTGCCGGTCTGGCCGACCTGATAGTCGTTGGGGACATAGCCCGCATCGACCGCGGCGCGGCTGGCGCCGAGCGCAGCGCCGAGCTTGTCGGCGAGCGGGACGATGACTTCCTGATACTTCTCGCTCGAACCCAGCGCGCGGCCACCCGACACGATGATCTTCGCCGAGGTCAGCTCTGGACGGTCCTGCTTGGCGATCTCGGCGCCGACGAAGCTCGAGATGCCGGCATCGCCGCCGGCCGACACGGCTTCGACCGCACCCGAGCCGCCGGTGGCAGCCGCCTTGTCGAACGCGGTGCCGCGAACGGTCAGGACCAGCTTCGCATCGGACGATTCGACGGTCGCGATGGCGTTGCCGGCGTAGATCGGGCGGGTGAAGGTTTTCGGACCTTCGACCGACAGGATTTCCGAAATCTGCATGACATCGAGCAGCGCGGCGACGCGCGGCGCGATATTCTTGCCGGTGGTCGTCGCGGGCGCGACGAACGCATCGTGCGAACCCATGAGGTCGGCAACGAGCGGCGCGATATTTTCGGGCAGGTTATGCGCGAACGCGGCATTATCGGCGACATGCACCTTGCCTACGCCGGCGATTCCGGCCGCGGCCTTGGCGACGCCGTCGACGCCGCTACCGGCGACGAGCAAATGGACTTCACCGAGCTTCGACGCGGCGGTCACCGCGGCGAGCGTGGCGTCCTTGACGGCGCTGCCGTCATGTTCGACCCAAACGAGCGTTTTCATGAATGCACTCCCATCGCCTTCAGCTTGGCAACCAGTTCATCGACATCGGCGACCTTGACGCCCGCCGAGCGGACGGGCGGCTCCGAAACCTTGACCGTCTTGACACGCGGCGCCGTGTCGACGCCGTAATCGGCGGGCGACTTGGTATCGAGCGGCTTCGACTTCGCCTTCATGATGTTCGGCAGCGACGCATAGCGCGGCTCGTTCAGACGCAGGTCGGTGGTGACGATCGCGGGCAGCTTCAGCTTCACCGTTTCCAGACCGCCATCGACTTCGCGGGTCACGCTGACGCTATCGCCCTCGACATTGACCGCGCTGGCAAAGGTGCCCTGCGGCCAGCCGGTCAGGGCTGCGAGCATCTGGCCGGTCTGGTTGTTGTCGCCGTCGATCGCCTGCTTGCCGAGAATGACAAGGCCGGGCTGTTCGGTATCGGCAATCGCCTTGAAAATCTTCGCCAGCGCGAGCGGTTCGACGTCATCGTCGGTCTGGACCAGGATCGCGCGGTCCGCGCCCATCGCGAGCGCGGTACGCAGTGTTTCCTGCGCCTTCGCCGGACCGACACTCACCGCGACGACCTCGGTGGCGACGCCCTTTTCCTTCAGGCGAATCGCTTCCTCGATACCGATCTCGTCGAACGGGTTCATCGACATCTTCACATTGGCGAGGTCAACGCCGCTGCCGTCGGCCTTCACCCGCGGCTTCACGTTATAATCGAGCACCCGCTTCACGGGGACGAGGATTTTCATGGGCTAAAAGCTCCTCTCAACAAATTGTGCGCTGCGTCATAGTTGCGCTTTACGTAAACGTCAACCTAGCTCCCTTCTCCCATAAGGGAGAAGGATAGGGAGCCTTATCGCCGCAGGCGATCAGGCGGACTTGGATGAGGGTGGGCGGCGCCTTGCGCCGCGCGAGCCTAGGGTTCGCAACCCCTCACCCAGCTTCGACTGGCGAGCAAGCTCGCAAGTCTCCGTATCCCTCTCCCGCAACGGGAGAGGGTTGAGTTTCTATCACGCCGCCTTCGCAACCTCGGCGACGATTTTCTTTGCCGCATCGCCCAGATCGTTGGCCGCAACGATCGGCAGGCCCGAATTGGCGAGGATATCCTTGCCCTGCTGGACGTTCGTACCTTCGAGGCGAACGACGAGCGGCACCGAAAGATTCACTTCCTTCGCCGCGGCGACGATGCCCTCGGCGATGATGTCGCACTTCATGATGCCGCCGAAGATGTTGACGAGGATGCCCTCGACCGCCGGGTCCTTCAGGATGATCTTGAACGCCGCGGTGACCTTTTCCTTGCTCGCGCCGCCGCCAACGTCGAGGAAGTTGGCCGGGAAGGCGCCGTTCAGCTTGATGATGTCCATCGTCGCCATCGCCAGGCCGGCGCCGTTCACCATGCAACCGATGTTGCCGTCGAGCTTGATGTAGGCGAGGTCATATTGCGATGCCTCGACCTCGGCCGGGTCTTCCTCGGTCAGGTCGCGCAGTTCGGCGATGTCCTTGTGGCGGAACATCGCATTGCCGTCGAAGCCGAGCTTGGCGTCGAGCACCAGCAGTTCGTCGCCGTTCGCCCCTTCGCAGACCGCGAGCGGGTTGATCTCGATCTGTTCGGCGTCCGTCGCAAGAAACGCGTCGTAGAGGCCGGCGAGAACCTTGGCCGCCTGCTTGGCGAGATCGCCCTCGAGTTTCAGCGCAGCGGCGACGCTGCGGCCATGGTGCGGCTGCAGGCCGGTTGCGGGGTCGATCGTGATCGTGTGGATCTTGTCGGGCGTGTTGTGCGCGACGGTTTCGATGTCCATCCCGCCTTCGGTCGACGCGACCACCGCGATGCGGCTGGTGGCGCGGTCGACGAGGAGCGCCAGATAATATTCCTTTTTGATGTCGGCGCCGTCGGTGATGTAGAGGCGGTTGACCTGCTTGCCATGCTCGCCGGTCTGGATCGTCACCAGCGTGTTACCGAGCATGTCCTTCGCCGCAGCTTCGACCTCTTCGAGGCTCTTGGCGAGGCGGACCCCGCCCTTCGCGTCGGGGCCGAGCTCCTTGAACTTGCCCTTGCCGCGGCCGCCGGCGTGAATCTGCGCCTTCACGACATAGAGCGGTCCGGGAAGCTGTTTCGCCGCAGCAACGGCGTCCTCGACGCTCATCGCGGCGATGCCCTTGGGCACGGCCACGCCAAATTTCGCGAGCAGTTCTTTCGCCTGATATTCGTGGATGTTCATGGGATCTGCCGGCCTTTCGACTCTGGGAAGGGGAAAGTTGGCGCCGCATAAGCACAAGTTGCGCGGCAAGGCTACCCCTGCCGCGCCCAGAAAATCTTGGATTGCCGAAAGGCCGGGCCAGGCGATCAGCGCAGCGCGCAAAGCGCGGCCGAACTGGTCGTCACCGTCAGAATCTCCGGATCCTTGAGTCCGCGCACCTTGTGGAAGAACTGGTCGAGCGACAGATCGGCGATCCTCTTGTCCTTCAGGCTGCCCAGCGCCGACAGCCGGCGAAGCTGGACGAGCGACAACCGGTCGACCATCCGCTCAGCCATGCACGCCGACATCCGCTCCGACAATCCGGCGTTATGCAGACCGTTACGCAGCCGCGTTTCGGGGGTGGCACAGCCCGCGAGCATCAGCGAGGCGGCGATCAGGGGCAGCACGACAATTTTCATCGGCAATCATCTTCCGTGAAATTCTGCGACGGCGCCTGATACCGCTTGCATCAACTGCATGCGAGCCGGAATCGACGACGTCGTGCTGCCCATCATGACGACGATCGCATAGCGTGTGCCGTCGGGCGCGGTCGCGATGCCGATGTCGTTATAGCCCGCGGTCATCCCGTTCAGATCCTGTCCGGTGCCGGTCTTGTGCAGGAAGGTCCAGCCCGCCGGCAGCCCCGCCTTCAACCGCTGGGGGCCACTGCGGGTCCGCGTCATCACGCCGAGCAGATAATCGGTCGAGGCAGGCGACAGCAAAGTGCCGCGCGCAAGCCGCGTCAGCGCGCTTGCGATCGCGGAGGGACTCGCGCCGTCGACCGGATCGGCGAGATACTTGTTCATCGCCGCCTGCCGCGTCGCCAGCGGCAACGCCGCGCGCGCGGTCTGGAAATTGCGGCCGATCGAATAGCTTTGCTGCCAGGTGAGCCCGGCGGTTCCGCTCTGGAGCAGCCGTTCGCCAGGGCCAAAGCGGATCGAGCCGAGATCCTTCTTCGCGATGAAGGCGCGCACCGCCGTGGGTCCGCCGACAGTGCGGAGCAGGCTGTCGTTCGCCAGATTGTCGCTGTGGGTAATCGCGGTCTCGATCAGGTCGCGGACGCTCATCGTCACCGACCCCTCGGAACGGACGCGCGCCGCGAGCGGCTGATGGAAGACCACAAGATCCTCGGGGCCGATGCGGACTTTCTGGTCCAGGCCGATCCGGCCATTGTCGACCGCGTCGAGAATGCTCATCGCCACCCACAGCTTCGACACGCTCTGCTGCGGAAACAGTTCGTCGCCGCGTTGTGCGATTGCCCATTCGCCGTCGATGCGCTGGACCGCGATGCCGGTCTTGCCGGGGAAGGCGCGCCACAGCGCGGCGATGCGATCGTTGAGCCCGGGGGCCGGCCGGCGAAACCCCGGATCGAGCGTCCCGCGCGGCGGCGGGGCGGCCGACGACCGGACAGGCGGCCCGATCGGAACGGTGACGGCACCCGAACCGGTGTGGGTGCCGGGATGCGCGGGCTGCGCCTGACGCGGGGGCGGCACGATCGCCGCGCTGCTGACGCACCCGGCGAGAAGGCCCGCGCCGATAATCATGCCGAGCAATGGCCTGCCCGAATATTGTACCTTCATTCCAACCCCGCGGCCGCGACCGTCTATATTTTACCGACCCTTTTAGTCGGGTCATCCGTCCCGCAGCCGTGCGGGCCGGGCCAGCGATTTGCGACGAATGATTCCGCACACGCGATGAGCGGCGGAACGGCCGTATTTACGGTGCGGGGGTCGACCGGACCAAGGCGGGAAACAGGCGCTTCAACGCCGCCAGCTTGGGCGCATCCCAGCGGACGATATAGGGGTTCGCCGGATTCAGCCGCATGAAATTCTGGTGATTGGCTTCGGCCGGATAGAAGGTCTTGTAGCTTTCAATCGGCACGATGACCGGTTTCGCGAAATATCCGCCCTTGCCGATCTGCGCGAGGTAGGCGGTTGCGACCTGCCGCTGCACCGCGTCCACCGGCACGATGGCGGCGCGATATTGGGTGCCCACATCCGGCCCCTGACGATTCTTCAACGTGGGGTCTGCGACGACGGAGAACAGCACGCGAAGCAACGTGCCATAGCTGACCTGCGTCGGGTCATAGACAATCCGCACTGCTTCCGCGTGCCCCGATCGCCCGTCGTGCGTAAGTTCATATTTCGCCGTTGCCCTGGCGCCGCCATGATAACCCGATTCGACCGAGATCACGCCTTTCACGTTCGAGAAGACGCCCTCGACACCCCAGAAACAGCCGCCGGCCAATACCGCGGTGGCGCGCTTGGCCTTGACGGCGGGATCATAGGCCGCGGCAGGCAGCTTTATCACGCTTTCGGCCTGCGCCGGTGCGCATTGCGCGAGGAGCGGCGCGGCAAGCAGCGCGGCGACGACACGCCGCACGCGCTTCATCCCAGCGCCGCGAGCGCCGGCTGCTGGAACAGGATGGCCAGACCACCGAGCGCGAAGCCGGTGAGCATGGTCGGAAACCAGTCGGAGCGGAGAAGGGTGAGCATAGGGGCCTCTTTTTTCCATATCGCCATATTCGGTGGAGTCGTCGCTCCGGTTACACCGTCGATATGGCGCGCCCCCTGCCATCCGTCAGTGACGGCGATCACCTATACAGCGCGGGGCTTACCATCCGGTGAACCGGACGGTCGTGCGGCGTTCAGCAAAGCGGCAGGCCGGCTCAGCTCAACGCGGCGCAGGCCTGCTGAATGCGCACGCACGCTTCCTTGAGCACCGCCTCCGACGTTGCATAGGAAACGCGGAACGCGGGCGACAGGCCGAAGGCGCCGCCGTGCACTGCCGCGACCTTCGCCGCGTCGAGGAAATAGTCGATCAGCGCTTCGTCGCTGTCGATCCGCTTGCCGTCGGGGGTCGTCTTGCCCATGCAGCCGCTCGCGTCGGGATAGACATAGAAAGCGCCATCGGGAACGGGGCAGTTCAGCCCCGGCGCGTCGTTGAGCATCGCGACGACCATGTCGCGGCGCTTCCTGAACGCGGCGTTGCGGTCGTCGAGGAACTGCTGCGGCCCGCCGAGGGCCGCTGCCGCCGCCGCTTGCGCGATCGAGCAGGGGTTCGACGTCGATTGCGACTGCAGCTTGCCCATCGCCTTGATGATCCACGCCGGACCGCCGGCATAGCCGATGCGCCAGCCGGTCATCGCATAGGCTTTCGAACAGCCGTTCACCGTCAGGATGCGGTCGATCAGGTCGGGGCAGCGCTGCGCCAACGTGGTGAAAGCGAAATCGGCGTACCAGACATGCTCGTACATATCGTCGGTCATCACCATCACATGCGGGTGACGGCGGATCACTTCGCCCAGCGCGTCGAGTTCCTCGGGCGAATAGGCGGCGCCCGACGGGTTCGACGGCGAGTTGAACATCACCCAGCGCGTCTTCGGCGTAATGGCGGCGTCGAGCTGCGCGGGGGTGATCTTGTAGTTTTGCGCCGCGGTTCCTTCGACGATCACCGGCGTGCCGCCCGCAAAGGCGACGATGTCGGGATAGCTGACCCAATAGGGCGCAGGAATGATCACCTCGTCGCCCGGATCGACGGTCGCGACGAGCGCGTTGAACAAGGTGTGCTTGCCGCCGACGTTGACCGAAATCTGGTCGAGCCCGAAGTCGAGTCCGTTGTCGCGGCGGAACTTGCCGCGGATCGCTTCCTTGAGGGCGATCGTGCCGTCGACGAGCGTATATTTGGTCTGTCCGTTGCGGATCGCCTCGATCGCCGCTTCCTTGACGAAATCGGGCGTGTCGAAATCGGGTTCGCCGGCACTGAGGCCGATCACATCGACGCCTTCCGCTTTCAGCTTGGTCACGCGCGCGGTCATCGCGAGCGTTGCCGAGGGCTGGATGCGATTGAGGGCAGCGGAGACGTGAGGCTTCAGCGACATGGAGAGGCGTTCCTTCGCGGACGAATGGACAGGAAATTGCGCGCGGCCGCGCCTAAAGCCTCTATTCCCAATTCGCAAGCGCGCTGCTTGATAATTTACCTATGCAGCAGACAGTTCAGCCTATCGGCGATGCCGCGGTGCCGGCCAGCCGCGCCGGGATCAATCCGCGCAGCGAATTGCCGATGAAGAAGCCCCCTTCCAGATCGGCGATCCGCAGATGCGATTCGACCGCGCGGCCCTTTTCGATCAGTTCGGCGCGCAACACCCCGGGAAGCAGCCCGAGCGCCAACGGCGGCGTCAACAACTGGCCGTCGCGCTCGACGAAGATATTGCTCCAGCTGCCCTCGGTGACGAAGCCCGGTTCGTCGACGAAGATGACCTCGGCGGTTCCGCTTTCGATGCGCGCCGCGTCATAGTCGGCACGCAGGCTGGTCTTGTGCGCGAGGCGAAAATCGTGCGGAGCGATCGGTGCCGGGCGCACCGCGACGGGCACCGGCAATTCGGCGAGCCGCGGCAGCGGCGACACCTCGACCGCGAGCGCGCCCGACCGCGCGAGCCGCATCCGCACCCGCGCTGCACTCCGCAAGCGAAAGGTTGCCGATTGCAAGCTGTTGCGCGCACCGTGGCGGTCGAAAACGAAATCGAGTGCGCCGGCGCTCGCCTTCATTCGCGCGAGATGGCCCTCCAGTCGCTGGACGCCCTCGACCGGATCGAACAACATCGTCTCGATCAGGTCGAAGCTTTCGCCGGCTGCGCTCACAAATTCCCCCTTGGCCAGACATTCGCGCCATTCTTCCGCCGGCTGGCTATCGGCGACGATTCCGGACCCCAGTCCCAGCGTGGCGCAAGCCGCGCCGTCCTGCAAGTCGCTCTGCGAAGGAATTGCGCTCGGAAACACCAGCGTCCGGATCGCAACGTTGAAGGCCGCGTGGCCTCCCGGCTCGATAAAGCCGATCGAACCTGTGTAGAGCCCCCGCGCTTCGACCTCCAGCTCGTCGATGATTTCCATGGCGCGGACCTTCGGAGCGCCGGTGATCGACCCGCAGGGAAAGGCGGCGCGCAGCACGTCGACCGCGCCTGTCCCTTCCGGCAACCTGGCGGTCACGTCGGATACGAGCTGGTGGATCGTCGGAAAGCTTTCGACGCGAAACAGCTCGGGCACGGCAACAGTCCCCGGCGCCGCGACGCGTGACAAATCGTTGCGGATCAGGTCGACGATCATCAGATTTTCGGCGCGCTGCTTGGGGTCTGTCGCCAGTTCGCGCGCCGCCGCCGCGTCGGCATCCGGGCCGGTCAGCCGCTCGGCCGTCCCCTTCATCGGCCGCGCCATGACCTCGGACCCGCGCAGCGCGAAAAACAGCTCGGGTGACAGCGACGCGATGGCCCGCTCGCCGGTCCAGATGAAGCCGCCATAGCCCGCGCGCGCCGTCCGCCGCAGCCGCGCGTAGATAGCCAGTGGATCGCCCGCAAAAGGGATATCCGCGCGGAAGGTGAGATTCGCCTGATAGATGTCGCCGGCGCGGATATAGGATAGCGTACGCTCGACGGCCGCCAGATAGTCCGCCCGGGCGATACGCGGACGGGGAGCCCCGACCCATGCGCCCGCCGGATCGGGAAGCAGGCTCTCTACCGCGTCGGCGTCGATCCGCTCGACCGTCTCGAACAATCCGAACCAGCCGAGCGGCATGTCCGGATCGCGAACAGCACCGACCGCACCGCGCCACGCCGGCGCCAGCCCCCGGCCCGATTCATAGGCGAGATAGCCCGCCGCGTGGAGACCGCGCGACCGCGCCAGATCGAGCGCGCCGAGGAGCGCGGGAATCTCGGCCGCATCCTTCGCAACGAGTGTGCCGACCGGATTGCGGAACAGCCGCGCCGGCACCGCGCCCATACGCCGCGCATCGTCGAGCAGCACGAAAGGCGGAGCGCCCCCCCCGACGGCCAATTGTTTCAGCATCGCGCGCCTGTCAGGATAGCGGACCCTGTCCGCTCACCGTTCGCGGCGGACGCGGATCGAGGGCCGGCCTTCAAGGCTCAGGAAATAGCTACCGAGCGAGGCCGTCTTGATCTGGATCTTCTGCCCCGGCCGCGGCGCGAGCGCCATTCGCCGGTCGTCGATCTGCACCCACACCGATCCGTCGGCCATCGCGATGCGATACCGCCCGCCATCGACCTGCGAAGAGGAGGCGACGGTCGTGTCGATGCTCTTGATTTCGTCCTCGTCGCCATCCCCGCCGAACAGCCCCAGGCTGGGCAATGCAAAGCCGAACAGCCCGCGGCGCGTCTTTTTCACCGTCTCGCGGTCGGCGAAGGTGATGTCACGCTGTGTGTCGGCGGTCTGCAGCTCGCCGACCTCGCGGTCGAAACAGGCGAGCCGCGCCACAGGGTCCGCAATGTCGCGGCAGTTATAAAGTTCCTGAATTTGCGCGGGACGCGGCGGCGGCGCCTTGTCCTTCGCCGCGGCGGGCGCGGCAGCGGCAAGAAAAGCGAACGGCACGATCAGGCGCATGGACATGTGCGACATGAATATCCCCCTGGAACAAGATGCCCTTGCCTAGCCGCCGCGCCGCCGAGCCGCAAGCACGAGCCCCCGATTGCGATACACCGAAACGCTGCTTAAAGTGATGTCAGTAACGAGCCTCAAAGGACATATCTCCCCCATGAGCATCTCCCACGACTGGTCGACCGATTACCGCCATCCGACCGCTTGGGACCAACCCTTCGCGCCACTCTCGCTGCCCGAGATGCTCACGGCGAGCGCCGCGCGAAAGGGCGACGCGCCGATGCTCGATTTCATGGGGCGGCGCTTTTCCTATGCCGAGGTCGCCGAGGGCGTCGCCCGCGTCGCGCGGGGACTGCAGCAGCTCGGCGTCGGCAAGGGGAGCCGGGTCGGGTTGTTTCTTCCCAATGTTCCGCATTATGTCGCGGCCTATTATGGCGCGCTCGCGGCGGGGGCCACCGTTGTCAATTTCTCGCCGCTCTATACCGTCGCCGAGCTGGAGGCACAGGTCGAGGATTCGGGCACCGACACGCTGGTTACGCTGAGCGCGGCGGCGCTGCTGCCGACCGCGCTGACCGTGCTCGATGGGTCGAGCCTCAAGCGGCTCGTTGTCGGCTCGATCGCGGGCGGGCTGCCCGCAACAAAATCGGTGCTGTACCGCCTGTTCAAGAAGAGTGAGGTCGCGGCGCTTCCCGACGATCCGCGCATCATCCGCTTCTCGGCGCTGGTCGCGAACGACGGCCGCCCCGATCCCGTCGCTATCGATGCCGAAAAGGACGTCGCGCTGATCCAATATACCGGAGGAACCACCGGCACGCCGAAGGGCGCCAAGCTGACGCACCAGAATCTGACCGCCAACGCGCGGCAGGTCAATGCGATCGATCCCGATCACGACGCCGGCGATCGGATCCTCGGCGTCCTGCCCTTCTTCCACGTATTCGCGAACACCTGCGTCCTCAACCGCACCGTGCTCAACGGCGGCATGATCACGATGCTGCCGCGCTTCGATGCCAAAGCGGCGCTGCAGGCGATCACGCGGACGAAGGCGACGGCGCTGCCGGGCGTCCCGACGATGTACCAGGCGCTGCTCGACCATCCCGACCTCGCGAAGACCGATTTCTCCTCGCTGCGCGTCTGCATCTCGGGCGGCGCGCCGATGCCGGCGGAATTGCGCGAGAAATTCATCGCCGCGACCGGCGCTTCGCTTGTCGAGGGTTATGGCCTTACCGAAAGCTCGGGCGTGGTCGCGACCAATCCCTATGACGGTCCGGTCAAGCCCGGGACGATCGGCCAGCCGATCCCCGCGACGCGCATCCGCCTGCTCGATCGCGACGATCCGGCGAAGGACGCCGCGGCCGGCGACGCCGGCGAGCTTGCGGTCAAGGGCCCGCAGATCATGCAGGGCTATTGGAACCGCCCCGATGCCGACCGGGACAGCTTCACGACCGACGGCTGGCTCCGCACCGGCGACGTCGCGGCGATCGATGTGGACGGCTATATCCGCATCGTCGACCGGCTGAAGGACATGATCGCGGTCGGCGGGTTCAAGGTCTATCCGAGCGTGATCGAGGCGCATCTCCACGAGCATCCCGCGGTCAAGGAAGCGATCGTCCTCGGCGTCCCCGACCCCTATCGCGGAGAAGTGCCCAAGGCCTTCGTGACGCTGGAGGATGGGTTCGAAGTCTCCGGCGAGGCGCTCAAGAACTGGCTCAACCCGCAGCTCGGCAAGCATGAGCGGGTGAGCGAGGTCGAAGTCAGGCTGAACCTGCCCAAGACGATGATCGGCAAGCTCGACCGCAAGGCCCTGCGGGCGGAGCAGCAGCCCAACTAATCTCTTTTGTCAGTCCCGCGAAGCGGAAACCCGGAGCGAGGCATCGGCCGACTCCACGCGGGGTTCCCTCTTTGGCGCGGCTGACAAATTATACGCAATTTGTTACAATGAGACATTGTAACCTTTGTCATGTTATGCCATATCAAGCCTACAGTTGGACCAACGGAGAATCGGGTGACCCAAGTCGCCAGTCACAGCCATGCATGGCCGCGCCTCGGCGTGATGGTGCGGGCTGCGCGCGATTCGCGGCCGCTGACCTCGCTGTCGGGCGACCAGCTGGCGATGGGCCTGTCGGGGCTCTGCCTTGTTCACTGTCTTGCCAGTACGATCTTCTTTGCCTCGATCGCATCGGTCGGCGGGGCGCTGCTCAACCCGGCTTTCCACGAGATCGGCCTTGTCATCGCGATCGGTTTTGCGCTCGTCACGCTCGTTTCGGGGGTGCTCAGCCATGGTTACATGATGCCCTTCGCGGTCGGCAGCTTCGGGCTCGGCATGATGGCGGGCGCGCTGTCGCGACCGCACGACGGCAGCGAAGTGCTGGCGACGATGATCGGCGTCGCGATCGTCGCGCTCGGTCACGATCTTAACCGCCGGGCAAGACACTGATACGCATTGCCCGCAGCTTGCGGGAATAGTGCAAACATCCTACATCGTCGTGATGGGCAAGCATGACCATTCGCATATCGAGGCCAGCGGCGCCTCGCTCGCCAACGCGGCTCAGGTCGCGCTCGAGCATGCGGGCGAAGCATGGACCGATATGCGCGCCCAGATTTTCGACGCGGTGGCCGAGATCGGCAAACCCGCGAGCGCCTATGAAATCGCCGACATCGTATCGCAGAAACGTGGGCGTCGCGTTGCGCCGAACAGCGTTTATCGCATCCTCGACCTGTTCGTCGCGAACAACCTCGTCCGCCGGGTCGAGAGCGCGAATGCCTTCGTCGCGAACAGCCACCCCGGCTGCCTCCACGACTGCATCTTCCTGATCTGCGACAATTGCGGCAGCGCGGTACATATCGACAACGACACATTGTCCGACGGCGTCCGCGCCGCCGCCGACGCGACGGGCTTCGCCGCCGAACGGCCCGTGATCGAAGTGCGCGGAAAATGCGCGGAGTGCCAATAGGTTGAGCGCGGGCGTGCTGCCGGCGGTTCGCTGGTGGCACGCGGCACTCTTCCTCGGTTTCGGCGCCATATTGGTCGGCTTGTGGCTCGGCCGGACCTTCCCGCAGGACAGCTTCGCCGCCGAGCCGGGCTATGGCGGCCCCGTCCTTGCCTTCGAATTTGCGGGCGGTCAGGACGATCTGGTCGCCGTCTTCGGTCCCGACAGCGATTCCGACCAGGTCCGCCGCCTCGCGATGATGCGGACGGGCAACGAGCGCGACTATCTCTACATGCTCCTTTACGCTGGCTTTCTCGGCTGCGGGCTGATCGCCCTGGCGCGCGAGACGGGGCTGAGGGCGATCGCGTTCGCCGCCGGGCTGCCCGTGCTCGCGGCCCTGTGCGACGCCTGTGAGAATTGGTTGCTCTTCGACATTCAGGCCGCTTTCACCGCGGGGGATTATTCGCCGGCGATGGCGAGCCTGCCGTATCCGGTCACCGCGAAGTTCGTCCTGCTGGCCCTGACCAACATCGCAATCGGCCTTGCGCTCGCCCGCGTCGGCGGGCGCTGGTGGACGCTCGCCGGAACGCTCGTGATCGTCGCGTGCGTGCCCGTGCTGATGGCGATTGCCGTGCCGTCACACTATGGCTGGACTCTGCTCGCGGCGACCGGCGGCGGCTGGATCGCCTTGCTCGGCACCGCCGGAATCGCAAACTGGCGCGCGCTGTGGAACCGGTCATTGGTCGATGCCGATCCGTCCGACCACCGTCCGCGAGCGATTGTGGCGGCAAGCGCCCCGCACCGCCCTACCTTCGGACGGCGCCGCTCCTGACCCCCCTTCCCGTCGCGACGCTGCGGGTCTAGGGAAGCCCCGAATCCTGAAACAGGGCAAGGGGACTGCACCCATGAACACCGTCATCATCCGCGAGGACGACCTCGTCGAAACGATCGCCGACGCACTCCAGTACATCAGCTATTTCCACCCGATGGATTATATCCGCGCGCTGGCCGCCGCGTATGAACGCGAAGTGTCGCCCGCCGCGAAGGATGCAATGGCGCAGATCCTGTCGAACAGCCGCATGTGTGCCGAGGGGCATCGTCCGATCTGTCAGGACACCGGCATCGTCACCGTGTTCATCAAATGGGGCATGGACTGCCGCCTCGACAGCCCGCGCAGCCTGCAACAGGTCGTCGATGAAGGCGTCCGCCGCGCCTATCTCCACCCCGACAACAAGCTCCGCGCCTCGATCCTTGCCGATCCCGCATTCAGCCGCGTGAACACGAAAGACAACACGCCGTCGGTGCTCAACGTCGAGATGGTCCCCGGCGCCAAGGTCGTGATCGACGTCGCGGCAAAGGGCGGCGGCAGCGAGAACAAGTCGAAGTTCAAGATGATGAACCCCAGCGACAGCATCGTCGACTGGGTGCTCGAAATGGTCCCGCAGATGGGCGCCGGCTGGTGCCCGCCCGGGATGCTCGGCATCGGCATCGGCGGCACGGCGGAAAAGGCGATGCTGCTCGCCAAACAGTCGCTCATGGACCCGATCGACATGACCGAGCTGCTCGCGCGCGGCCCGTCGAACCCGACCGAGGAACTGCGCATCGAACTTTATGAAAAGGTCAACGCGCTCGGCATCGGCGCGCAGGGGCTGGGCGGCCTCGCCACCGTCCTCGACGTCAAGATTGCCGACTGGCCGACCCACGCCGCGTCGAAACCCGTCGCGATGATCCCCAATTGTGCCGCGACCCGCCATGCCCATGTGACGCTCGACGGCAGCGGGCCGGCCTATCTCGAAAAGCCGGTGCTCGCCGATTATCCGCAAATCGACTGGAAGCCCGACAGCGCCGCCAAGCGCGTCGATCTCGACACGCTGACCCCCGAAGTCGTCGCCAGCTGGAAACAGGGCGACCGGCTGCTGCTCAACGGCAAGATGCTGACCGGCCGCGATGCCGCGCACAAGCGGATCGCCGACATGCTGGCCAAGGGCGAACAGCTGCCCGTCGAATTCAAGGGCCGCGTCATCTATTATGTCGGCCCGGTCGACCCGGTCGGCGAGGAAATCGTCGGCCCCGCCGGTCCGACGACCGCGACGCGCATGGACAAGTTCATGGACATGATGCGCGAACAGGGCCTGCTCGCCTGCGTCGGCAAGGCCGAACGCGGCCCCGCCGCGACGCAGGCGATCGCGAAGCACAAGAGCGCCTATCTGATGGCGGTCGGCGGCGCCGCCTATCTCGTGGCGCGCGCGATCAAGGGCAGCAAGGTCGTCGGTTTCGCCGACCTTGGCATGGAGGCGATCTACGAATTCGAGGTCAGCGACTTCCCCGTCACCGTCGCGGTCGACAGCGAAGGCCAGAATGTCCATGTCAACGCGCCGAAACTGTGGCAGAAACGCATTGCGGACGAGGGGCTGCTGGAGAAAGCGTGACGGAGGGAGCGGGCGATGGCGAAAAGCGAACCGGTCGATCTTTTCTCTCCGCTTTCGCCCGAAGCGATCGCACACAAGCTCCAGACGATCATGGCCGATCCGATGAAAGACGCAAAGGCGCGCGTTTTCGGATCGGGCGACCAATATGTGATGCGGCTGCATTACGCGCGGCGCGACGTACAGAACCCGATGGCGCTCGAACTCGAAGCCTCGATGGAACCCCATGAGGGCGGCACGCGCATCGCCGGAACGCTCGGCCGTTCGACCGCGGGCCGGATGTTCCCTTTCATCTGGTTCGGCTTTCTTTCGGTCTTCGTGGCCGTCGGCGTCGCGATCAGCGCGCTCATTCCCGGCACGCTGATGTTCGGCGCGATCTTCGCGGGCATTCCCATCCTCGTGATGGCCATGGGCGGCGCGGCGATCAAGGCGGCTACGAACAACGACGAAGGGGATCGCGACGAAATCCTGCGCTTCATGAGCCGCGAACTCCAGACGAGGCCCATCGCATGACCGCGCGAAAGGAAGCAGGTTGTTGGGAGAGGACGGAATGAGCGGCGAACTCAACGGCGTCGCGCACGTCATCCTGACCGCTGGCGACTTCGCGCGCTCGACCGCCTTCTGGCGCGACGTCATCGGCTGGCTCGGGCTCAAGAAAGTGCTCGACAGCGAGCATATGCTCTATGGCGTCGGCGGCCGCACCGCGATCGGCATCCGCACGCCCAGCCCAGAAAATGCTGGCAAACGCTTCGATCAGGGCGCGCCCGGCCTGCATCACGCCTGTTTCCGCATGCGCGATTGCGCGGGCGTGGACCGGATCTACGACTTTCTGAAAGACCGGGACGACATCCATATCGTCCATGCCCCGCAGGAAGAACCGTGGGCGCCCGGCTATTATTCGATCCTGTTCGAGGATCCCGACGGCATCCGCATCGAGTTCAACCATGTTTCCGGCGCCGGCCTGCTGGTCGACGGGCAGGAGATTGGCGGCGCCGACGCGTTTGACGGCAGCTAAGGCGCTGACACTAAAATCCGTACACCAGCGTGAAGCGCGTCAGCGTGTCGACCGTCTCGATCCCCGGCGGCGGGTTGGTGTCGATGTCGGCGGAATAGGAGAAACGCGCCGACAGTCCGCCGATCAGTTTCGCATTGAGCGCGGTGAGCGAGCTGGTCACGGTATTATGCTCGCCGATCACCGTCGAGGCGACCTGCGTCAGCTTGAGCGTCGGCGACAGGTTCCAGCCGAAATCGATCCCCGCGAGCCCGGTCAACTCGCTGTCGCTCTGCCCACGGCCGGCCAGATAGTCCGTCTCGCGCCACGCAGGCCCAGCCTTGAGGCTCAGCGTCATCGCCTTCTTCTTGACCACCTGATAGCCCAGCCCCGCCGAGGCGTTCCAGCGATTGCCGAACCCCAGCACACGATCGCGTTCCCACCGGCCCAGACCATAAGCAAAGGCGCGGTCGCTGACCTTTATCTGCGGCTCATATTCGACCAGATAGCGTTCGACCGAGGTGCTGCCGTTGGTGCGCTGATAATCGGCCTGCGCGCGGAAGCGCTGGTCCCAGTCGATCCCCTTGCGATTGAGCGCCAGCCCGACGCTGAGCCCCGCCGACTTGGTGTTGCCGCTGCTCTGCGACGCGCCGATCTGCCCCTCGCCCTTCCAGTTCTGCCAGAATTTCGCCGCTGCCAGCTTGGCACGCGCGGCATCGGCCTCCGCCTTTCGTTCGGCGGTCCGCTTCGCACGATAATCGATCAGCATCGTATCGATGTCGGCAACGCGATCGGGGTTGGTCTTTTTCGCCAGCGTGCCCACCGCTTCGACATCGCTATCCTTCTTGCTCGCCATGGCCGCGGCCAGCATCTGCCGGACCGGATCGGGCTCGGGCTTGCTTTCATTCTGCGCCTGCCAGGCGGAAACTATGGCCTCGATCTCGTCGATCGATTTGGGATTGGTCGCCTTGGCCAGCGACACGATGGTTTCGATATCCTTGCGCTCGCGGCTCGCGAGCGCGGCGTCGATCATCGCGCGGACCGGGTCGGGCAACGGCACGACCAGCGGCTCGGGCGGCGTCGTCGCGAGCGGGATGACGATGACGGGCAGTACCGGATCGGGCACGACGGCGTGCACCGGCTGGACGCCGACGGCAATGAGGAGAGGGGCGGCGGCGAGGCGCGCAGGCTGTCTCATCGAACGGGTCCTTCTCTGGGGGACGAGCGGCCGGTTTTTCGATCCGATAGAGGGCTTGGCGACCCTCGCTGCCCCCATAGCCGCAAAGCCGCTGGCATTTCCACCCATTAGGCCCCATTTGCGAACCATGTGGATCGCGATCATCGCCATTTTCTGCGCCGGGGTCGGCAATTTCGCGATGCATCGCGCCTTCATGGAAAGCGACGATCCGCTGATCCGGCAAATGGTGCAGCCGCTCGCCGACAAGGTCGGGCCGAACATCACCTATGTCTTCGAGTTTTTGCTGCTCGTCGGTGCGATGGCGATCGCGACGCGCAACTGGTTCACCGGCCTGCTGCTCTATGGTCTGTATACGATCTTCAACGCGATGGCGTTCAGCTGGGTGATGCACCGGCCGCGGTGAGCCGTTCGGCCGCTAACGACGGTTGCGTACCTTCCGATTTTCGTCACCCTGAACTTGTTTCAGGGTCCATGGCCTGCCGTTTCCTTCGCCGCAGCGCTAGACGAGAGCTCAGGCCATGGATGCCGAAACAAGTTCAGCATGACGAGGTTTCAAGGGCTGCTTCCCACCCCAAAGCCGACATCGCTGTCGAGCCTCAAGTCACCCCGTGGTACCACCACACCCCGTCGCGATCTTCCTTGCGGACGCGGCCCTCGACCTCGAGCCGTTTCAGATGCGCGAGGGCTTCGCCGGTCGCGAGACCCTGATTATGGCCCCCGATCGGACGGTTGAAAAGCAAGGGAAAGCTGTCCACCGCGCGCAGCGGCGCCTTCGCCGCCGCTTCGGCCAGATTGTAGAGCCGCATGCGATGCTCGTCGCGCAGCGCCATCAGACGGACGTGCAGCCCCCTGAACGGCTCGCCATGCGCGGGGCAAGTGACGACATCGGCGGGCACGGTCGCGAGCAGCTTGTCGATCGACGCGAGCCATTCGCCGAGCGGGTCGGCGTCGGGCTCGGTGATGTTGACCGACACGTTCGAGCTGATCCGCGGCAGCACCTGGTCGCCCGAGACGAGCACACCCTCCTTCTCGTTCCACAGGCATGCATGCTCGGGGCTGTGTCCCGATCCGGTGACGACGCGCCACTGATGCTTGCCGAAACCGATTCGCTGGCCGTCCTGAATGCGGACATAGCTGCGCGGCAGCGCGAAGATCATGCGCTGGAACATGTTCCAGCCGCGCGCCCTCTGTTCCTCGATCGCGGCGTCGTCCCAGCCCGCGGCGCGCGACTGGGCGAGTAGCTCGTCGGGCGCGGCATCGGAGGAATCGGCGACGATCGCGCGTGCGGTCAGCATCTCGCCGCGCGTCATCCACAGCTTCACGCCCTGCTTCTTCGCGATCCAGCCGGCGAGCCCGATATGGTCGGGATGGAGGTGCGTGCCGAACACGCGCGTGATCCGTTTGCCCGCAAGCGCCCCCGCATAGAGCGCCTTCCAGGCGTCCGAACAGATCGTCAGGCAGATGCCGGTATCGACCACGGCGACGCCCTCGCCCGCAGCATCGGCGTCGTCGAGCAGCCAGCTGTTGATATGGCCGAGCGAGCCCGGCATCGGGATGCGCGCCCAGCTGATCCCGTCGGCGATGCGGATCGTCTCGCCCGCGCCCGGCGCCGCCTCGCCCCACGGATAGGTCAGGCCGGCGTGGCTCGTCGCGGTAAAACTGTCGTCCTGCGTCAGCGAAGCGTCCGGCGAGCCGCTGGCCGCCGGAATATGATCGTCTTCGCCGCTCGCCATGCCTTATTCGCCGCCGGCTTCGGCTTCCTCGGCCGCGCGCGCTTCGTTCGCGGCGGTGCGCTCGGCGCGCAGTTCCTCGAGCAGCGCCTCGCGGTCGCCCTCCAGGCGATTGTCCTCGGGCGCCTTGATCCCGGCCTTCTTCGCGGCCTTGGCGACGAGCGCATCGAGCTCGCGCTGCGAGCAGAGGCCCAGCGTCACTGGATCCTTGGGCACGATGTTCGCGCTGTTCCAGTGGCTCCGGTCGCGGATCGCGCCGATCGTGTTGCGTGTCGTGCCGATCAGCTTGCCGATCGCCCCGTCCGACACCTCGGGATGGTTCTTCAGGATCCACGCAATGCCGTCGGGCTTGTCCTGGCGCTTGCTGACCGGCGTGTAGCGCGGGCCGCGGGTGCGGCGGATCGTATCCTGCGCCTGCTTCGTCATCTTGAGCTTGTAGTTCGGGTCGTTCTGACCCTTTTCGATCTCTTCCATCGAAAGCTCGTGCGCGCGGACCGGATCGCGGCCGGTATATTTGGTCGCGGCAGTCTCGTCGGCGATCGCCTGAACTTCGAGGATGTGGATGCCGCAATAGTCGGCGATCTGGGCAAAGGTGAGGCCGGTGTTGTCGACCAACCAGGCGGCGGTCGCGTGCGGCATCAGCGGGGTTGCATCGGCATTGGCCATGACTGCTCTCCAAAAGCACAAATAATAAGGGCCGCCCCTCGCGGGGCGGCCGGACATTGGCGGCGGCTATATGCCGGATCGGCCGATGGAGCAAGAGCGGGGATTCAAAGGCGGCTCTGGGGTGGGAAAGCGGACGTGGAGCCCCTCACTTTCGTCATCCCGGCTTGACCCCGGATCCACTGCGGCGCCGAAGTCATGGACCCCGGATCAAGTCCGGGGTGACGATGAAGGCCAGGCCCGCAATCGGTCGACAGGCGCACCCTCATCCCACCGTCAGCACGATCTTTCCCACATGCTCCCCCGCCTGCATCCGCGCGTGCGCGGCGCCGGCTTCGACGAGCGGGAAGCTCTTATCCATTGCCGGCTTCCACCCGCCCTCGGCGAGCCGCGGCCAGAGCGCGCGGTGGATCTCGTCGGCGAGCAGCGCCTTGAATTCGACGCTGCGCGCACGCAGCGTCGAGCCGGTCATCGTCAAGCGGCGGCGCATGACTTGAGAAATGTCGATCTCGACCTTCGCGCCGCGCTGGAAGGCGATGGTGACGTGGCGCCCGTCGTCGGCCAGGCACTCAAGGTTGCGCGGCACATAGTCGCCGCCGACCATGTCGAGCACGACATTCACCCCTTGGCCGCCGGTAAAGGTTTTCACCGCCCCGACATAATCTTCACTGGAATAATCGACGGCAAGGTCAGCGCCGAGCGCACGCGCCGCGGCGCATTTTTCGGCGCTGCCGCAAGTAACGATCGTCCGGATCCCGAACAGCTTGCACAGCCCGATCGCGGTCGTTCCGATGCCGCTGGTGCCGCCATGGATCAGCGCGGTCTCGCCCTCGCGGACATAGGCGCGCTCGAACAGATTGTGCCAGACGGTGAAGACCGTTTCGGGCAGCGCCGCCGCCTCGGCCATCGAAAAGCCGCCGGGTACCGGCAGGCAGCTGCCGACGGGCGCGATGCAATATTCGGCATAGCCGCCGCCCGCGACGAGCGCACAGACCGGCTGGCCCAGAAGCTCGGGATCTTCGCCCGGCCCGGTGGCGACGACGGTGCCCGCGACCTCGAGCCCCGGCAGGTCCGACGCGCCCGGCGGCGGCGGATAAAGGCCCATGCGCTGCAGCACGTCGGGGCGATTGACTCCCGCCGCGGCGACGCGGATCAGCACCTCGCCGGGTCCGGGCGCCGGCACCGGCCGTGCCTCCGGCACCAGCACCTCGGGTCCGCCGGGCTCGCGGATCGCGATCGCCGTCATCGTCGCTGGAAGGCTAGTCACTGATATTCCCCCAATTCCGCACGAGCATCCCCGCAACGCCCCCGCCCCGCCTTATTGACAGCGGGGCGGCACGGGTCAACACTCGCGCGCCGTAAATCGGGGACCGCGAGGGAGAGGACGTGCCATGGACGACGACGACCTTCCCCGCCGACGCGACGATATCCTCGCCGCGCTGATCAGACAGCCGCTCGATCCCTTGTCGCTCGACGAACTGGGCGAACGCATCGCGGTGCTCGAAGCCGAGATCGAACGGGTCAAGGCGCACCGCGCGGTAGCAACCAGCCACAAGGCGGTGGCCGAGGCGCTGTTCA
The DNA here is from genome assembly GCA_023387085.1 of Pseudomonadota bacterium. GTDB lineage: Bacteria > Pseudomonadota > Alphaproteobacteria > Sphingomonadales > Sphingomonadaceae > Sphingopyxis. Next base: position 13,523 of record JAEWIL010000186.1, on the reverse strand, counting down.
AAAAGGGTTAGCGCGCCGGCCATGGATTTCGACGACCAGCTCCGCCGCTATTTCGGTACCGCCGACCTCGCGGCAATCCACCCCGAGGCGCCGCGGGCACCGAGCGCATGCGCGTCGACTTTGGCCTCGAAACAAACCCCGGACGCCGCTTCGCCTTGTGGGCGTTGATGTATATGCTCGACGTCGCACCCGATCTCGACGTCGCGTTCAAGGACGAAAGCGAGCGCAACACCGCGCGCGATTTCGTGGATATGGTCTATCGGGCGAGCGAGAGTTGATCTGGAATGTCAGCTAACGACCGTTTTCGGACATTCAGGCAACGAGATCCAGTACCTCAAGTATCGTGCCCACCGCCACCAGCCTGGCGCCTTCTTGAATGCGCCACTGCCGACCGACGCTAATTTCGGGCTTAACAGCTGGATAAATCCAGAGGGTCATTTCTGTTTGGATAGTATCACCCGGTGCTACTTGCTGGCCCTCCGGTAAATCGATGAAGCCCATGCACATCTCGCGGTCGTCCGGACCGAAGAAGTTGTGGTTAGGCCTGTAGCTGCCACCGCCCAACAGCGGTGAACTTCGACCGCCTTCTTCCGTCGAAAGGAACTGGATTGCTGCTCGCACGCGAACCTGATCGTCTGTCATTCGTGGATTCTGCTCGATGATCACACAAGGCAAGGTCCGCTTCCCACCCCAACGCAGACGCTGCCTTAAAATGGCTCTTTCCGACATCGCAGGAGCTTGGCATCGTGTCGTCATGGCCTGCCCCGCACCGCTTCGCACCGTTATCTTGTTCGGCCCCCGGTCCGCATCGGATGCCGGACAGAAGGGAGACGTGGCGTGACCTTCGTGACCTTCGTGACCTTCGTGACCTTCGTGACCTTTGGACCAAAGTTGAACGACAAAGGCAGGGACTTTTAACCATAAAACAAGCCTGTCATCGTAATTTCATTCCCGCCTCCGCTTTTCCCTTGCGGTGGAGCGGCGGCATCGCCACCTTACATTTCTAAGGGGGCCGCTCTCCCCGGCCTGGTCCCCGCAAGGAGATGAAGACCATGCCGTCCTTTTCGGAAAGCCTCGAAAAGACATTACATAACGCGCTGAAGGCCGCTTCGGAGCGCCACCACGAGTATGCGACGCTCGAGCATCTGCTCTATGCGCTGATCGACGACGATCATGCCGCCGAAGTGATGCGCGCCTGCGGCGTCGCGACAGGCGATCTGCAATCGGCGGTCGTCCACTATCTCGACACCGAACTCGACAGCCTGAAGGTCGAGGGGCACAGCGACCCGTCGCCCACGTCGGGTTTCCAGCGCGTCGTCCAGCGCGCAATCCTGCACGTCCAGTCGTCGGGCAAGGACGAAGTGACGGGCGCCAACGTCCTCGTCGCTCTCTTCTCCGAACGCGAATCCTATGCCGTCTACTTCCTGCAGCAGCAGGATCTGACCCGCCTCGACGCGGTCTCGTACCTCAGCCACGGCGTCGGCAAAGGCGGCAAGCCCTCGCCGCAAGCCGAGCCGGAAGAGAAGGAGGAAACGAAGGACAAGAGCGACGGCAAGTCCAAGAAGGAAACCGCGCTCGACCAGTTCACCGTCAACCTCAACGAAAAGGCCAAGACCGGCAAGGTCGATCCGCTGATCGGCCGCAGCGCCGAGGTCGACCGCACGATCCAGATCCTCTGCCGCCGTAGCAAGAACAACCCGCTCTATGTCGGCGATCCCGGCGTCGGCAAGACCGCGATCGCCGAGGGCCTCGCGCGCAAGATTGTCGAGGGCGACGTGCCCGAAGTGCTGCTGCCCGCGGTCATCTATTCGCTCGACATGGGCGCGCTGCTCGCCGGTACGCGCTATCGCGGCGACTTCGAGGAGCGGTTGAAACAGGTCGTCACCGAACTCGAAGGCCTGCCGCACGCGATCCTGTTCATCGACGAAATCCACACGGTGATCGGCGCCGGCGCCACCAGCGGCGGCGCGATGGACGCGTCGAACCTCTTGAAACCCGCGCTCTCGGGCGGGGTCATCCGCTGCATCGGCTCGACGACCTACAAGGAGTTCCGCAATCATTTCGAAAAGGACCGCGCGCTGCTGCGCCGCTTCCAGAAGATCGACGTTATCGAGCCGAGCATCGAGGATACGAAAAAGATCCTCGCGGGCCTCCGCGAAGCGTTCGAGAGCCACCATAATGTCAAATATACCGCCGACGCGATCAACGCGGCGGTCGAGCTGTCGTCACGCTACATCAACGACCGCAAGCTGCCCGACAAGGCGATCGACGTGATCGACGAGGTCGGCGCGATGCAGATGCTCGTCCCGCCGTCGAAGCGCCGAAAGACCATCACCGCGAAGGAGATCGAGGCGGTGATCGCGACGATGGCGCGTATCCCGCCCAAGTCGGTGTCGAGCGACGACAAGAAAGTGCTCGAAACGCTCGAGACCGACCTGAAGCGCGTCGTCTTCGGCCAGAACACCGCGATCGAGGTGCTGTCGTCGGCGATCAAGCTGAGCCGCGCAGGTCTGCGCGATCCCGAGAAGCCGATCGGCAACTATCTCTTCTCGGGCCCGACCGGCGTCGGCAAGACCGAGGTCGCGAAGCAGCTCGCGTCGATCATGGGCATCCCGCTCCAGCGTTTCGACATGTCCGAATATATGGAGCGTCATTCGGTCAGCCGCCTGATCGGTGCGCCGCCGGGCTATGTCGGCTACGATCAGGGGGGCCTGCTCACCGATGCGATCGACCAGAATCCGCACTGCGTGCTGCTGCTCGACGAAATCGAGAAGGCGCATCCCGACCTGTTCAACATCCTGCTCCAGGTAATGGACAACGGCCGCCTGACCGACCACCACGGCAAGACGGTCGACTTCCGCAACGTCATTCTGATCATGACGACCAATGCGGGCGCGAGCGACATGACGCGCGAGTCGATCGGCTTTGGCACGGTGACCCGCGAGGATGTGCAGGAAGAGGCGGTGAAGCGCATGTTCACCCCCGAATTCCGCAACCGCCTCGATGCGATCGTGCCCTTCGGCTATCTGCCGCCCGAGGTTGTGGCGCGCGTCGTCGACAAGTTCATCCTGCAGCTCGAGCTGCAGCTTGCCGACCGCAACGTTCACATCCAGCTCGACGATGCGGCGCGCGAATGGCTGACCGGCAAGGGCTATGACAAGCTCTATGGCGCGCGTCCGATGGGCCGCCTGATCCAGGAAAAGATCAAGCAGCCGCTCGCCGAGGAACTGCTCTTCGGCAAGCTCGTCCATGGCGGCGAGGTCAAGGTGAAGATGAAGACCGGCGAGGACGCCCATGTCGGCAACCCGCTGACCTTCGAAATCGTCCCGGCTCCGCCCAAGGCGAACAAGGGCAAGGCGAAGAGCAAGGCCGAGAAGACGGCGGAATGAAGGCGAGGGGCGGCCATGGCGCCCGCCCCCTCGCTTTTTGAAGCCACGGCGCCTATATAGCCCTCATGTACAACTACATCTCCGTAACCGCCAACGAAGCGGCCGCACCTGCCCGCGTCCGCGACGGCACGATCAAGCTGCATGACGAAGCGGGCTTTGCCGGGATGCGCAAGGCGGGGCAGCTGTCGGCCGAAATCCTCGACGCGCTCGTCTCCTTCGTCCAGCCCGGCGTGACCACCGGTGCGATCGACGACCTTGTCCGCACGATGATGATCGAGGGCGGCGGCATCCCCGCGACGCTCGGCTATCGCGGCTTCACGCATAGCTGCTGTACCAGCATCAACCATGTCGTTTGCCACGGCATCCCCGACGACAAGCCACTGCGCGACGGCGACATCGTCAATATCGATGTCACCAGCATCGTCGACGGCTGGCACGGCGACACCAGCCGCATGTATCTGGTTGGCGACGTTCCGATCAAGGCGAAGCGCCTTGTCGACGTGACCTATGAATGCCTGATGCTCGGTATCGAGCAGGCGAAGCCCGGCAACACGATGGGCGACGTCGCGCACGCGATCCAGAGCCACGCCGAGCGCCATCGTTACTCGGTCGTCCGCGATTTCTGCGGACACGGTGTTGGACAGATGTTCCACGATGCACCCGAGGTCGTCCACGCCGGGCGCCCCGGCACCGGGCCCGAACTCCGCCCCGGCATGTTCTTCACGATCGAACCGATGATCAACACCGGCAAATATGCGGTGAAGATGCTCGCCGACGGCTGGACCGCCGTGACCCGCGACCGCAGCCTGTCGGCGCAATTCGAGCATAGCATCGGGATTACCGAAACCGGCTGCGAGATCTTCACCGCCAGCCCCAAGGGCCTGAACGCGCCGCCGTGGGCCTGATCGGCCCCAATCTGATTTCGTCACCCCGGACTTGATCCGGGATCCATGACTTCAACACGGCGCTGGCCTTCATGAACCCCGGATCAAGTCCGGGGTGACAAGTGTTGTTACACCCCCTCCCTGACCCCCCATTTTCCCGCTTGCGCCCGTGCGCCTTCGGGCGCAGTCTTGACGTTAACGTCAACGATAAGCGTGGGGAGAGAATGGGATGGCGAAACGGGTCTTTTCGGCCGCGCTGCTGGGCTGCGCGGTACTGGCACTGACGGCGTGCAACGCGTCGAAGAACGATAGCATCTCGGGCGCTCAGCTCGACGACGCCGAAAAGGCCAGCGAGGCCCTGCTCAAAACCGGCGGCAACGGCGATAACTGGGCCGGCATCGGCTACAGCTATGACGAACAGCGTTTCAGCCCGCTCACCGACATCAATGACAAGAATGTCGGCGAGCTCGGCATCGCCTGGTTCGCCGATCTGGAGGATGCGCGCGGGCAGGAAGCGACGCCGGTGGTGGTCGACGGCACCCTCTATGTCAGCCACGCCTGGTCGAAGGTCGATGCGTGGGACGCGGCGACCGGCAAGAAGCTCTGGTCCTTCGATCCCAAGGTGCCCGGCCAACGCGCGGTCAGCGCGTGCTGCGACGTCGTCAACCGCGGCGTCGCGGTATGGGGCGACAAGCTGTTCGTCGGCACGCTCGACGGCCGCCTCGTCGCGCTTGACCGCAAGACGGGCAAGCAGCTGTGGTCGACGCAGACCTTCGACACCTCGAAGCCCTATACGATCACCGGCGCCCCGCGCGTCGTGAAGGACATGGTGCTGATCGGCAACGGCGGCGCCGAGTTCGGCGTGCGCGGCTATGTCACCGCCTATGACGCCGACACCGGCAAGGAGCGCTGGCGCTTCTACACCGCACCCAATCCCAAGAAGGAGAAGGACGGCGCCGCGAGCGACGACATCTTCGCATCGAAGGGCAACGCCACCTGGTCCGACAAGGGCGAGTGGCAGACGTCGGGCGGCGGCGGCACCGTGTGGGACGCGATCGTCTATGACAAGGATCTCGACCAGATCTATCTCGGCGTCGGCAACGGCAATCCGTGGAACCATGGGACGCGCTCGAACGGCGAGGGCGACAACTGGTTCCTCTCCTCGGTCGTCGCGCTCGACGCGACGACCGGCAAATATAAATGGCACTATCAGGAAACGCCCGGCGAGAGCTGGGATTATACCGCAACCCAGCCGATCATCCTCGCCGAGCAGGCGGTGAACGGCACGCCGACCAAAGTGCTGTACCATGCGCCGAAGAACGGTTTCTTTTTCACCATCGACCGCACGAATGGCAAGCTGATCGACGCCAAGCCGTTCGTCGACGGCATCAACTGGGCCACCGGCTATGACCTCGCGACCGGCCGGCCGATCGAAAATCCCGAGGCACGCTTCTACAAGACCGGCAAGCCCTTCATCGCGATCCCCGGCGCGCTCGGTGCGCACAACTGGCACCCGATGAGCTTCAACCCGGCGACGGGCCTCGTCTACATCCCGGCGCAGCAGATTCCGCAGGGCTATCTTCAGGACATGGATGAGCTCGACAAAAGGAAGGTGCTGGGCTTCAACGTCGGCACCTCGCTCAACAAGACGATGCTTCCCGACGACAAGGCGGCGTTCAAGGCGGCTATCGCCGCGACGACCGGCCGCCTCGTCGCTTTCGACCCGCGTACCGGCAAAGTCGCGTGGGGTGTCGATTATCCGGCCGCATGGAACGGCGGCACGATGACGACCGCGGGCAACCTCGTCTTTCAGGGCACCAGCACCGGCCGCTTCCGCGCTTATGCCGCCGACACGGGCAAGCAATTGCTCGACCTCGACATGCAGACAGGGATCGTCAGCGCGCCATCGACCTTCCGCGTCGGCGGTGTCCAATATATCGCCTTCCAGACTGGCAAGGGCGGCGCCTTCCCGCTCGTCGCCGGAGTCGCCGGCGGCGTGACGCGCAAGCTGCCGAACCTGCCGCGCCTCGTCGTGCTCAAGATCGGCGGAGCGGTGAAGCTGCCCGCCCCGCCGGCGACCACGACGCTCGCGTGGAATCCGCCGCCGCAGTTCGGCACGCCCGAACAGATCGCGGCGGGCAAGGCGCATTTCGGGCGCTATTGCATCGTCTGTCACGGCGACAGCGCGATCGGCAACGGCTTCACCCCCGATCTCCGCGTCTCCGGCGCGCTGGCCAATGGTGATGCGTGGAAATCGGTGATCCTCGACGGCGCGCTCAAGGATCGCGGCATGGTCAGCTTCTCGAGTGTGCTCACCCCCGCCGACGTCGAGGCGATTCGTGCCTATGTCATCGACCGATCGACGTGGACCAAGGCCAATCTGCCCGACACCACTGCGCCGATGGGGCGCTGATCGGGGCGATTGCCCATTTTTTAATCATCTAATTCGCGCCGTTGCTCACCGCTTGGGCAACGGCGCGATTTCTCGTCACAAATCTTACCGGAAGCTAACGATTCGCCAATTGGCACGGCTTTTGATTGGTGCAACATGACGGGGCCTCGCAGCGACTCAGCTGTTGCGAACCGGACAGGCGGGCCTGATCCGGCTTTGGCTGCGAGCAGAACCAGACACCCAGTGGGGGATAAGACGCGTGAAGAAGATTGAGGCGATCATCAAGCCGTTCAAGCTCGACGAAGTGAAGGAAGCGCTGCACGAAGTCGGCGTCAGCGGCATCACGGTAACCGAGGCCAAGGGCTTCGGGCGCCAGAAGGGTCACACCGAACTCTATCGCGGCGCCGAATATGTCGTCGACTTCCTGCCCAAGGTGAAGCTCGAGGTCATCGTCGAGGACGGGCTTGCCGAACGCGTGGTCGAGGCGATCGCCGCCGCCGCGCAGACCGGCCGCATCGGCGACGGCAAGATCTTCGTCATCCCGGTCGAGACGGCGCTGCGCATCCGTACCGGCGAACGCAACGAAGACGCCCTGTAAGAGCGTCCGCTCTCCATCCTGTTCAACCAGACGCCGGCATCAGCCGGACATCATCGCAAGAAGGAAGTATCTATCATGGCTACGAAGCCCAAGGATATCATCGCGCGGATCAAGGACAACGACATCGAGTGGGTCGACCTGCGCTTCACCGACCCCAAGGGCAAGTGGCAGCACCTTACCATGGTCGCCTCGGTTCTTGGCGAGGACGAACTCGAAGACGGCCTGATGTTCGACGGTTCGTCGATCGAAGGCTGGAAGGCGATCAACGAGTCGGACATGATCCTCAAGCCCGACCTCGACGCCGTCTATGACGATCCCTTCTCGGCCACCCCGATGCTCGTGATCTTCTGCGACATCGTCGAACCCTCGACCGGCGAAGGCTATGCCCGCGACCCGCGCACGACCGCCAAGCGCGCCGAGGCCTATGTTGCCTCGACGGGCATCGGCGACACCGTCTATGTCGGTCCCGAAGCCGAATTCTTCATGTTCGACGACGTCCGCTTCGAAACCGGCTACAACAAGTCGGGCTTCGAGATCGACGATATCGAACTGCCGACAAACACCGGCCGCAGCTACGAGGGCGGCAACCTCGCCCACCGTCCGCGCGCCAAGGGCGGCTATTTCCCCGTCGCGCCGGTCGACAGCGCCGTCGACATCCGCGCCGAGATGGTCTCGACAATGCTCGAGATGGGCCTGCCCTGCGACAAGCATCACCATGAGGTCGCCGCAGCGCAGCACGAGCTGGGCCTGACCTTCGGCACGCTCACCGAAACCGCCGACCGCATGCAGATCTACAAATATGTCGTGCACCAGGTCGCGCATGCCTATGGCAAGACCGCGACCTTCATGCCGAAGCCGATCAAGGACGACAACGGCAGCGGCATGCACACCCACATCTCGATCTGGGAAAAGGGCAAGCCGCTCTTCGCGGGCAACGGCTATGCCGGCCTTTCGGACATGTGCCTCTATTTCATCGGCGGCGTCATCAAGCATGCCAAGGCGCTCAACGCCTTCACCAACCCGACGACGAACAGCTACAAGCGCCTCGTCCCCGGCTTCGAAGCGCCGGTGCTGCTCGCCTATTCGTCGCGCAACCGGTCGGCCTCGTGCCGCATCCCCTATGGCGCGGGCGCGAAGGCGAAGCGCGTCGAGTTCCGCTTCCCCGACGCGATGGCGAACCCCTATCTCTGCTATTCGGCGCTGCTGATGGCGGGGCTCGACGGCATTCAGAACAAGATCCATCCCGGCGACGCAATGGACAAGAATCTGTACGACCTGCCGCCCGAGGAACTGAGCGAGGTCCCGACCGTCTGCGGCAGCCTTCGCGAAGCGCTCGACAGCCTGATGGCCGACCACAACTTCCTGCTCAAGGGCGACGTATTCAGCAAGGACCAGATCGAAGCCTATGTCGAACTGAAGTGGGACGAGGTCTATCGTTTTGAACAGACCCCGAGCCCGGTCGAGTTCGACATGTACTATAGCGCCTGATCTGCAGCGATCAGATTGCGCGGGGCGTCCGGTTCGGGGGAACCGGGCGCCCCACTCGTTGGGAGATTCATCCGTCCAAGTCTCACGTTTCCGCGGGCGGAAAACGCAAGCATACACCAGCCGCGCGCGCTAAAACATAAGGGCTTGAAAACATAAGGGCTTGCCGTAAGGGCATTTTTAGCAAAAAAGGGGCAGCATGCCGAAGCGCCTCGCCCTTCTTCTAGCCCCCTTGATCCTTACCTCATACGGAAGCGGAGGCAGAAGCGGCAGTGACGGAGGAAACGAGGGCGGCGGCGGTACGACGCCCCCGACAAGCAATTCGCCGCTTCATTTCACCTCGGCGCAAACCGCGAGCGTCGTCGAGAACCAGATCGCCGCCTATCAGGCTACAGCCCTAGACCCCAACGGCAAGCCGCTGATCTTCACGATTGACGGGGGCTTCGACGCCGACCTCTTTTCGATCACCCCCGAAGGGGCGCTGCGTTTCAAGGTCGCGCCGGATTACGACCTGCCCTTCAAGGACTATTACAATCAGTATAATGTCCGATTGCAGGTCAGCAACGGCAGCGAAAGCGTCACCCAAACAGTCGTCATCACCGTCACCAACAGCTTTGAAGGCATATCGGTCGAGCGCGTCGGCACAGGCTTCAACCAGCCGACCTTTCTTCTCGGCATCCCGGGCAGCAACGACGTCTATGTTCTGGAAAGAGCCGGCGCGGTCTATCGGCTGACCCCCTCGACCGGGGCGAAGACACTGCTCTTCACTATCCCCGACCTGTCGACCGACGACGGTCGCGGATTGCTTGGCATGGCGCTGCTTCCGAGCCCGAATTCGAATCGCTTCGTCGTCTATTGCTACAATGTCGCTGGCGATATCGAACTGCGCCAATATGCCTTTACCGCTCCCGGCTCCGCACCCAATCTGATGTCGGCATTTGCGATTCCGCATCCTAATCCGCTTGGCCGCATGGGCGGCGCAATCGCTTTCGGCCCCGACGGCCTGCTCTACGTCGGCACGGGTGACGGTCCCGCTCCCGACAATCCCCGAAGCCAGGCCCAGAATCCCAACTCTCAGCTCGGCAAGATACTGCGGATCAAGGTGGTGGCCGCTCCACCGGCTTCATCGGCGGGCGATTTCTTCAAGCCCGCGCCGGGCAATCCCTATATCGGCGGTGGTGGCGACCCCTATGTCTACGCGCTTGGCTTCCGCAACCCCGCCAGTGCCAACTTCTATGGATCGACACTGACAATCGGCGACAGGGGCCAAACGTTCTATGAGGAGCTCGATCTGCTGACCACGACACAACCCGGTGCCAATTTTGGTTGGCCTTTCAAAGAAGGCCCCGACCTTCTCGGAGGCCGGAACAGTCCCCAGCCACCCGCCGACGTGATCGATCCTGTCTTCTCCTATTATCATCGTACCGGTGTCAGTATCACTGCGGGCTATGTCTATCGCGGCCCCGTCACCTCGCTGCGGGACTTATATATCATGGCCGACGACGGTACCTATTGGTCGACGCCCGCCTCCAGCCTGGTGCCCGGTCAGCGGATTGACCGCATATCGTCGCGCAACGAGGATTTCCAACCGGACATTGGTTCGATCGGCGGCATCGCCGGTTTCGGCGAGGACAGCGCGGGCAATCTCCTCTTCGCTGCCGCGCGTACTGGCGAAATTTTCATGATACGCCAGCGTCAGGGAAGCTGAAGGCGGCGCCGGCTTCCTCGCAGGCCTAGCTATCCGTCTTGCGCATCGCCACTATCGCCAACAGACAACATCTCAAGGATGCTTCTCGGGCCGAATGCTTGTTGTGAACGGAAGCGCCCGGCACAAGGGACATCCCAAGGAGGCTTCCATATGAAATCACTGCCGCTTGCTGCGCTCGTCGCCGTCCAACTCGCTTTCACCCCCGCCGCGCAGGCAAAACTCGCTAAACCCGAAAGCGTCATGGCAAAGACGGTCGCGGCAGAACAGGGCCGCACCCTCGCGCTGCTCGAAAGGCTGGTGAACCAGAACAGCGGTTCGCAAAATCTGGAGGGCGTGGAAAAGGTCGGGCAGATGATGCGCGCCGAACTCGAACCGCTGGGCTTCAAGGTCGAGTGGAAGTCGATGCGGGACACCGGCCGCGCAGGACATCTGATTGCCACGCACACCGGCAAGCCGAACGGCAAGCGCCTGCTTCTCATCGCGCATCTCGACACGGTTTTCGAACCCGACTCGCCGTTCCAGACCTTCACCCGCAAGGGCGATATGGGTGAAGGACCGGGGGCCGGCGACGACAAGGGCGGGATGGTCGTTGTCGTCGCGGCGCTGCGCGCGATGCAGGCGGCGGGGACGCTGAAGGATGCAAATATCGAATTCCACATGACGGGCGACGAGGAGGATGCAGGCACCCCGATCGAGAAAGCGCGGGCGGACCTGATCGCGGCGGGCAAACGTGCCGACGTTGCGCTCGATTTCGAAGGCCTTGTTCGCGACGGGGGCGCCGACATGGGGTCGATCGCGCGCCGGTCGTCGGATAGCTGGACCGTCACCGCGACGGGCAAGAGCGCGCACAGCTCCGGCATTTTCAGCGCCGCGGCGGGTGACGGCGCCATCTATGAGCTGACGCGCATCATCCAGCGCTTTCGCACCGAGCTGCCCGAACCGAACCTGACCTTCAACGTCGGGCTGATCGCGGGCGGCCAGCAGGCCGAACTCGACGCCGGCGGCATCCGTGCCACCGCGAACGGCAAGACCAACATCATCCCCCCGATCGCGATCGCGCGCGGGGATCTGCGCGCGCTGTCGCCCGAACAGATCGAACGGGTGAAGACGAAGATGGCCGCGATCGTCGCCGACCACGCCCCCGGCACCGATGCGAAGATCAGCTTCGATCCCGGCGGCTATCCGCCGATGGCGCCAACCGAGGGAAACAAGGCGCTACTTGCGAAGTTGAACGCCGTGAACCGCGACCTCGGCCTGCCCCAGATGGCGGCGCTCGATCCGCTGAAGCGCGGCGCGGGCGACATCAGCTTCGTCGCCGCCGACGTCGACGGCCTCGCGGGGCTCGGGCCCTACAGCACCGGCGACCACGCGCCGGGGGAGGCGGTCGATATCCCGAGTATCAGCCGTCAGGCAGTACGCGCAGCCATATTGATGTCGCGCCTGTCTGCTGAAAAGCGCTGACCCGCCAGTTTTCACAGTTGGCCGTGCTTGATTCATCGGGCACAGTGATTAGGTAGCAATCCGAGACGGAATTGACCGCCGATGGGAGAAGAATGATGAGCACCGAAACGCATCTGAAACAACATTACATCGGCGGCAAATGGGTCGACAGCAAGGGCGGCAAGCTTCACGACGTGATCAACCCCGCGACCGAGGAAGCGGCCTCGACCGTCGTACTCGGCACCGCGGCCGACGTCGACGATGCTGTCGCCGCGGCGAAGGAAGCGTTCAAGAGCTTCTCGCAGACGACGCGCGAGGAACGCCTCGACCTGCTGAACCGCATCGTCGATGAATATAAGAAGCGCGGGGCGGACCTCGCCAAGTCGATGGCGTCGGAAATGGGCGCCCCGGTCAGCTTCGCGGGCACCGCGCAGGTCGGCGCCGGCATCGGCGGCTTCCTCGGCACGATCGCTGCCTTGAAGGATTTCAGTTTCACCGAAAAATATGCCGCGGGCATGATCGCCTATGAACCGATCGGCGTCGTCGGCATGATCACGCCGTGGAACTGGCCGCTGAACCAGATCGCGCTGAAGGTCGCGCCCGCGCTCGCCGCCGGCAACACAATGATCCTGAAGCCGTCGGAAGAATGCCCCGGCAATGCGGTGATCTTCGCCGAGATTCTCGATGCGGCAGGCGTCCCGCCCGGCGTGTTCAACCTCGTGCAGGGCGACGGCCTCACCGTCGGCAACGCGATCAGCGCGCACCCCGGCATCGAAATGGTGAGCTTCACCGGATCGACCCGCGCCGGCATCCTCGTCGCCAAGGCCGCCGCCGACACGGTGAAGCGCGTCCATCAGGAACTGGGCGGCAAGTCGCCGAACATCGTCCTGCCCGACGCCGATTTCGAAACCGTGCTGCCCCCGACGGTGCAGGGCGTGCTCGTCAACACCGGCCAGAGCTGTATCGCGCCGACCCGCATTCTGGTCCAGAAGGACCGCGAAGCCGAAGCGGTCGGCGTCATCAAGGCGATGTTCGACGGCACCTCGGTAGGCGACCCGATGACCGAAGGCGGCCATATCGGCCCCGTCGTCAACAAGGCACAGTTCGACAAGATCCAGGGCCTGATCCAGTCGGCGATCGACGAGGGCGCAACGCTCGAAACCGGCGGCACCGGTCTGCCCTCGAACGTCAACCGCGGCTATTATATCAAGCCCACGGTCTTTTCGGGGGTCACCCCTGACATGCGCATCGCCAAGGAAGAGGTGTTCGGCCCGGTTGCGACGATCATGGCCTATGACACGCTCGATCAGGCGGTCGATATCGCCAACGACACCGAATATGGTCTGTCGGCCGTTATCTCCGGCGATCCCGCCAAGGCAGCCGATGTCGCCCCGAAGCTGCGCGCCGGCATGGTCGCCGTCAACGCATGGGGTCCCGGCCCGGGCGCGGCGTTCGGCGGCTACAAGGCGTCGGGCAACGGCCGCGAAGGCGGCGTGTTCGGTCTCAAGGACTTCATGGAAGTGAAGTCGATCAGCGGCATCCCCGCCTGATCGCGCCCAAAGGCTGATTGACGTCGGGGGCGTAGCGGTTAAGCGGGCGGCATGACCACCCGCTCGCCGCTCGCCCC